>JAAZVZ010000053.1 GCA_018623155.1 Glaciecola sp.
GAAAAAGCAAGACTCATGGAAGAAGAAGGCCACCGTATTCTAAAGTTAAACATCGGTAACCCTGCACCTTTTGGCTTCGAAGCACCCGATGATATCTTAAAAGATGTCATTTATAACTTACCATCTGCTCAAGGGTATTCTGAAGCAACTGGTATTTATGCAGCCAAAGTGGCAGTGATGCAATATTACCAACAAAAAGCCGTCATGGGCATCACAGCACATGACGTGTTTATTGGAAACGGCGTTAGCGAAATGATCATGATGTCGATGCAAGCTTTGCTCGACAATGGGGACGAAGTATTGCTGCCTGCACCAGATTATCCTTTGTGGACGGCTGCTGTGAGTCTCTCATCAGGTACCCCCGTTCACTACCGATGCGATGAACAAGCAAATTGGTTTCCAGATTTAGACGATATTCGTTCTAAGATTACCCCAAATACCAAAGCGATAGTCCTAATCAACCCAAACAACCCGACTGGTGCGGTATATTCTAAAGAATTACTATTATCCATAATTGACATTGCAAGAGAGCATAATTTAGTCATCTTTAGTGACGAAATCTATGACAAGATTTTATACGATGAAGCTCAACATACCTGTATCGCGTCTTTGGCTGATGACTTATTTATGGTGACGTTTTCAGGATTATCCAAAAATTATCGCGTAGCTGGGTTTCGAGCTGGCTGGTTAGTAGTTTCCGGAAATAAACGCATTGCACGAGAATACATCAACGGTTTGAATATGTTATCGTCTATGCGAATGTGTGCCAATGTGCCATGTCAACACGCAATTCAAACCGCGCTAGGGGGTTATCAATCTATAAACGATCTCGTCCATGATGGTGGTCGATTATTACAACAGCGAAACCTAGCATATGACAAGCTCAATCTTATAGATGGCATTACTTGTGTTAAACCCATGGGTGCTTTATATGCATTTGCTAAGGTCGATGCTAAAAAGTTTCGCATTCACAATGACGAACAAATGATTTTTGACTTACTCCAAGAAGAAAAAATGTTACTAGTTCACGGCGGGGCTTTTAATTTGAATGAAGGATGTTATTTTAGGTTAGTGTTTTTACCTCATACTGATGTCTTAACTTCCGCTTTTTCTCGACTTGAACGTTTCTTTTCTACTTATCAACAAGGTTAAGTAACATGATGAAACAGCAAAGTGCTTTTTTAGCTTGGATTTTGCGAATGCCATTAATCAAGCGTTGGGCATTGATGCACAGCATAAAGTCTGAGAATGTCGCTGAGCATTCACACCAAGTTGCCGTGATTGCGCATCTGCTTGCGGTCATCCGTAACACGTATTTCGGCGGTAATATTAATCCTGACAAGGTCGCAACAACCGCACTCTACCATGAGGTTTCAGAAACCAAACTTCAGGATATCAACCACGTAACCAAATATCATAATCCTGCCCTCACTGCTGAATTCAAAAAACTAGAAGCACTTGCTGAACAAGAATGTCTGGCAACATTACCCCCTAAATTACAACCGCTATTCGATTCTTTATTGATCCAAAATAATGTAGACCCAGAATACAAGCAAATTGTTAAAGCAGCAGATTTACTCTCAGCTTATCTCAAAGCAAAAGACGAACTTCGATTTGGCAATCACGAGTTTGATCATGTCGCTGAACGCTTATCAATAATGATTCAAAACTTTGCTAAAGACATGCCTGAAGTCGAGTTTTTTCTTGAAACGTTTGCCGAATTATGTGCTGTAAGCGTCGATGAATTAAGTCACAATAAACAGACAAGTAAATGGATTTAATGCAACCTCATTCAAAACTTAATAAGTTCATAGAAGATTCACAAAGACTGGGTTCCTTTGAATTTAACTATGTGTCTGGTGAGATGTTGTGGTCGCAAGGAATGTATCAAGTATTTGACTGTGATATTGAGAATTACTCCCCAGTCATCGAACAACACTCGATTTTTTTCAATGCCGATGATATCAAAAAAATCACTTGTGCCTTGAAGCAGTTGGAAAGATTTCAAAAACCCTTTGAACTGATTACCACAATCTGCACAGCAAAAAATAAACAAAAAAATATCAAACTGTCTATGACTGGTGAATTTGTCGATGGCATAATCCAGAGACGATTTGGTACGGCTCAAGATGTATCATTAGAAATAAAAGAACAAGAGGACAGTGCGTTTTTCCGTGAACGCGTAAATCTTGCCCTTTACGCATCTAATACTGGGACATGGGATTATCATGTTTCAAGCGATAGATTGTATTGGGATCATTCTATGTTTGTACTTTTTGATATCGTATCAACCAATGATATTCGAGGTTTTAGTTCTTGGTTGGATATGATCCACCCAGAGGATCGCAAGGAGTTCGTTGAAAATTTTAACCTGGGTAGTAGAGGAATGTTAGAAAACAACACCCTCCTGATTACCTCTAGAATAATGACTGGCCTCGGCCGTATCGTATTTATCAAAATCAATGCTCAGTTTTACATAGATGAAGTTGGTCAAAATTATCGTATCGTTGGAACCTGTGTTGATACCACTGAAAGTGAATTAATCCAGCAAGAAATTGTCAATCAGGCTACGCTTGCACAAGAAAATATGATTAAGGCACAGGATGCGACGGATGCTCGCACCCGTTTTTTAGCCAATATGAGTCACGAAATCCGCACTCCAATGAATACGATTATGGGTACATTACAAATCCTACAAAGTTATGATTTGGATGCAGACTCGCAAAGTCTCATCGAAATGGCCATGCAGTCGTCAAATGATCTCCTCAGGCTGATTAATGATATTCTCGACTTATCTAAAATTGACTCCCATGAAATGGCACTTGAAAATATCGCTGTCGACATTACTGACTTAGGCAAAAATGCTATTGATAAGTTTAAATTACAATTACAAAAACCATTAAAGCTCGATATTGAAATCTCACCAGGCTTTCACCCTAAACGCAGTACAGACCCCGGCAGGATCAACCAAGTTCTCAATAACTTTTTGGCAAATGCCATCAAGTTTACTCAAACAGGTTCCGTTTTATTGCGTATTTCTGGCGATACAGAAAATGTATCCATCA
>JAAZVZ010000054.1 GCA_018623155.1 Glaciecola sp.
GGTAATATTTTTAACGATATTATTGATTTAGACAAATTGGAACGAGACAAAATTGAGTTGTCTTATAAAACATTGTCTCCGACCAAGTTTACGGAAGAGTTAGGCAGTGTTATCAAACTACTTGCTGCAGATAAAAATCTCGGATTCCGAACCATTATCCATCAGCCATTACCCAAATACGTCATGGTGGACGGCACTCGACTGCGCCAGATACTGTGGAATATATTGTTCAATGCGGTCAAGTTTACGCCTAAGGGACATGTTTCTCTGAGCATTGAATCCAGTAATATTGATAATTCGAAAGCGAATATACGTTTTATCATTGAGGATACTGGTGTCGGTATTCCACAAAAAGATATTGATAAGATTTTTGCCATGTATTACCAGGTTGATCATCCAGATCATCAATCTGCAACCGGTACGGGCATTGGTTTAGCAATTTGTAAAGAAATGGTTGAGCGCATGGATGGTTCTATAAAAGTGACCTCTGAAGTCGGAAAAGGTACGCGCTTTATCGTTGAAATCCCTCTTGAAATCAGCCAACAAGAACGAGTCCGTGAAGAACTTGAAGTCAGTGGGCTCAATATTTTATTGGTAGAAGATATTGAGCTTAATGTCATGGTGGCCAAGGCATTGTTAGAAAAGCTCGGCATGCATGTCGATGTGGCAATGACCGGTGGAGAAGCGATAGACAAAATTCGCTCCACTCGATACGATTTGATTTTACTCGATATTCAATTGCCGGATATGACAGGATTTGATGTCGCGGATACCGTGATCCATGAAGATCTGGTCATGCAGACTCCGATTGTAGCGTTGACCGCAAATGTGATCAAAAAGCGCGAAGAATACCTACAAAATGGAATGGATGATGTCATTGCGAAACCCATTAAAAAATCTCGAGTCATACAGGTCTTTAATGAATTATTTGGTGATACCGTCGAAGAATTTCCTGCGTTACCAGTTGAAGAGCCAGAAACTGGTAAAGGTCTGGAAAACATTATGGATACTGAACTGGTCACAACCCTTGCCGACACAATAGGTGCAGAGATGGTGACAACGAGTTTGGCTGTGTTTGAAGAAAAAATCCCAGAGTACCTTGAGATTTTACAAACGAATCTTACGGCGAAAGAAAAAGACGAAGTCTGCTCTCAAGCACACAAGATAAAAGGTGCGGCAAGTTCACTGGGTTTAATTCGCATTCAGCGTATTGCTAATGAAATTCAGCAAGGCGATCACCCAGCATGGTGGGAGAATGTCAATGAGTGGGTGGATGATTTGGAAGCGGCGATTGCGAACGATGTCGATGTACTAAAAGCATGGATGGACGAACAATCCTTTGCAATCTAGAACGATAGGTGGCGCTATAACAAGTTAAAGCGCCGCCAGCGACTCGTTGACCTTAGCTAAAACAAAAGGCACCCATACAGCAAATTGTTGTGGTGAATCAGAAACCTCTTGATTGAGTTCTTTGAGCTTGAACCATTTTAGTTGAGCAACTTCATCGGGATTGACTGTGGGTAGCGCTTCGTTAAATTCACCGATAAGCACCGTATCGAGCTCGTGTTCATGTAATCCATTGGCAAAACTCGCCTGATAAATAAACTCACCACAGATATGCCACTCTATCAAACTTGTGATGTTGAGTTCTTCAGCAATGCGTCGTTGCGCTGCCATTTTGATAGCTTCTTCAGGCAGTGGATGTGAACAACATGTGTTGGCCCAAAGACCCCCTGAATGGTATTTGTCTAGGGCTCTTTGTTGCATCAACACTTCAATACCTATAGAGGTTTTACGATACAGCATGACTGAAAAAGCTAAATGCAGAGCATTGTCCTGATGTGCGGCTAACTTTTCTTGTGTACCAATGATGTCACCATTGGGTGAAACCAAGACCACCAACGCATCATTACTCATCGTGACACTGCCTGTAATTCACCAACAGTTACTTGGATCATCAAAGGACTGTCATTCCGAAGAATACTGAGTTGCAGTAACGTCCCAGGCGGCGTTTCGGCAATCATATCAAGTGCTTTACTGGCACTTGTGATGCGTTCATTATCAATCGCCAAAAGCACATCGCCAACTTGTAGACCGGCTAAATCTGCAGGGCTATTGGAGCTCACATTGGTGATCATGATCCCTTCTTGCCCCGTAAATTCATTACCAGAAAAACCTAATTGACCTCGAGTGACTTTGCCATCTGAGATAAGTTCTTGCATTACTCGTAAAGCTAATGGGTAGGGCACTGCAAAGTTAATTCCATCTACATTGAGTACTCGGCGTTGCGCATCTAAGGTACGAAAGTTCGCGTTTGTGATACCAAGTAAATACCCTTCAGAGTCAACCAGTGCCCCCCCCGAATTACCTTGATTGAGCACGGCATCAGTTTGAATAAAATCGACATAATTTGCTAATCCGTTGCGACCGGTTCGACTGATAATACCGTGAGTGATGGTTTGGCCAAGATTGTAAGGATTACCAATGGCCATGACGACATCGCCGACTTTGACTTTTGGATCCAAATACTGTGGTATGGGGATGAGGTTATCGGCATTGATTTTGAGTACCGCTAAATCGGTAAATAAATCATATCCAACGATTTGCGCTTCAAACAAACGACTGTCTTGCAACGCAATAAATATAGACGCAGCGCCATTGATTACATGGTGACAGGTTAAAATATACCCGTCGTCTGTCATGATGACACCAGAGCCTAAGTTCGTGCGTTCACGCGAGCTATTGCTTAAAAATCCATTCGATTCAATGCTGACTGAGTAGATATTGACAACCGATGGAGCAGAACGAGAAATTGCTTCATGGTAACTGGCGCGTTTTGGTGTCGACTCAGCGTTAAACAGGTTACGGATGTCGATCCCACTGCCATGACGAAGCTCAGGCACCAATAACAATATCAAGACTGCAACAATGCTGCCAATCACAATAGAACGCAAGAAAAAAATTGCTAAACGCTGAATAGCCATGAACTTCTTTTTTGGTATGTTATATAGCAATTATGCCATGTGAAGAATGAAATAACA
>JAAZVZ010000055.1 GCA_018623155.1 Glaciecola sp.
AATCTCACCAGGCTTTCACCCTAAACGCAGTACAGACCCCGGCAGGATCAACCAAGTTCTCAATAACTTTTTGGCAAATGCCATCAAGTTTACTCAAACAGGTTCCGTTTTATTGCGTATTTCTGGCGATACAGAAAATGTATCCATCAGTGTAAAAGATACAGGCATTGGCATCCCTGCTGCCAAGTTGAATTCGATTTTTGACCCCTTTAAACAAGCTGATGAGTCAATCACTCGCAACTTTGGTGGGACCGGATTAGGTTTAGCGATTTGTAAAAGTATCGCAGAATCAATGGGAGGTGAAATCAAGGTTTCGTCACTTGTGGGTGTCGGTTCGACATTTATCTTTAGCGTCCCCATGTCGATTGTAACGCTATGATGCCACTGTAAAAATTAGAATATTTATTACCTAAATAGTGCAGAATTTGAGGTCGTATGCTATTTTAAGAACATAAAAAAAAATATAGATTAGGATATATCGATGCAAGATGAATCTCGTTCAGGCCCTCCCCCTTCTCACATTATCGCTATCGGGGCTTCAGCTGGTGGCCTCGAGGCTTTAGAAAGTTTATTTGATGCTTTACCCGATGATTTGGGTTGTGCTTTTGTTGTGGTGCAACATTTGTCACCCGACTTCAAGAGTATGATGGACGAACTCCTCAAAAAGCAAACGAACATGCCAACTCATCAAGCGACTGAAGGTGAAACGTTACTCGCCGACACAGTCTATTTGATTCCTGCCGGTAAACTTATGCGAGTAACTGATGGTAAGATTTACTTATCTGAACTGCCACCTGACAATCGCATCAACTTACCCATCAATGAGTTTTTCAGGACTCTTGCAGAAGATTCACAAAATAAAGCGGTTGGTATTATCTTATCCGGAACTGGTTCAGATGGCTGTCGAGGCATTCAGGCATTAAAAGAAGCCGGGGCGATGGTCATTGCACAAGATCCTGAAGAAGCACAATTTAATGGCATGCCACAAAATGCGATAAACACGGGCTCAGTGGATTTTGTATTAAAGGTCACTGAGATGCCAAAGTACATCAAAAACTTTATCTCGCATCCATTAACTGCGACCACTACTGACAAATTCAAGTTTCATTTATCACAGAATACAGGCATTTTGGAACAGATCCTCCAACTCATCCAAAAACAAACGGACTTAGACTTTAAAGCTTACAAAGAATCCACGGTTGCTCGCCGTATTGAGCACCGTATGAGCATTAACAATAAACTTTCGTTGCAAGAGTATTGGGAATACCTACAAGAAAACGAAAATGAAATCGAATTGGTTAAACAAGATCTACTCATTGGTGTCACTCAGTTTTTCCGTGACAAAGAGTTATGGGACAAGATACGTGAAGACGTTGTTAAACCTCTAGTAATGGAAAGTACTCCGAAGGACCCTATCCGCGTATGGTGTACGGGTTGCTCCACCGGTGAAGAGGCTTACACAATAGCCATGTTATTTGACAGTACAATTCGAGAACTTGGCTTAGAGCGTCAAATCAAGGTTTTTGCTTCAGACATTGATCAGTCCGCTGTCGCATACGCAGCGACCGGAATTTACCCTACTGGCATCTCCAATGAGGTGCCCAGTAGGTACTTAAGCACCTACTTCCAGACCCTTTCTGATGGAAATTACCAAGTGACTAAAGAGCTACGCTCAATGGTTGTATTGGCCACACACAATGTCATTCAAGACCCGCCATTCTCGAACATGGATTTGGTTAGCTGTCGTAATACATTGATTTATTTACAGAGCCCAGCACAACAAAAAGCGCTCGCATTTTTCCATTTTGCACTCAAGAAAAATGGCTACATGGTGCTTGGTAGCGCTGAATCCCCAGGAAATTTCTCAAACTATTTCCACACCATTGACTCAAAATTGCGCGTATACCAAAAAACCCAAGATTTACGCATCCCTGTTTCATCGATTACCACGCAAGGGATCCGTCGCGGTGGGTATGAACCAAAAACCATTCCACAATATATCGAACGTATCAACAAACGTGCGATTAAGGCGCGCAATCGCTCGATAGGAATAAAGTCATTACAAGCACGTTATATTCCGCCTACGTTTATCATCGATTCCAAACTACAACTGGTATACAGCTACGGGGATACGTCGATTTTCACGACAAAACTTAAGCCCGGTGAAGTCACTAACGATGTTGCTGATATTTTGATTCCTGAATTAACCAGTCACGTTTTGTCTGCTGCACACCAAGTAATTAGGGAAGACATAAGCATATTAATAGAAAGTGTGTTCCGCGAAAAAGACAACGACGGCATGCTAAAAAACTATGGTTTGAACTGCTATACCTTTACCGAAGATGATGAAGTCGAAAAATACATCGCCATCAGCTTTATTGAAGAAACAGTAAGTAGTAATCCAGTTACTGACGTAGTTTATACCCCAGATGAACAAACCCAGCAACGAATTATGGAACTCGATATTTCGCTTGTTGAATGTCAGCGTATGTATCGTGAGGCATTAGAGGATTTGGATACCACTAGTGAAGAATTACAGTCGAGTAATGAAGAACTCATGGCGGCAAACGAAGAGTTGCAATCAACCAACGAAGAATTGCAATCGGTTAACGAAGAGTTGTATACAGTAAACAGCGAGTATCAACAAAAAATTGTCGAACTAACTGATATTAACAATGACTTAGAGAATTTATTAACTGCCACAGAGCTTGCCGTGTTGTTCTTGGATTCTGATTTGCGCATTCGTCGTTATACTCGCCCAATGACGAACTTTATAAATATCATGGACTTCGATTTGAATCGTCCATTCATGGATTTGTCAATCAAGTTCGAATTTGAAGGTTTGCACGAACTTATAAACAGCGTTAACAACGGCGGTGATAGTGTCCATCAAATTACCAAAGCTGAAAATGGGCATAATGTTGAGATATCAATTAGCCCCTACACCATTGGACAGAGTAATAATGGTGTGCTCATCTCCATGCGAGAGCTCAAATAACGTCTTATCGACATTCACTACATTAAAGGGTAATGT
>JAAZVZ010000021.1 GCA_018623155.1 Glaciecola sp.
GGATTTTGAATCCGCTGCGTCTACCAATTCCGCCACTCTGGCACTGAAGATATGGATTTACCGAATTGGTGCGTGAATTATAGCGATCGAATCTGCACACGCAAGCAATTTGTTGTAAACTACCAAAAAAAATCTTACCAAACGTTATGAGCACCAGTAATTCACCTCTAGATATCGATGATTTTCCACGCGCAACTTTCTTACGCCGACTAGCTGCCATGGTGTATGACAGCCTAGTAGCAACTGCGGTATTCATGATCGCAGCCATCGTTTTTACCCTATTCGCGTTATTTGGCTTTAAGTTTGGCTGGTATGGTCAAGAATTTACCGAACTGACGGATTTATCATCATCTTCGGTTACCTATAAGGTGTTTTTTACAATTTGGACTGTGAGTTGGGTTATTGGTTTTTTCATGTGGTTCTGGGCCAAAGGCGGACAAACCATTGGAATGCGCGCTTGGCGTTTGCGTTTGTATAGTACAGTTGATGAACCCGTTACCCTATTACGTCTATGGGTGCGATTATTCACATCACTCTTGGGCTTAGGGACTTTGTTATGCTTGTTTGACCGCAAACATAAACTCGCCCTTCAAGACCGTGCCTCCCAAACTGAAATGTTGCTATTAACAAAGTCCGCAAACGATCATAAAAACTGGCGTTGAGATATACCTATTGGCGGCGCAATAGCATTAACGCAATACCAGTAAATAATACTGAAGGTAATAAGGCTCCCCAGAAAGCAGGGATGTTATATACCAGTGCGAATGGACCGAATACTTCGTTGGCAATAAAAAAACCAAATCCTGTTAAGGTGCCAAATATGATTCGAGAGCCCATTAAACTTGAGCGCAAAGGACCGAAAATAAAGGAGAAGGCCATAAGTAACATTACACATACAGAGATGGGCTGAATGATCTTGCGCCACATGGCTAACTCATAGCGTTTGGCATCTTGCTGGTTGTTTTCTAGATATTCAATATACTCGGCGAGTCCGCGAATCGATAACGCCTCTGGCTTAACAGTAGCCACACTTAATTTTTCCGGAGTGAGACCAGCTTTCCATTCAATTAATGAAACGTGATTTGTGCTAATTGAATTAGTATTAAAATAGGTGATTTGCACATCTTTTAAAGTCCATGAGTCTTCGACAAAATCAGCTCTTTGAGCTCGAATGATTTGTTGCAAAGACAATGATTCATCAAATTTGTAAAGCGTGACATCACCGAGTACATTTTGGTCAAAAACATTTCCAATCTGAACAAAATCCGAACCATCTTTTGTCCACGCCGCTTTGTTACCTGTGAAGATCTGCCCTCTTGATAATGCTTCGTTGCGAATTTGCTTGGCTTTAGTTTCACTTGCAGGGGTCAGAAACTCTCCAATGAGAAGAATAATGAGTACCATGATAACGGCACATTTCATCGCAGATTGAATGATTTTCCATTTACTCATCCCGGCTGCTTGCATCACAACCAGTTCAGAATTACTGGCCAACACTCCCATACCAATCAAACCTCCAATGAGAGTTGCCATGGGGAAAAATTGCTCCAGTTCACGAGGAATACTATACAAAACAAAAATGCCCGCAACGACCAAATCATAATCACCTTCGCCTACTTTGCGTAGTTGCTCAACAAATTTAATTAATGAACTGAGCCCAACCAGAGTCGTCAATGTCACAAACACCGTACCAAGTAGAGTGCGAGCAATATATATGTCAATAATGGAAAACATGCTTATTTGGCTCCTTTCATTATTTTACGCACCTTTACGCCAGTACTGCGTTGACGTGAGATCAACACAAAACCAATAAAAAGTATAATGCCATGTACCCACCAAAGGCCGATTTGTTCGGGTAATTTACCTTCCTCTAAAGCACGTCGTGCAGACATCAGTAATAAGAAATATCCTAAATACAATAATATGCCAGGAAGTAATTTACCAAATCGGCCTTGACGTGGATTAACTGAGCTAAGCGGAACGGCCAATAGGGTTAAAAATGGTAATGAAAGTGGGATGGCCAAGCGCCATTGCCATTCTGCGATTGCAGCAGGGTCTAAATTGTGCAGTAACTCTGGCGTCGGGGTCGCTGCAATCTTACGTCTGACTTGTTCTGGTAGGCGCTCTCCAACTTGAATTCGATAAGTATCAAAAGCAATTGATTGATAAGCTTTTGAGCCAAGCTCTCCAATAGTCTGTTGACCATTATAGAGCGTTAAAAGCTGTGTACCGTCAGATAAGACTTCAATATCACCTGATTCGGCATAAACTAATTGTATGGTTTCATCTGTTTTAGTATTCACGCTGGACAGGAAAATTTTGCGTAGTTGATTTTCGGCAGTATCCACATCATGCACAAAAATCACCACATCGGATGAATTTGTTTGTTGAAATCGCCCCGGAATAATTGCGGCGATACCTGATTTTGCGCCCGCTTGTTCGCGTAACTGATATTCTTGTTCTACCGCTAATGGCGCGACCACCATAGTGACCGTTGCAGTGACCAACCCGAGCAACAAGGAGAGAATTAATGTTACTCGAGTAACATACCATTCGGATACCCCACATGCCCGTAGGACCGTCATTTCTGAATCAACATACAACCGGCCATGAGCCACCATGATGCCCAAGAAAAAACTGATTGGAAGAATTAATGAGGCTAATACAGGTGAATAAAGGGATAAAAATCCGATGACTAAGTTAGCGGGTATCTCACCGTCAGTAGCATCACCTAACACTCTGACAAAGCGTAAAGTGATAAAAATAGCCATTAAGATCAAGAAGATCGCAATTTGTGATTTGAGTGTTTCTTTCAATAGATAGCGAAAAATTATCATGGTGATTGGACTCAACAAAAGTGCGAATTTCAGTGGCGAAAGTTGAATTTTTAAGTAAACTAGAGTTTTAATCAAGTTTTTATTAGGAATTGTGCATGGAATTTAGTGTTAAAAGTGGTAGTCCTGAGAAACAAAGAAGCGCCTGTATCGTAGTCGGCGTTTATGAGCCACGTCGACTTTCAGCCGTCGCCGAACAACTTGACGAAATCAGCGAAGGATATATTAGCGGTCTCCTGCGTCGTGGAGATTTAGAAGGCAAAGCAGGGCAGATGCTATTATTGCATCATGTTCCTAACATTCTGAGTGAACGCGTATTATTAGTTGGCTGTGGCAAAGAACGCGAATTAGATGAGCGCCAATACAAAGATATCATCGCAAAAACCATCAAAACACTTAATGAAACGGGCTCAATGGAAGCGGTTTGCTTTTTACCCGAGTTACACGTCAAAGGACGTGATATTTATTGGAAAGTCAGACACGCGGTTGAAGCCACCCAGCACAATTTATATACATTTTTACAGCTAAAAACCAAAAAAGGCGAACCACGCCGTCCATTACGTAAAATCACCTTTAATGTGCCAACACGCAAAGAGCTTTCAGCAGGAGAGCGCGCAATAGAGCACGGCGTTGCGATTGCTGCGGGGGTAAAATCCACGCGTGATGTAGCAAATATGCCACCCAATATTTGTAATCCCGCCTATTTGTGGGAGCAAGCGCAACAGTTACAGAAAGACTTTAACCATTTAAGTGTCAGCGTAGTGGATGAAGCGCAGATGACCGAACTTAAAATGAACAGTTATCTTGCAGTAGGGCGAGGCTCTGAAAACGAATCCATGATGAGCATCATTGAGCATCGTGGGGGTAACGAAGATGACGCTCCAATTGTCTTGGTTGGTAAAGGCCTAACCTTTGACTCAGGTGGCATTTCGATTAAGCCAGGCGCTGGTATGGATGAAATGAAATATGACATGGGAGGTGCTGCGACGGTATTAGGAGTCATGCGTGCTGTAGCAGAATTGAATTTACCATTAAATATCATTGGCATCATGGCCGGTTGTGAAAACATGCCAGACGGCAAAGCGTATCGTCCGGGTGACATTTTGACCACCATGTCTGGGCAAACGGTCGAAGTGCTCAATACTGACGCTGAAGGGCGCTTAGTATTGTGTGATGCGTTGACGTATGTCGAACGCTACGAACCTGAGTGTGTCGTTGATATTGCAACTCTGACAGGGGCCTGTATTATTGCCTTAGGTCATCATGCAACGGGTTTAATGTCAACTCATAACCCATTGGCACATGAATTATTGAATGCATCTGAGCAAGCCTCTGACCGAGCCTGGCGTCTTCCGCTGTGGGATGAATATCAGCCATTGTTGGATTCACCTTTTGCCGATATGACTAACCTTGGTGGGCGTGCAGCAGGAACGATTACCGCTGGGGCGTTTTTGTCGCGCTTTACTAAAAAGTACAACTGGGCGCACTTGGATATTGCTGGGACTGCGTGGAATAGTGGCAAAAATAAAGGCGCGACGGGTCGTCCTGTCAGCATGCTAACACAGTTCTTACTCAATCGCGCTGGCATCAGTACTGAAGAGTAATATGACCCAAGCGATTTTTTATCAATTAGAAGATACCGAAACGCCTGCCTCTGATTTGCAGGCGTTTGCGTGTTATCTCATTGCTCAATGTTACAGTAATAATCAACGCCTTTCAGTCCTGTGTGCGGATAAAGCACAAGCCGAAGCGTTTGATGAGTTATTGTGGCAACTACCTGCCGAGCGATTTATTGCTCATAATCTTGCTGGAGAAGGTCCTAAAGGGGGCGCTTTGGTCGAAATTACTTGGCCAAAACAGTCCGCGTTGCGCAGTATTGTGGTAAACTTATCGGCCCAAGAGATACCGCAAGCGAATCGGTATCAAACTATTTATGATTTTGTGCCAGTTGATGAAGCACTCAAACCTGCAGCACGCGAGCGATATAAGCAGTGCAAATTAGCAGGGTGTGAGATGCAATTTGCCAAGGCAAGTGATGTCGTCTAGTAGTGACACCATCGAGTAAAACACAACGTACCAATTTTTTGAGAGACAGCATGGATAAAACATTCAATCCGCATTCAATTGAGCAAGCATGTTATCAGGCATGGGAAGAGAAGGGCTATTTTAAGGCGTCAGGTACTGGCGACCCTTATTGCATCTTATTGCCCCCTCCTAATGTAACTGGTTCATTGCACATGGGACATGCGTTTCAACACACTATCATGGATGCCTTGATTCGATACAACCGCATGCTGGGTAATGATACATTGTGGCAGTGTGGTACTGACCATGCAGGTATTGCAACGCAAATGGTCGTTGAGCGCCAACTCAATGCAAAGGGCTTAACTCGCCATGATTTGGGACGTGAAGATTTCGTAAGTAAAATTTGGGAGTGGAAAGCTCAATCTGGTGGCACGATCACACAGCAAATGCGTCGTCTAGGCACTTCACCTGATTGGACGCGAGAAGCGTTTACCATGGATGAAGACTTGTCTAATGCGGTACAGGAAGTGTTTGTACAATTGCATGAAGAAGGATTAATTTATCGCGGTAAGCGTCTCGTCAACTGGGACCCAGTTTTACACACTGCGGTATCTGATTTGGAAGTGCTAAACGAAGAAGAAGCCGGCCATATGTGGCATCTGCGCTATCCTCTAGCAGATGGCTCGGGTGAATTAGTCGTTGCGACAACCAGACCCGAAACTATGCTTGGGGATACCGCTGTGGCAGTGCACCCCAATGATGAACGTTATCAATCGTTTATCGGTAAAGAAATCAAATTGCCATTAACGGGACGTTTGATCCCAATCATTGCTGATGATTACGTTGACGCAGAATTTGGTACTGGCTGTGTCAAAATAACCCCTGCACATGATTTTAACGACTATGAGATGGGTAAGCGTCATGACTTACCTATGATCAACATCCTGACCGATGATGCCAAAATGAACGATAACGCACCAGAAGCGTATCGTGGGTTAGATCGATTTGAAGCGCGCAAGCAACTGGTTGCTGATCTGGATGAGCAAGGCGTCTTAGTAAAAGTAGAAGACCATACACTTAAAGTACCTCGTGGTGATCGCACAGGTGCCGTGATTGAACCGTATTTGACAGACCAATGGTATGTAGCGGTTGAGTCGTTAGCGAAGCCAGCGATTGAAGCGGTTGAAACGGGCGAGATTAAATTTGTGCCTGAAAACTGGTCTAAAACGTATTATCAGTGGATGCACAATATTCAAGATTGGTGTATCAGTCGTCAGTTATGGTGGGGACATCGGATTCCTGCATGGTATGACGATGCAGGGAACGTTTATGTCGGCCGTTCAGAGGCGGAAGTACGTGAAAAACACGATATTCCAGCACCGACTGCACTCAGACAAGATGAAGATGTATTGGATACTTGGTTTTCATCAGCATTGTGGCCATTTGCGACGATGGGCTGGCCAGATAAAACCCCTGAATTAGAAAAGTTTGTTCCGTCTTCTGTGTTAGTAACAGGCTTTGATATCATTTTCTTCTGGGTCGCACGTATGATCATGATGACCAAGAAATTCACTGGAAAAATTCCGTTCAAAGAGATTTATATCACCGGTCTTATTCGCGATGAAAATGGTGATAAAATGTCAAAGTCTAAAGGTAACGTACTTGATCCTATTGACTTGATTGATGGCATTGAGCTTGAACCATTGGTTGCGAAACGCACAGCTGGCATGATGCAACCCAAACTTGCAGCTAAAATTGAAAAGAACACTCGTAAACAGTTCCCTGAAGGTATCAATGCATATGGTACAGATGCACTGCGCTTCACCTTTGCTGCGATGGCGTCTACCTCACGTGATATCAACTTTGATATGAATCGTGTCGAGGGTTATCGCAACTTCTGTAACAAGATCTGGAACGCATCCCGCTTTGTACTGATGAATACCGAAGAGTTTGATACGGGGCGTGATGGTAGTGAGCTTGAGTTATCACTCGCTGATCAATGGATCATTGATCGTTTCCAGCATACTGTTACCGATGTCACAAAAGCCATGGGCGAATATCGTTTTGATTTAGCGGCACAAGCAATTTATGAGTTTACCTGGAATCAGTTCTGTGACTGGTATTTGGAATTATCTAAGCCGGTATTGCAGTCAGAGGAAACCACTGACGCGCAAAAACGCGGTACACGTCATACGCTGATTAATACCCTAGAGCAGTTATTGCGTTTGGCTCACCCAATCATGCCGTACATCACTGATACAATTTGGCAACGTGTGGCGCCTTTAACCGCCGTTCAAAGCACTGATACAAGCATCATGGTTCAGCCTTTTGTGCAGTTTGATGAAGCCAAAACCAATGCACAAGCGTCAGGTGATATTGAATGGTTGAAGCAAGTGATTGTCGGTGTTCGTAACATTCGTGGTGAAATGGACATTGCGCCAAGTAAGCCACTTGATGTTTTGCTCAAAAATGTCAGTACAGAGGACGCACGACGCTTGGCTGCAACACAAGCGGTATTGAGTAAGTTAGCACGGTTGAGCTCCATTACTGTACTTGAAGACGGTGATAAAGGCCCAGCATCTGCCACAGCATTGGTGGGTGAAATGGAAGTGATGATCCCGATGGCTGGTCTAATCGATAAAGAAGCTGAATTGGCGCGAATTGCCAAGGCGGTAGAGAAGATCGAAAAAGACATGGCGCGTACTCAAGGCAAACTAAATAATCAAGGTTTTGTTGCCAAAGCACCTGAGGCGGTCATTGCCAAAGAGCGCGAAAAACTCGCAGAGATGGAAATGCAGTTAGCCAAATTAAATGAGCAAAAAAGTACGATTGATGCTTTATAAGTTGAATAGATAATAAAGAGGCGCTCATAAAGCGCCTTTTTTATGTCATTTTACTCTGAATTAAGGTTCAATAAACTCTGTTCCCCATCCGTCATAAACAATCTCTTGCTTATCTGCAATGCCCAATAGTGTTTCCAAATCAGCGTTGATTTTATCTGCGTCTAATGGATGTTCAATAATCGCATCAAAACACAATACTTCCTCACCATCTTCAGTTTCCATCTCTTCAGCATCGGTGACTTCAAAGCCTGCTTTAAACAAATCCACTGCGACTTTTTCTAATGCAGCAAAATCATCTCCAGCAAAGTGATGTTCGATCACATACGTTGCATTGGGATCACTGCCGTCTGCTATGAGTGCATCGACACATTCTTGAGTAAAGGCACGCCATTCATTGATTTCAGCTAAATTGGTTTCTGACATTGCTATGCGGTATCCTGTTTATTGTAATTTAAGGCTTGACGCCAAGTGCTTGATTCTCAGCTTGTGTCTCAACGTCAAGCTCAACTAAGCGACTATGCATTACGTTATAAAAATATTGAGTCCAGCCTTTGATATCCTTGCTGTCGTTTATCTCCTCTGGGGCGTAATAACGGACTTTGACGACACCGTTATTCCAGCGATTCCAACGGATTTTGTCATGTGTCGTTGACGTGACCACCATCAACATCGGAATACCGGTTGCCTGCGCAATACGTACTGCACCTGTTTTGAACGGGAGCAAACCGCGCCCATAGCTTCGCGTACCCTCTGGAAAAAACAACACAGAGCGCTTGCCCTCATTGACTTGGCGAGCTGTTTCTCTCAACGTATCTTGTGCGCGACCAGAGTTTTTGCGGTCAATCATAATGTTACCACTGAGCCAGTAAATCAAGCCAAAAATGGGGATGAATTTAAGCTGCTTTTTACCGATGGTAGTGACTCCATCAAATGCACATTTGGCAGTGGTCATTAAATCAAAAGTCGATTGATGATTGGCAATGCAAATGTAGTTTTGATCAGGATCAATATGCTCAAGACCTTCCACTTCCACTTTAACGTTGAAAATCCATGACATGGAGGCGTACCATTTGCCACCGATTGCTACATTATTGCGATGAAAAGGGCGAACTAAGAAAATAAAAAATAAGACGATGTTGATTCCAATAAAATACAACAATAACATCGGGGCGCGGATAATTGCTAACACTAAGAGGGCTCGTTTTACTTGCTTTCGCGCGATTATAGCAATTTTCTGAAAGTTTTTTCTAGATTTTACTATAGAGAAGCCAATGGAAACACAATCACTAGGGCGTGATTGTGTTTATTTCATTTTTACCAGTATTTTAATCAATATTTAATCGATTGATAACTCTTTAAGCTTCCGTGTCAGCGTATTACGCCCCCAGCCAAGCCGTTTCGCGGCTTCTTGTTTATGTCCTTTAGTATGCACCAAAGCACGATCTAACATGATGCGCTCAAAGACAAGTGTGGCATCATTTAATATCTCATTTTTACCGGCACTAAGTTGCTCATCTGCCCAACGTGCTAACAGTGTTTCCCAGTCAGCATCGACAGGTATTTCAGTGGAACGAATCGCAGTCATTTGTGGAGTTGTTTTACTTGATAACAATTCCTGGGGTAAATCATTGATATAGATATCATTAGAAGAAGCCATCACAGTTAAGTAACGGCATACATTTTCGAGTTGGCGGACATTCCCAGGCCAGGGTAATTCTTTGAGCTTGTTAGCCGTTTCTGAGATGAGTTGTTTGCATTCAACTTCTAGTTCTCGGGCAGCATTTTGCAAAAAATGTTCGGCTAATAAAGGAATATCTTCTCGTCTTTCATTCAATGATGGGATATGTATTTTTATGACGTTTAGGCGATGATACAAATCTTCTCTAAACCGGTTTTCAGCTACGAGTTGTTCTAGGTTTTGGTGTGTTGCAGCCACAATACGTACATCGACAGAAACAGGTTGTAATCCACCCACACGATAAAACTGACCATCGGATAAGACTCTTAAGAGTCGAGTTTGAATATCCAATGGCATATCGCCGATTTCATCCAAAAATAATGTGCCACCATTGGCCTGTTCAAAGCGTCCTTGTCGGGCATTCTGTGCCCCTGTAAAAGCACCTTTTTCATGTCCGAATAATTCCGATTCTATCAAGTCGGCAGGAATAGCGGCCATATTGAGAGCAATAAATGGCGCTTTGGCACGAGGTGAATGTTTATGTAAAGCGTTTGCAACCAATTCTTTACCAGTACCGGACTCACCATTGATCAATACACTGATGGATGAGCGAGCTAACCGCCCAATAGCACGAAAAACTTCTTGCATTGCCGGTGCTGCACCGATAATGTCGGTTTCGATTTTTGGGGTAACTGGTTCGGCTTTTTTGTTTTGCTCTTTAGCATGTGATAGAGCACGCTCGGTCAGAGCGACGGCTTCGGTAATATCAAATGGTTTGGGTAAATATTCATACGCACCATGTTGATAGGCGTTGACTGCACTGTCTAGGTCTGAGTGCGCAGTCATAATAATAACCGGTAGTTCGGGATATTTATTATGGATTTCATCGAGCAAAGTGATGCCGTCCATACCAGGCATCTTGATATCCGAGATGATCACCTGTGGCGCCGGAGCGGATTCGAGTTGCAATAACAAATCATGAGGTTGGGCAAAACTACAACATTCAATATTTGAAGTCATTAGGGCTTTTTGTAGTACCCAGCGAATTGAACTATCGTCATCTAATATCCATACTGGTTCATAGCTCATGATGTTGCTCCATGTTTATTAATCGGTAAATAAATTGAAAATTGTGTCCAGCCTTTACGACTCTCTAATTCAATTTTGCCATTGTGATGTTCAATTAAAGTTTGTGCGATGGATAATCCTAAGCCACTTCCCTCGGACTTAGACGTTACCATAGGA
Source organism: Glaciecola sp. (assembly GCA_018623155.1). Taxonomy (GTDB): domain Bacteria; phylum Pseudomonadota; class Gammaproteobacteria; order Enterobacterales; family Alteromonadaceae; genus Opacimonas. The sequence continues at coordinate 10,626 of JAAZVZ010000021.1, forward strand.
TAAAATATTGTGTCCTTTATGTCCTTAGGCACTCCAGGGCCATTGTCACAGACAAAAATAACCGCTGACAAAGGTTCTTTGCGACCATGGATTATTTCATTTCGAGCGATCCGAGTTTTGATGAGAATCTTGGGAAGTTTAGATTCAGATTCTTGTAATGCTTGCATGGCGTTGCGCACGATATTCAAAATAGCCTGTTGCAACATATCGGGATCTATATACAAATCCGGTATGCTTGGGTCGTAGTCGCGAACTAGATTTATGTTGTATGGATTGTCATTTTTGACCAGCTGATATACTGATTCAATTGGCTGATGTAAATTATTCCATGCTTTTTTAGGCAAGGAATTTGGACCCAATAAATTATCGACCAGATTGCGGAGTCGATCACTTTGGGTAATGATCATTTCGGTACATTCAATATGTTCTTTATCTTCAATACTCAATCCTAGAAGTTGTGCAGCTCCGCGAATCCCTCCGAGTGGGTTTTTAATTTCGTGCGCCAAGCCTCGAATAAGTTGTCTCGCCGCTTGTTGCTGTGCAAACTGAACACTTTCTTGATTGATTCGCATTTGTTGATCGATGTGTTTCGCTTCAATCATCAAGCAGGGGGCATCTTTAAGCTCAAGGTAGGTCACTGCGATATCAAAGCGCAAAACGCGCTCATCGTGAAGACAAATTTCAATATCAGTTTCGGAGAACCCTTCATGGGTATTAAATGCTTCTTTAATTTTGTCTTGGTTAACTGTACTAAACGCTACGATTTCGTTTATATGAAAGCGATACAACTGGTTTAAGCCGGTGTTCAGTAGAGTCAAAGCAGCTTGATTGGCATACAGTACCTGCATATCTCGGCTGATGACCAAGACTGCCGAGATCATATGATCGAATAGTTGAGCATGATGTTGAAAGTTCATGTAGGTACTATGCACCAAAATAGTGCATCACGCGAGCGGTTTTTCGATATTTTTTCCGAAACGCTTATCGGATCCGTGCCTGATGCTTATAAAAAATTATCTGATTAGATACAGCAATTACCTTGCCAGAATTATCCAATCCTTCTACGACAAGGCTATGGGTACCACGATAGATAGGATAGAGTTGTTCAGGAATCTCTGCATCAAGGTATATTTGAGTACCATTTAAACGTACTGACCACATTGCGATATGTTTGACATGCGACTCTATGCTTAGGTTAAGTATTTGAGTGTTGTTGCGCACGGTTTCGTGGGGTTTTGGCGAAGTAATATGAATCGTAGGAGTTGGAGGCTCGGAATGAGCCAATGTGCCAAAATGTAAGGTATACAAAAAATAGATTAATATATAGCGCATTGTTTTCTCCGTCTTTCTTAAATTGTAGCGGAAATATGCACTTGGTGGGCATAAAAAAGGCCTGCAAATGCAGGCCTTTGTATCAAATACAATACGTAATTTGTTCTAAATTACACGCTGTAGTACATGTCAAACTCAACTGGGTGAGTCGTCATGTTAAGTTTTTCAACTTCTTCCGACTTAAGAGCGATGTACGCATCGATGCTGTCGTCTGACATAACGCCACCAGCAGTTAAGAACTCGCGGTCTGCATCTAGTGCTGCAAGCGCTTCTTCTAAAGAAGATGCAACAGTTGGAATAGCAGCTGCTTCTTCTGCAGGTAAGTCATATAAGTCTTTATCGGCTGCATCGCCAGGGTGGATCTTGTTCTTGATTCCGTCAAGGCCAGCCATCAACATTGCAGTAAATGCTAGGTATGGGTTAGCTGTTGGATCAGGGAAACGTACTTCAATACGACGTGCGCGGTCAGACGTTACGAACGGGATACGAATTGACGCAGAACGGTTACGTGCAGAGTATGCCAACATAACAGGTGCTTCAAAACCAGGTACCAAACGCTTATAAGAGTTGGTAGATGCGTTAGCGAATGCGTTGATTGCTTTAGCGTGCTTGATGATACCACCAATGTAGAATAATGCATCTTCTGAAAGACCAGCATAGGCATCACCTGCGAAGATGTTTTTGCCATCTTTGCTGATTGATTGGTGACAGTGCATACCAGAACCGTTGTCGCCAACTAATGGCTTAGGCATAAAGGTTGCTGTCTTGCCGTATGCGTCTGCAACATTGTGTACAACATACTTATAAATTTGGATTTCGTCAGCTTTCTTAACCATAGTGTTAAATAAGCATGCGATTTCATTTTGACCAGCAGTCGCTACTTCATGGTGATGTGCTTCAACAGTTAAGCCCATCTCTTCCATTACTAAGCACATTGCTGCACGAATGTCGTGTGCAGAATCGACTGGTGGTACTGGGAAGTAACCGCCTTTCACGCCAGGACGGTGGCCTTTGTTACCGCCTTCAAATTCAGCACCAGAGTTCCATTTTGCTTCTGGATCGTCGATAGAGTAGAACGAACCCGCCATATCCGTGTGGAATGTCACATCATTGAATAAGAAAAATTCAGGTTCTGGACCAAATAAAACCGTATCGCCGATACCAGTTGACTTAAGGTACTCTTCAGCACGACGGGCAATAGAGCGTGGGTCACGGTCATAGCCTTGCATCGTAGTAGGTTCTAGGATGTCACAGCGAATGTTGACTTGAGTCTCTTCTGCAAATGGGTCAACTACTAATGTTTCTGGGTCAGGCATAAGAATCATGTCTGATTCGTTGATACCTTTCCATCCAGCAATCGATGAACCATCGAACATTTTGCCTTCTTCAAAAAAATCTTCGTCGATTTGGTGGGTAGGAATAGAAACGTGCTGTTCTTTACCTTTAGTGTCTGTAAAACGAAGATCAACAAATTTTGCTTCGCTTTCCTTGATCAGTTCTAACGCCTTCTCAATTGACATTCTTTTCTCCAATAGTCTTTCAAAAATAAACACAAATTCTTGGGTGTTCGCACCCTACGACAGGACTTGCAGTAAGCGGTTTGTCATGTAGCGCAATTCAAGCAATAATTATACCAAATAGCAACCTTTGAATTTTAAAGGCTTACGTCAGGTCACTTGCGAAAAATTTGATGTGCACACCTTTTTTTCGCACCTTTTTAGTGCAAAGCGTACCATATTGGTGCAAGAGCGGTCGAGTTGTTGCTTGATATCGTAATGTAGACAAAAAATCCTTTAAATACTATACGACCCATGTCGAAGATTTACCAGAAATTCATAAAACATTAACAAACATTTAGCTGGGTTTTATTCGCTTATTCGTCCGAATCCCTGTACAATCCGCGCACACGAAATTGGGACAGGCCCATTTTCACCCTTTATTGATAGAGAGTTAAACCATGTCTGCACCTCAGACCGCATTAGATAAGTTACGCAATATTGCAATTATTGCTCACGTTGACCACGGCAAAACGACCCTTGTCGACAAGTTATTACAGCAATCCGGCACATTAGAAAGTCGCGGCGATTCTGAAGAACGCGTCATGGACTCCAATGACATCGAAAAAGAGCGTGGCATCACGATCCTTGCTAAGAACACCGCAATTAATTACAACGATTATCGGATTAACATCGTCGACACTCCTGGGCACGCAGATTTCGGTGGCGAAGTAGAACGTGTTATGTCCATGGCCGATTCGGTACTGTTGTTAGTCGATGCACAAGAAGGTCCAATGCCGCAAACGCGTTTCGTTACTCAAAAAGCGTTTGCTCAAGGTTTGAAACCCATCGTAGTGATAAACAAAATTGACAAGCCTGGCGCTCGTCCTGATTGGGTCATGGATCAAGTTTTCGACTTGTTTGATAATTTGGGCGCAACCGACGAACAACTTGATTTTGATGTGGTATATGCCTCGGCACTAAATGGCTGGGCGTCTATGGATGCTGACGAGCAGGGCGAAGATATGACCGCTTTGTTTGATGCAATCATTGAAAAAGTTGCACCGCCAGCTGCTGATCCAGAGGGCGCCTTCCAAATGCAAATTTCTCAGCTTGATTACAACTCATACTTAGGGGTTATCGGTGTAGGTCGTATTAAGCGTGGTTCAGTTAAGCCAAATCAGCAGGTGACTATTGTGGGTGCAGATGGCAAAACCCGTAATGGTAAAGTGGGCATTATTCAAGGCTATTTAGGGCTTGAACGTCATGAAGTACCAAATGCTTCTGCGGGCGATATTATTGCAATTACCGGATTAGGTGAATTAAAAATCTCGGATACGGTTTGTGATGTGAATACCGTTGAAGCACTACCCCCATTATCAGTGGATGAGCCTACCGTGACAATGACGTTCCAAGTGAATACGTCTCCTTTTGCCGGCAAAGAAGGTAAATACGTTACCTCGCGTAATATCCTAGAGCGTTTAGAAACTGAACTCGTTCATAACGTTGCCTTGCGTGTTGAAGAAACGGGCGACCCGGACAAATTCCGCGTGTCAGGTCGTGGTGAGCTACACCTTGGGATTTTGATCGAGAACATGCGTCGTGAAGGCTATGAATTGGCTGTATCACGTCCAGAAGTGATCTTGCGTGAAATCGACGGCGAACTACAAGAACCGTTTGAAACCTTAACCATTGACTGTGAAGAAGAGCATCAGGGCTCCATCATGGAGCAATTAGGTATCCGTAAAGCAGAACTTCGTGATATGGCGCCAGATGGCAAAGGCCGTATTCGTATGGACTTTATTGTTCCTTCTCGCGGCTTGATTGGTTTCCAAACTGAATTTATGACTTTGACCTCTGGCTCTGGTTTGTTATATCACACATTTGATCATTACGGCCCGCATAAAGGTGGTGAAATTGGTCAGCGTAAGAATGGTGTATTGATTGCCAATGCTGCAGGTAAAGCCTTGACTAACGCCTTGTTTAATTTGCAAGAACGTGGTCGCTTATTCATTGGCCATGGTGTAGAAGTCTACGAAGGCATGATCATCGGTATTCACAGCCGTGATAACGACTTGACCGTGAATGCATTGAAAGGCAAGCAATTGACGAACGTCCGTGCATCTGGCACGGATGAAGCGCAAACACTTGTACCACCAGTCAAAATGACACTTGAGCAAGCGCTTGAGTTTATTGATAACGATGAATTAGTAGAAGTTACCCCAGACAGTATTCGCATTCGTAAGAAGTTACTGACTGAGAGTGATCGCAAACGCGCTTCACGAAGCAAAGACTAAGTTTATTAGAGATGCAAAAGCCACTTCTTGAAGTGGCTTTTTTGTATACAATTCCAGTTTGAATGTTAAGCTATTGGTTCACTCTTCTATCGTGAAGCTTTCCCAATCTTTGTAAGTCGCTTTGCGCTCAATCCCTGTCCCGATTTGAAGCTCCACACTTTGTTCGAGTGACGGGTCGGATGCAATCACGTCACCCACAGCGACGAGTATTAAGTCTGCGTCACTGTCTGCATCAGTATCGCCACAACGAAATTGCCAATCCCCTTCACTGTCTCGAACCACTTCGAGTACATTTGCGCCTTCTAGCACATGAGGACAGACGAAGACCCCGAAATCGTTGCGAAATTGTTTTTTCTTCACACCGCGTTTTGCCATTTTGAACTATCACTTTTGGATTGAAAAGATTACACTCTCATCTTAGCAAATCTATCAATAAACTCCAAAGGCAAGCTATGTACAACTTTGATGAACGCATTAATCGCGACGGCACATACTCATGTAAATGGGAAAAATATAAAGGCACAGATATATTGCCTATGTGGATTGCTGACACCGAGTTCAAAGTTGCACCGGCGATTCAAGATGCATTACGAGAGTCGGTTGATCATGGCGTATTTGGTTATCACATTCCAGCCCAATATGAGCCAGCCAATCGAGCTGTCATTGATTGGTGCAAAAAAGAGTATGATTGGGAAATTCAACCAAGTTGGATTGTTTGGACACCCGGTGTCTGCCCAGGCTTTAATATTGCCATCAAAGCACTGTGTGAACCGGGTGATCACGTTATCATTCAAACTCCTAACTATCCTCCCATTTTAGCTGCACCTGGTATTAATCAATGTGAAGCTGTTCACGTTGACACGCTGTGGGAAGATGGTCAGTGGCATCTGGATTTTGCGGCACTAGAACAAGCAGCCTCGCATCCAAAAGCGAAGCTAATGGTACTATGTAATCCGATGAACCCAGTAGGAAGGGTATTATCGCAAGATGAGATTAACCGGATCGCTCAAATTTGCTCTGCCCATAATGTTGTATTGTGCAGTGATGAGATCCATTGTGATTTGATCTTAGATGACTTACCTCATCATCCAGCAGGAAAACAACCCTCTCTTGCCGATAGAAGTATTACGTTAATGGCTCCAAATAAGACATTTAATATAGCAGGTTTAGGTGCAGCTTATGCGATCATTCCAAATCCTAGTTTGCGTCACAAATTTAACCTAGCACTGCGTGGTCATGTGCCGTGGGTCAATTATATGGGGTTAGTTGCCACGAGTGCTGCGTTAACTCAATGTGATGATTGGTTAGTGGCTCAAAAGCAATATTTGCGAGGAAATCGAGATTATTTGGTGGAAGCAATCAATCAAATTGAAGGGCTTAAAGCACATTCACCAGAAGCGACATTTTTGTTGTGGGTAGACGCATCTGGATTAGATGTTGAAGATGTACAACAATGGGCAGAAGCAAAAGGGGTAGGCCCATCACCAGGCAAGGACTTCAATCTGGCCAGTTTTTTTAGACTCAATTATGGGGTCAGTCGCTCAATGCTTGAAGATGTCGTCGCTCGGCTCAAATCTTAATTGGCGTTGAATTTGGTTATTTTAAATAGGTTTGACTACTGCCAAAATCACAATAGCAAGAACGATCAAAACAGGCGCTTCATTTAAAAAACGATAAAATTTAGGTGAGCGAATGTTTTGGTCATTTGCCAAGTCTCGCATGATTTTGTACAGATACCCATAGTATCCATACAGACCAATCAACAGGAGTAATTTAATGTGCAACCAAGTCGACGCGACAAACCAGTTCATGCCATAGATTTTGATTAACCAAACCCCAAACACGAGGGTCAAAATAGCAAAAGGGAGAACAAAGAACCACAGTCGGCGTTGCATAACTTTGAAGGTTTCACGGGTTTCTTGAGAGCGACTTTCGGCAAAGTAAACAAAGAGTCGTGGTAGATAAAAAATCCCCGCCATCCAAGCGACCATAAAAAAAACATGAAATGCTTTTAACCACAAAATCGTCATAGCTAACCCCAATGAATCATTTAATATTGTTGCTTAAATAAATAACTGTGCAAGTCTTCCCAGTCTATCACACCAATGGGTTTAATTTGTGCTGGATCGATGATTAAGACTGAGCCACTTCGAGAAACTTTGAGTACATCATACACCTCAGACAACGTCGCTTGATAAGTAAATCGCGGCAGTGAACTGTTGTTAGATAATGAGAGGGATGAGTCATTCACAGGTTGCATTAGTGCCATCACACCGGTTTTTTGTAAGCTTTGTGTAATGGCGGATTGCTGGTAACTCATGCCCAAAAATTCCAACTGACTTATAAAAATGGAACGATTATTAAATAGTTGGCTGGAAACGATATAGCTGGGCACGATAACAAGTATTGCTGGAAGTACAATATCGGGAGCATAGGATAATTCTACGACAGCTGATAAAGCGGCAAGAGGCGCATGGATCACAGAGGTGAGCATCCCCGCTAGACCTAATAGCATAAAAGTATCCATATATTGTTCAGTGCCATTGATAATGGATAATAATGTCGCTGCGATAGCACCAAAATATATGCCAATAATCATCACTGGGCCAATAATACCACCAGGGATCCCTAGGCCTATTGCGACACTACCCAAAATGAATTTGGCGCAGATAATCACTAGCAAAAATAGCAATCCTTGTGCACTAGTGAACAATTGACTGATTTGATTAAACTCGGCGCCCATGGCTTCTGGGACGGCAATACCTATGGTACCTGTGATACAGGCCGCAATCAGAAAACGGGACCACAAAGAACGTTTTTGCCCAGCGCGCATGATTGCCATCAACTGTCGATTAAATAATGAGGCCAAAGCGCCAAGTAGGCAGCCAAACAATACGAGGTAACTATACATCCAGTCATCAATAGGTGCAAAATTTAAGAACAACAACGCCGTACCGTCACCAAACACCGCTCTTGAAATCACTGAGCCGACTGCTGCAGATAACATTACAGGAATAAATACATGAATGCGGTACTCGCGAAGAATTACCTCCATAACAAATAATACGGCAGCCAACGGGGTGTTAAATGAGGCAGCGATACCGGCAGCGATCCCACAGCCGGACAAAATACGAATACTGTTAAAAGGCAACTTCAAACCTTGTCCAATAAAAGACGTTCCCGCTGCGCCCAAGTGCACTGAGGGACCCTCACGCCCGACAAAAAAACCACTGGCAAGAGCAAATATCCCCCCAAAAAATTGATTTATCGTGGTGCGCCATGGAATGATGCCATACTCTGTTTTGACACGATGTAATACGTAAGGAATACCTAAGCGATAATGCTCAAAACCTGTTAAATAAGCGATACAAAATATACCAATAACACCTAAAAATGGGAGTGCAAATCGTTCATACCAAGTGAGATGTGCATAAACACCAATCTCACCAAGCATGTATAACTGGATGGACTCAAACGCTAAGCGAAATAAGACAATAACGCATGCAGCACAGATGCCTGACACAACTGCGAGTAAAGACAGTTGCCAAGTAGTTTTAGGGTAAGATAATGCTTTCCTTAGCCGGAACAACGACATGCATGTAAGTCAGATTAGTGTAGAATGAGCGAATTGTATCACACTGATGTGTTTAAGGTTTGATTTTCATGGTTTACAAGACAGATCCTGAGACCTCTAATCAATGGTTGAGTTATTTTGTAATTGCCGGTGTATTTTTATTTTTGGGGTATATGGCTGCTGATTTTGAAGCTTCGTCTTTACGCGCAACCGTATCACAACAAGAAGGGTCACTTGGGCATGCGTTAGCTGAAAACTCGACGTTGAAAGAACAAAAAGCCGCTCTTGAAGTGCAGCTATCTATCTTATCAGAGCAGCAGCAAAACGATACTACGGTCGAAGCACTACTTGAAGAACAACGGATATTGAAACAGCAGCTTAAGCTGTATCAGCAAGTTTTAAATGTCCAAGGAGCGAAGCGCTATCTCAATATCCATACAGTTTCAATCAAACCTCTCAGTGAACCGAATACATTTCATTTAAGTTTATTATTACTCCAAGGAAGAGCCATTAAATCAGTCATTACGGGGGATTTGGAGTTCGAGTTCGAAGGCACCATTGCAGGCAACATGGCAGTATTCAATTTGGCTGAATTACTATATCAAAGTATTGATATTGCAAAAGAAAATAGTGCAATGAGCTACCGTTATCGATATTTTTTGGACTTGGCCTATACGATTCGTCTGCCAGAGGGTTTTGAACCTAAAAGGCTGACTATCGCAAGTGATGTTTATCAGTGGAAAACCAAGCGAGAACGCGTTGAAAAAGCGTATCTTTGGGCTGAAATACTTGATGAAAATACTCAACTATTAGATAATAGTGACTATTAAATTTTAGGAATTCACTATGACAGTCGAAACAGCTTTGCCGATAGAATTTTCTGACTCAGCGGCTCAAAAAGTCAAAACATTGATTGAGGAAGAGAATAATCCAGAACTCAAGCTTAGAGTTTATGTTACTGGTGGCGGGTGTTCTGGATTTCAATATGGTTTCACATTTGATGAAAAGGTCAATGAAGGGGATATGACTATTGAAAAAGAGTCTGTGACACTTGTCGTTGACCCAATGAGTTTACAGTATCTCGTGGGTGGTACCGTCGATTACATTGAAGGTTTAGAGGGCTCGAGATTTTTGGTTAACAACCCCAATGCCACAACGACTTGTGGTTGCGGTTCAAGTTTCTCAATTTAATTCTTTATAACCCCATGGGGTGGGCGCTGTCTCCACCTCATTTTGGGTATCAAACTTTACTCTGAACACAAACCCTTCTCGACTTAATTGATAACTCACTGACTCTGGGTAAACAAAGAACGACCATACATTCGTAATACTTTGAGGATAACCAAGTTCAAGCAAGAGTTGCTGGCTAAAACCATCTACTGGAAAATCCTGTCTGAATTCAGAACCCATGGTGTGAGTGATACCACCATACATTGTCAAATTGCTGTGTGTACCGTCTGGATTGCGATGGTCATGCTTCAATCCAAGGCCAAAAGGCGTTCGGCTGACTATCCACGTGCGTGAATGATCCTCACCGACGTGAAATGGAATATAAATCGTGTTTTCATTACAAGTACGCACATGCATGAGGAGTTTCTGTCCTGCAAATCGTTCTGATTGAGAAGTGTCTGCAACCAATTGACCGGAAAAAGTTTTTCCGCACAACGATTGCAACTTTGAAAAAAACGTATTGTGTACGTTATGACTCGTACGCTCGATAGGGAGTGGCTCTGGAAATTGCATCTTAGTATTAAGTTCACTCACAGGGGGCGCTGCGAGGAGCGATAAGGAAACCAATACACTTGCTAGTAAAATAACTGCAAAACCATTTTTCATCGTTAATACCCCTTTGCCCAATTTACTTGATATTTTAGTGGCGCTCGTAAAAAGAAACGCTGTAAATTCTGTTCAAAAATACCAAAAACCCATTCAGGTTTCGATGATGCCGCTGTATGTTGCGTTAATATAATTTGTGGATGGTGCCAAAATGAGTGTCCATCAGGTAACGGCTCTTCGTTAGTGACATCTAGTACGGCCTGACTAATTTTGCCAAGTTTCAGTGCATAGAGCAAAACATCATCGTCTATCACCGACCCCCTCCCAGCATTAATAAACAATGTATTGGGTTGCATGGAATGGATAAAGGCTTTGTCGATAAATCCTTTGGTATTTTTAGAGTCTGGTAATAAGTTAAGAATGATGTCGACTTGTTGTGCAAAGATACATTTATCAGCACCTGCCTCTACTGGAATTTTGGGGTAGCCAACAATGGGCCTGCCATCGCTGTTCAGTGCAATAAGTTTGAGACCAAGCGCTTGCAACGGCTCGATCATGCCATGTGCAATATTACCAAAGCCCATGATCCCAAGCGTGTTTCCTGATAAGAGGGGCATGACAGGTGGTAGCCATTGTTTTTGTTGTTGCAGTTTCCTCATTTTGTCTACATGACGATTGCAATGCAAAATATACGTGAGTACATATTCGGTCATAGCTTGGCTAAATATCCCTTTAACGCTTGTCAAAAAGTAGTCATGCCGCCCTTTTTCAATTAAAGGTAAATTTCCAGCCCAAGTGGATTGACACCATTGTAGGTGGGCTAATGTATCGATGACCTCCTTGCCTAAGCCTGGGTCAGTCAATAGTATTTGAGTTCGTGAATGGCTTAATGCCTCTGGGGTTGTGCTGACAATATCAAGTTGCACATCGTGTTGTTCTACAATGGTAGAAGCCGCAAATAATTCAGCGTATTGTGACGCGTCTCGAGATAAAATACTGACAAATTTAGGCATAGATAGTCATGGCAAAACTCGTGCACCTAATACGGTTGCACGACAAGCTCCTGTGACGTGAGGGTCATTACTGTTAAGTTTAGCATCATAACAATAAGCTAACCATGCAAACGCCATTGCTTCAATGGCATCAGCATTGCTTAGGACTTCACATTGAGTTTGATAAGTATGACAGCTCACCGTCAAATGATTGGTCAATCTAGAATTGCGAGCCCCACCACCACACAAGTAAACACTCACTCCGGTTTTTAACCAAGGATTTATTGCAGAGATGATTGAGTTAACGGTCAAGGATAGAAGGGTAGCTTGAACATCTTCTGGGGGTTCATCCCCATCAAGATATTGCGCTAACCACTCTAAATTAAATAACTCCTTACCTGTGCTTTTGGGCGGAGCTTTCATAAAATAGGGCTCTTGCAACATTTTCTTAAGGAGATCAGGCAGCACTTTACCCGTAACACTCCATGCACCATCACAATCAAAACGCTGATCTGCAGCCGGGTGATGGTATTGATACCAAGCATCTAAAAGGGCATTGGCTGGGCCCGTATCAAACCCAACAAGCGTATGTTTTTGTACAATAGTGACATTAGCAATGCCACCGAGGTTAACCAAAATCTGAGTGGTATCGTCAGCAAGTGAATCACAAGTATTGATACTATTTAGTAACGCTTTATGAAAAGGAGGGACTAGAGGTGCACCTTGTCCACCTAAAGCGATATCTTTACTCCGAAAATCATAAATGACAGGTAAACCTGTAAGTACAGCTAGGGTATGTGCATCGCCAAGTTGTAGAGTAAAAGCATAAGGTGGCAAAGGCTGATGCCTGATCGTCTGACCGTGAAGCCCAATGCCTTTGATTTGTGATTTATCGTATCCACTAGACTCAATGAGTTGGTTAACGGCTCCGGCATAATATTCACCGAGTCTTCGATGAAGGCGGCCCAATCTTTCAACTTCGCCATCTGAGGAGATAAACAAAGATTCAATTTCCTGGACACATTCATTAGGAAAAGGAAATTCTTGATACGCAAGAAGTGAAATCTGCCACTGTGGAAGGTGTTCAATATTACACAGGGCAATGTCAATACCATCGACACTAGTGCCTGACATGATCCCTATATAAAGTGTCATGATTATAAAGACGCTAACATGATGCGTTTATTATTAGCAAGACGCTCAATTTGCAGTTTTGCGTTAGCAAAAAACTCGGCTTTTTGAGAGGCATCAATAGGTGCTGCCTTAGGCAATTTGACCGTGCGAGGATTGCGGTGGACACCATCAACCAAAAACTCATAATGCAAATGAGCACCTGTCACCATACCCGTCCGACCCAGAGTACCAATGGTTTGTCCTTGGTTCACAGTTTGGCCTTTTTTGACTTTTTTGGTATTCAAATGCAAATACTTTGTCATGTAACGGTCGCCGTGTTGGATAAATACGTAATTGCCGTTAAAGCGGTTGTAACCCGCCTCAACGACTCGACCCTTACCAGCAGAAACAATGGGGGTGCCAACGGGTGCTACATAATCTACGCCGCGGTGGGGCTTAATGCGTTTTTGTACTGGATGGAACCGCTTTGGATTAAAATTGGAACTTACGTAGCGAAAGTTCACCGGAGCACGTAAAAAACTTTTTTTCATGCTGCGACCAGTATCACTGTAATAACTACCGTCGCTATGCCGAACGGCAATAAAGCTTTCTCCTTGGTTGACAAATTCTGCGGCAACAATGTTGCCTTCGTCTATCCATTCTCCATTAATATAAAGTTGCTCATAGGCAACATTAAAGGTATCACCGCTACGAATTTCCATAGCAAAGTCGATATCCCAGCCAAAAATATCAGCCAATTCCATTATTTTATTATCGGATAAACCCGCTTTGACCCCAGCATGCCAAAAGGATGAAGTAATAGTGCCTTGTGCAAAAAATAACCTAGCTTCAACCTCTTGTGTTTCAATTGTTGAGGAATAATCAGAATCGGTTTGCCTGGTAATAACAAGCGTTTCCTGAAATGAAATTGGATAGCGGATGAAGTTGATCTTACCGCGAGTGTCAAATTCGAGTTGGAGTGTATCTCCAGGGCGCATTTTGAGAAGTTGCTGGATACCTTCACCCGTTGCATTGCTGACATAATAAGTATCTGAAGCACTTAAATTAAGACGCTGGAATATTTTTGCCAAATTATCACCTGAACGAACAGTTACCTCAGTAATATCAGTTTGAATCAGTTTTGAGTTAAGCTGTTGTGAGGTCACTTGTAAGTTGACTGGATAAACCACTCCAGGTTCTAAAAGACTTGATGTGGTATGCTTAGAAGCGTCGGCACTAAAGATGGATGAAGTGATTAAAATCAATACAAATACAGTGAGCACCGCAATCGATATACGATGCGGTTTGGGTAATGTTCTTAAAGTTTGGGCTACCACTAATCACCTCAATTTGAGCTAACAATCCAAGAATACATGGCTTTGCGCTTTTATTCTAGTCGCTATATTGAATTGTTGAGACCATAATATATCCACAAAACATGAGCAAATGATGATTTATCATACTTTATGGGTTTAATTATGTGGCCTAGCTAAGTAAAATAAGAGCATAACAGTACTTTTTTGGAACCTCCAGATGGCCAATTGGCAAGACGCATTAGCCGAGATAAAACGCGGTGCAGATGATATTCTGCTTGAAGAAGAATTAACCGAACGCCTGCAAAGTGGCAAGCCACTGACGATCAAAGCCGGCTTTGATCCGACAGCACCGGATCTCCATCTAGGCCATACAGTGCTGATTAATAAGCTGCGCACTTTTCAAGATTTAGGTCACAACGTGGTCTTTTTGATAGGTGACTTTACTGGTATGATCGGTGATCCAACAGGCAAAAATGTCACTCGTAAACCGTTAACCAAAGAAGATGTGCTAGCCAACGCTGAGACCTATCAAACTCAAGTATTTAAAATTCTCGATCCCGCTAAAACCCAGGTACGGTTTAATTCTGAATGGATGGATAAAGTTGGCGCTGCAGGAATGATTAAACTTGCGGCATCTCAAACAGTTGCTCGAATGTTAGAACGCGATGATTTTAAGAAGCGTTATGCCAACGGACAGCCAATTGCAATTCATGAATTTTTATACCCTCTCGTACAAGGTTGGGACAGCGTTGCTTTGGAAGCGGATGTCGAACTTGGGGGAACAGACCAACGCTTCAATTTATTGATGGGGCGTGAATTACAAAAGTCTCAAGGCCAAACACCTCAGTGTGTTTTAATGATGCCTTTGCTAGAAGGCCTTGATGGCGTCCAAAAGATGTCTAAATCCCTCAATAATTATATTGGTATCACAGATGCTCCGAATGATATGTTCGGTAAAGTGATGTCGATTTCAGATGAGTTGATGTGGCGTTACTATGACTTATTGAGCTTTAAACCCATTGCGTATATTGACGAATTAAAAGCCAAAGTGGCGGCGGGAACGAATCCTAGAGACATCAAAATTGAACTTGCTAAAGAACTCATTGCCCGCTTCCACGACGAAGCTGCTGCAGAGTCTGCGCACCAGGATTTTATACAACGTTTTCAAAAGAACGCAATACCCGATGAAATGCCTGAGTTTGAATTTGCGTTAGAAGGTGAGATAGGTCTTGCACAGTTACTCAAACAAGCTGATTTAGTTGCCTCAACCTCGGATGCCATGCGCATGGCAAAACAGGGTGCAGTTAAAATTGATGGTGAAAAGGTCACGGATCCTAGGTTGTCGATTGCCGACAAAGGACAGGCCGTCTATCAAGTGGGTAAGCGAAAATTTGCCCGCATTACTCTTATCTAGTTTATCAACGAGCTGCGCGACAAACGTCTTCAAGTGCATCGAGTACCCTTGGGGTAAATCGATGCATTTTGTCTGGGTCAGCTATAATAATTTTGGGTTGGTATACACGTTCGTGAACCGCCCAAAATGCTTGAATTGATTCGTATTTCTCGCCTGTAGCAGCAATCACTAAAGGGGCTTGTTCTTGCAATACTGAACTCAAGGAAACTTGAGGATAAGCCAAAGGCAGTGATGCAAAAACATGTGTTAAACCGCATTGCTCAAGTAACTTTGTGACCCAAGCCCCAGAGCCAATGCTTTGTAGTGGCTTAGGCCAGCTATAGTAAAATACCTCAATGGGCTCTTTATGCGCAAATCGCAGCTGAAACTGCGTAATCCGCTCTCGAAAACGCATTGCTATTTCTGTTGCATTAGAGTTTCCTAAAAACGCGCCAACCTCTTCTATTTGTTTTGCGATATCATCCAATGTATTAATTTCTACAGTTAATACATTTAAGCCCATAGCTTGTAATTTTGCGATCTCCTGAGGCTTATTGCCATTATGCCAAGCTAGAATATGAGTGGGCTGTAGTTTGACAATTTCTGCTATGTTGATGCCTCGGTAGTTTGCCACAGTGGGTAAGGATTGTAAGAATTCAGGATGATCCGATGCTTCGCTGACTGCGACCAGAGAATCACTTTGTTCCAGTAAAGCAACGATTTCACCTAAATGAGGGGCAAGTGTAATGACACGTGGTTGGGCTGATGCAGCGTTTGATAAGCCCAAAAATACAATAATGAGGCATACAACAGGCGTTTTCATAGACAAGGTTCAACCCTAGGTAAAGCAAATCACACATGCTCCGAGTTCATGATGAACTGAACTAAGACCTATCAGTGATGGTGAATTAATCCTAGCACGATTTGCGCAGAATGCTTTGCAGCTAGGGGTAAATATTCTTCGAATGTCATCGTAGAGGCTTTATTTGCGTGATCAGAGATCGCTCGTATGACTAGGCAATCTGTTTGTAAACTATGGCAAACTTGGGCTATTGCTGCACCCTCCATCTCTACGGCAACTGCCGTTGGAAACGCTGACATAAGCTGTGCGGATTGCTCATCAGTACCGATGAATGCATCACCACTTATGATCAGGCCTTTCATACCGTGGATCCCAATTTGGCTAACTTGACTAAGCGCCTGTGTCTGCCAGTCTTTTTGCATCTCAAATACAGCAGGCATTCCCGCAGGTTGGCCTAGTTCATAACCAAAATGTGTCAGGTTTACGTCATGCTGGATCAGATTGGTCGCGACAACGATATCACCTACATTTAGTTCTGGTGCAAAACCACCCGCAGAGCCACTGTTAATGACTAAGTCTGGATTATATGCATGAATTAATATTCCGGCAGCTAATGCAGCTGCGACTTTCCCAATACCACAGCGAGCAACATAGACTTCATGTTCTTTGATATTACCTGAGTGTACTTCTAGGTGTTGTACTTGCGTACAGGTCAAGTTGTCTAGTTGTTGCAAATAGGTTTGGATTTCTTCATCCATTGCGCCAAGAATTAAAAATTTCATTTTTTTAGAAACTCATAAAAAATTAAAGCCTACTGAGTAGTAGGCTTATAAAAGATGGATTGAAGGTTACATCAGTGTGCGATATTGCGCAAGATGGTTAGACACCCATATAGTCCATAATGCCTTCAGCAGCTTTTCGACCTTCAGCGATCGCAGTAACTACTAGATCCGAGCCTCGTACCATATCCCCACCAGAAAATACTTTCGGGTTAGATGTTTGGAACGGATATTGACCATGCTCTGGAGCACGTACACGGCCTTTTTCGTCCAATATGATACCAAACTCACCAAACCAATTTGCTGGGGATGGTGAAAAACCAAACGCAATGACGACGGCATCCGCTTCCATGACAAACTCAGAGCCTTCAACTTGTACTGGACGGCGGCGACCGGCCTCATCTGGTTCTCCCATTTCGGTCCGTACAAAACGAACCCCAGTGGCGTTACCATCAGCGTCTACTTCGATGTCTAAAGGCATGACATTAAATTCAAAATTCACACCTTCTTCTTTTGCGTTAACTACTTCACGACGTGAACCAGGCATACTCTCTTCATCACGGCGATAGGCACATGTTACGTGTGCGGCGTTTTGACGAATAGATGTTCTAACACAGTCCATCGTAGTATCACCACCACCTAAAACAACCACTTTTTTGCCTTGCATGTCGATGTATTGGCTAGGATCGGTTTCGGTGCCCATTACACGACGGGTGTTAGCCACTAAAAATGGTAATGCATCGTATACACCCGGAGCAGATTCATTGTCAAAGCCACCCTTCATTGATGTGTAAGTACCCATACCAAGGAAGACTGCATCGTATTCAGCAAGTAAATCAGCAAATGGAATGTCCTTACCGATTTCTGTGTTTAATTGGAATTCAACACCCATTTCAGTAAAGATTTGACGGCGTAGTGTGACAACATCTTTTTCGAGTTTAAATGAAGGAATACCAAACGTCAGTAGCCCCCCAATTTCTTCATATTTATCAAATACAACCGGTTTCACACCATTGCGCACTAAAATGTCCGCACAAGCTAACCCCGCTGGACCCGCACCGACAATGGCAACTCGTTTATCTGTCCAAACCACATCCGACATATCCGGGCGCCAGCCCATTTTGAAAGCGGTATCGGTGATGTATTTTTCAATACTGCCGATGGTTACCGCCCCAAAATCATCGTTTAGAGTACAAGCTCCTTCGCATAATCGGTCTTGAGGACACACACGTCCGCACACTTCTGGAAGCGAATTGGTTTGATGTGATAGTTCAGCAGCTTCAAGGATCTTGCCTTCGTTAGCAAGCGCAAGCCATTGTGGTATGTAGTTATGTACTGGGCATTTCCATTCACAATATGGGTTACCACAATCCAAACAGCGGTCAGCTTGACCTTCTGTTTGAGATTGACTCAAAGGCTGATAGATTTCAGCAAATTCTTCTTTGCGCACAGTGATCGGTTTTTTAGGGGGATCAATACGCGCAACATCAACAAATTGGTATACATTTTTAGCCATTTTTTACCTCAACTAATTACTGTGCTTGAACGCGAAGTTCAGCACTGGAGCGGCTAATATGCCCCAATAGATTTTTGACATCACTGGTCTTGGGCTTGATCAATCTAAATTGATTCATTGCTTCAGCAAAGTTTGATAATAGTGCTAGAGAGTGTTCAGACCCAGTTAGTTCATAGTGCTGGTTGATTAAACCGCGTAAGTGCTCTGACAAAATACCTTTGTCAGCAATACTTAAAATATCGACTAGCTCTGGGTTAACTCGATGTTCTATGTCATTGTGCTCATCTAATATGTAAGCGAAACCGCCGGTCATACCTGCACCGAAGTTGACACCAACACTGCCGAGTACCGCAACGATGCCGCCAGTCATATATTCACAACCATTATCGCCAATTCCTTCAACAACAGCGATAGCACCAGAGTTACGCACAGCAAAGCGCTCACCTGCTCGGCCAGCAGCATACAAGTGACCGCCAGTGGCACCATACAGACAAGTATTGCCCATAATAGCGCTATTGTGAGCATCGAATGTCACTTTAGCGGGTGGCGCGATGACCAATCGACCGCCAGTCATGCCTTTACCAACGTAGTCATTTGCATCACCAGTCAGGGTCATATTTAAGCCACCAGCGTTCCAGACGCCGAAACTTTGCCCTACTGTGCCGGTTAAATTGACTTGTACAGGGTAGTCTTCGCCATCGTGATTACCGTGAATATTCGCGATAAAGCCTGATAGGGTAGCACCCACGGATCGATCAGTGTTGCGCACGGCGTAGTCTAATGTGATTGAGCGTTTCGCTTCAACTGCAGCTTTGGCATCATTAACCATTGTCAGATTTAACTCACCTTTATCCAAAGGTGCGTTGGTTACTTCAGAACAGAATAGCTTTGTATGCTCTGCTGCTTCTGGCTTATGCAATAATGGCGATAGATCTAAGCGAGCTTGTTTGGCTGTTTGTCCATCCATCATACCAAGTAACTCAGTACGTCCAATTAGGTCTTCAAATTTGCGCACGCCCATCATCGCCATGATTTCGCGAATTTCTTGAGCGATGAACTTGAAGTAGTTCATGACCATTTCTGGAAGTCCAATAAAATAGTTGTCGCGCAAGCTCTTGTCTTGTGTTGCAACACCTGTCGCACAGTTGTTTAAGTGGCATATACGTAAGTATTTGCAGCCTAAAGCGACCATTGGGCCAGTACCAAAGCCAAAACTTTCAGCGCCTAATAGACCAGCTTTAACAACGTCTAAGCCAGTTTTTAAACCACCGTCAGTTTGTACACGGACTTTGTGACGTAAGCCATTTTCAATAAGTGCTTGTTGTGTCTCTGCTAGACCTAACTCGAAAGGGCTACCAGCGTATTTCACTGATGTCAAAGGTGAAGCACCGGTACCACCATCGTAACCCGATATGGTAATCAAGTCAGCATAGGCTTTGGCTACACCCGTAGCAATCGTACCAACACCTGGTTCAGAAACCAGTTTAACGGAGATCAATGCTTTTGGATTGACTTGTTTTAAGTCAAAAATCAGCTGGGCCAAATCTTCTATCGAATAAATATCATGATGCGGTGGTGGAGAAATCAAGGTGACACCTGGAACGGAGAAACGTAGTTCAGCGATGTATTTATTGACTTTATCACCAGGTAATTGTCCACCTTCACCTGGTTTTGCACCTTGGGCAACTTTTATCTGAATGACCGTAGCGTTCATCAAATAGTGTGGCGTGACACCAAAACGGCCAGAAGCAACCTGTTTGATTTTGGAGTTCTTATCCGTGTTAAAGCGTGCCGGATCCTCACCGCCCTCACCAGAGTTAGACTGTCCGCCGAGGCGATTCATTGCAATAGCAAGCGCTTCATGCGCTTCTGGTGACAATGCACCGATCGACATTGCCGCTGTATCAAAGCGCGGATATAAATTCTCTGCAGGTTCAACTTCACTGATATCAATTGATTGACCAGGTTTGATCTCCAACAGATCGCGCAGATGCGATGGATTGCGGTCGTTCACGAGAGAGGAGAACGCTTGATAGTCAGTATAATCACCACTGACTACTGCTTTTTGTAAGTTTTTCACGACATCCGGGTTGTACGCATGATATTCACCATCATGCACGTACTTTAACAGGCCACCATGACTCAAAGGCTTACGCTTAATCCATGCAATGCGCTGACAATTAACTGTATCTTGTTCAAATTCAGCAAAACTCGCGCCTTTTAAGCGACTCGGTACGCCTCTAAAACACATTTCCATAACGTCATCATTGATACCGATGGCTTCGTATAGCTTGGCTGAACGATAAGAGGCTATCGTACTGATACCCATTTTAGACATAATTTTGAATAAGCCTTTGTTGATACCTTTACGGTAGTTCAACATGGCTTGCATTGGTTCAATGTCCAAATCGTTGCTTTGTACCAACTGTTCGATGGTTTCATAGGCTAAGAATGGATAAATTGCCGTTGCTCCCAAGCCAATTAATACAGCGAAATGATGAGGATCGCGCGCTGAGGCGGTCTCCACAACAATGTTCGCATCACAGCGAAGCTCAGCATCAACCAGTGTTCTATGAACAGCGCCTACTGCCATGGCAGCTGGGATAGGGAGTAGGTCTTGTGCAATATTGCGATCAGACAAGACAACAAATGCGGCATTTTTTTCTTTTACAATTGCAACCACTTCATCACATACTCGTTGGATGGCTGCTTGAAGACCTTCTTCCGTTGAGTAGTTTAAGCTCACTGTTTCGGAGTAATAGTGATCTTGATCAAGGTCACGCAATTGTTTGAGATCGGTATACATGAGAATAGGCGAATCAAACACAACGCGATCAGCATACCCACTCGTTTCGTTGAAAACATTTTGTTCACGTCCAATACACGTCGCGAGTGACATAACGTGGTTTTCACGCAATGGGTCAATGGGTGGATTTGTTACTTGCGCAAATTGCTGACGGAAGTAATCATACAATGTACGTACACGAGAGGACATGACAGCCATCGGGGTATCGTCACCCATAGAACCAACAGCCTCTTGACCATCTTTAGCCAGTACTTTAATAACTTGTTGAATTTCTTCGTAAGAATAATTAAACAGCTTGTGATATACAGCCATTTGGTCATCATCGAACATGCGAGTACCGATTAACTCGGCATTGCATTGTTCAATTGGGGTTAGATGGCGGATATGCTCATCTAACCATTCTTTGTATGGGTGTTGTGTTTTGAGCGTCTCATCGATTTCATTCGAGCGCCAAATTTTACCGTTAGAAGTGTCTACAGCAAGCATCTCACCCGGTCCAACACGACCTTTCTCGATGACTTGTGTTTCACTGTAATCCCAGATACCAATCTCTGATGCAAGTGTAATGAAACCATCGTCGGTAATAACATAACGGGCTGGGCGTAAGCCATTGCGGTCTAGGTTACACGCAACATGACGACCGTTGGTTAATACGATCCCTGCAGGGCCGTCCCAAGGTTCCATATGCATAGAATTAAATTCATAAAATGCGCGCAGATCCTCATCCATAGTCTTGTTATTCTGATACGCAGGTGGCACTAGTAGGCGCATTGCACGGAACAAATCCATACCGCCGGCTAAAAATAGCTCCAGCATGTTATCCAATGAGGATGAGTCAGAACCAGAAGTATTTACAAACGGTGCAGCATCTTTCAAATCAGGAATCAAAGGTGTTGCAAACTTACCGGTACGAGCAATCGCCCAATCACGGTTGCCTTTGATGGTATTGATCTCACCGTTGTGTGCTAAGAAGCGGAATGGTTGAGCAAGTGGCCACTTTGGTAACGTATTAGTTGAGAAACGTTGGTGAAAAACACAAATACTTGACGTCAGTTTCTCGTCTGCCAAGTCGAGGTAAAACGCTGGCAAATCTTTGGGCATGACTAAACCCTTATAAATAGTCACTAAACCTGATAAACAGCAAACATAAAAATCAGGATCGTTTAATAGGCGTTTCTCAGCGCGTCGACGCACCATGTAAAGACGTCTTTCAATATCCGTTTCGCGCCAACCATTAGGAGCATTGATGAATACCTGTTCAATTTGTGGAACTCCAGTTAAAGCAAGTTCCCCCAAAACGGATTTATCTACTGGCACTTCACGCCAACCCACAACATCAAAGGTTTCTTTTTCGAGCTCTTCGTTAATGACAGTGCGGGCAGCTTCAGCAAGGATAGGATCTTGATTTAAGAAAACCATACCAACTGCATAGCTGTTATTTAAACGCCAGCCTTTGTCTTCAGCAATCCCGCGGAAAAAATCATCAGGTTTAGCAAGAAGTAATCCGCATCCATCACCCGTTTTACC
>JAAZVZ010000036.1 GCA_018623155.1 Glaciecola sp.
AGAATGGTGCCTCGACCCGGGATCGAACCAGGGACACGCGGATTTTCAATCCGCTGCTCTACCAACTGAGCTATCGAGGCACAAAATGCTGTAAGCGTTGTGTTGAAACTTGCGTTTCGAGGGTGCGTATTAAAAGACTTTTTAAGGGTCAAGTCAACCTTTTTATCCATTTATTTGTTATTTGCTGATGAAGTGAGCAAAAAGAACAATCTTAATGCTCTAGACAGCTATTATTTAATTGCTTGGTGGTGTATACCCTTCAATATCTGGTTCTTTGCCTTCAAACAAGTATCCAACCATTTGCTCTTCTAAGAACTTGCGTGCCTCAGGCTCCATCATGTTCAATTTGTGCTCATTGATCAGCATCGTTTGCTTCTTTTGCCATTCCGTGAACGCCTCTTTGGATATCGATTCAAAGATCCGTTTACCAATGTCACCTGGGTAAAGTTGAAAATCCAACCCAGGCGCCTCTTTACCTAAACGCTCACATTGCACCATTCGCGTCATATTTATTCCTTAACTCTTAAAATGTCATTAATACTGATTTTGCAAATATTCTAATATAGTCACTGCCGGCGCACAAAGACCTATTTGTTCTGGCTCATGCCAATCCACCCATATTTTACCAGAATCGTGTTCTGCGACTTCAGTAATACTAGATACTTCAACCAATATAGGCTGAATATTGAGATGAAAATGACTAAACGTATGGCGTATGCTCGGCAGTAATTGACCAGTTTGTCCTTTCAGTCCTTCGCGCGACAGATAATCATCCCATTGGGGTTGTGCTAAACACTTCTCAGTAAATCCATCAGGTGAAGCAAACCACCAAAGGCCTCCCCAAATACCAGATTCGGGTCGTTTGTACATCAAAACACGGCCTTTGTGTACGGGGACAAAAACATGAGTGTATTTTTCGGGTTTGTCTTTTTTGGGTTTACGCGCTGGGAGCTCACTTACTCGACCTTGCACATAAGCCAAACATTGAGTCTGTATAGGGCATTGTTCACAACGTGGTTTGGAGCGAGTACATACCGTCGCGCCCAAATCCATCATTACCTGAGTATATTCAGGCAATCGTTCTGTAGGCGTTAACGCTTCGGCATATTGCCATAATTGCTCTTCAACTGCTCGCAAACCCGGCCACCCATCCACAGCAAAAAAACGCGCTAATACCCGTTTGACATTGCCATCCAAAATCGCATAACGCTGACCGGTGCTGATAGCCAAAATCGCTCCTGCGGTCGAACGTCCAATACCAGGTAAGGCTAAGACCTTATCAAACGCAACTGGAAACTCGCCGCTATGCTCATCACGCACTATTCGCGCGGCCTTATGTAAATTCCGCGCCCTGGCGTAATAACCCAGCCCAGTCCAGTGATGCAATACATCCTCTTGCTCAGCATCGGCCAACGCTACGACTGTTGGAAAAGATTGCATAAACCGCTCGTAATAAGGAATCACAGTAGTGACTTGTGTTTGCTGCAGCATGATTTCGCTGACCCACACTCGATACGGATTGATGTTTTGCTGCCATGGCAGAGTTTTTCGACCGTGTTCGTCATACCAAGCCAACACAGTTGGGGCAAAGTCAAAGGCCAACGCCTCACCTCTTATTATTTTACATTCGTTGCTCTAAGCAGGATAATACGCACATATTATGTAAAAAGCACACAAGAGATATTAATGGGTCGTTTTCAAACACGTGAAGAAGCCGAAGCCGCTGGCGTCTATATCAGTGAAGTCAAAAGTTTCGTCAAACGCGAAGGGCGCTTAACCAAAGGCCAAGGAGCAGCATTAGAAGAATTTTGGCCGACCATGGGCCTCAATATAGAGATGGGTATGCTCAACTTTGCCTCTGTGTTTGGCAACGACAATCCAGTGGTACTTGAGATTGGTTTTGGTATGGGTAAATCATTGGTAGAAATGGCCCAAAATGCCCCTGAACTAAATTTCATCGGTATTGAAGTGCATCGTCCTGGCGTCGGAGCATGCTTAATGGATGCGGGTGAGTTAGGACTAACCAACCTAAGAGTCTTTGAGCACGACGCGATTGAAGTACTTGCCAAATGTATACCTGAACATTCCCTGCATAGATTGCAGTTGTATTTCCCTGATCCTTGGCACAAAAAACGTCATCACAAACGCCGTATTGTCCAAACCGAATTTGCACAAAATGTGCATGCGCGACTAGCCAAAGGTGGGAGCTTACATATGGCGACTGACTGGGAGCCCTATGCTGAACACATGCTTGAAATCATGCAAGCACAAGCTAACTATCGCAACACCAGCCCGACCAACACATATGTTGAACGACCTGACTATCGGCCAACAACCAAATTTGAAGTGCGTGGGCAAAAGCTTGGTCATGGCGTCTGGGATTTGGTATTTGAGGCGATATAGATGCTAGCACCGCAAAGCCAAGTGATTTTGCGCAACGCAGAATTGTTCGCACATGGAAAATGGTTACTGGTCAATGCTCCAGAGCGGAGTATTTTGCGTGAATTTCCAAGTGACTATGTCTGTTGGCAGCAGACAATCGACCAGCACAAACAAGATATTGAGAACGAAATATTCTCATCTTACCTAGCTGATACCTCTCGCATTCCAGGCGCAGAACGAGCCTTGAATGAACTAACAGGCGCAGTTGTTTACATGCCCAAAAACAAAGCACAACTACAATGTATACTACATCGAGTGGCTTCTTTGTTATCACCAGGTCAACATATTGCCTTAGTAGGTCACAATAAAGAAGGTATTAAAAGCGCAGACAAAGTACTTACTCCGTTCTGTACCAGCGTGAATAAAGTAGACTCCGCTAAGCATTGCGCTTTATTAGTTGGCATGGTTAAAGATGATATCTCTCCATTTTTGATTGAAGATTACTTCAGTTCCCAAACGTATGAATTGGAAAGTGTCAAATGGCATGTTGTTGGGCTCCCTGGTGTATTCAGTCAAGCCCGTATCGATGATGGTTCAGCGTTTTTATTACACAATTTACCCGGTAAGCTATCAGGCAATGTCCTTGATTTTGCATGCGGGGCAGGAGTCATTGGTGCATATATCAAGCAAGTTATGCCCGATGCGACACTTACTCTTTGTGATAATAGCGCCATTGCGATAAATGCATCACAGCGCACCTTAGAGCTCAATGGATTAGATGCTCAAGTCATCGCCAGTAATGGCTTAAACAAGATAGACGGACAATTTCAACACATCATCTCGAACCCCCCTTTTCATACCGGTGTTAAAACCGATTATGGCATCGCCGATAAATTCATCGAACGAAGCTATGAACATCTCACCAAGGGTGGCGAGATACGCATAGTTGCTAATCGCTTTTTACCTTACCCAGACATTTTGGAGGCGCGTTTTGGCAACGTGCAAACGATTGCACAAAACAATAAGTTCTCAGTTTATGCTAGTATAAAACGTTAATAGACAAGGAACCTGGTCAAAGCAGATTATGAAAATTGCATTTGTTGTATCAGAAGTAGAAGATATTATTAAAACGGGTGGTTTAGCCGATGTTGGCAAAGCCCTGCCACTTGCATTAAAAGCGCTAGGTCACGATGTGCGAATCATCATGCCAGGTTATCGCAAGGTTATCGCTGGACTCAGTTCGCCAGTTACAGTGACTACCCATGTGCATGAACATTCAGAATGTGACTTATACACCACAGCACTAGAAAATATTCCTGTATATTTAGTCGGGCATGACTATTTTGACCGCGACGATTTGTATGCGCAAAATAATCAGGCCTTTGCGGACAATGGCACCCGTTTTGCGTTTTTCTCACAAGCGGTTTTGGACGTTTTACAAGCCATTGAATTTTATCCCGATGTGTTATCTTGCCATGATTGGCATACCGGGCTCACGCCGTTTTTTTTGCAGCAGCATAAAGCTGGTTGTCACGCAGCGAGTATTCCATCGGTATTTGCTCATACCAAATCTGTGATCTCAATTCATAATGCGGCTTTTCAAGGTGTATTTAGCTATGACCAAATTCCACACCTTGTACCCTTTGGTCACCTTTTACATGCCCATGACGTTGATGTTATCAATATGCTTAAACTCGGGATCATCTATGCGGACAAGATCACTGCCGTTTCTCCGACTTATGCCCAAGAATTGCTGACACACCTTGGTAGTCATGGTTTGGCTATACAATTACAAAATCGGGCAACTGATTTGAAAGGTATCCTCAATGGCTGTGACTACACACAGTGGGACCCGCAAACAGACCCAACGCTACCGGCACACTATTCAGCCGATGATTTATCGGGAAAAACTCTTTGTAAAAAGGCCCTACAACACACTTTTGACTTACCTGTCACACCGGATGTACCTGTGTTGGGTATGGTATGCCGTTTAACCAAGCAAAAAGGGTTTGATTATCTGATGCCAATCCTGGGTCAGTTAGTCCAACACAAGATGCAGTTGGTGATAGTGGGCACGGGTGATCCTTTTGTGTGCAAACAGTTAGCTGATTTTCATGCCGTTCACCCAACAACCTTCTCTTTTATTGAAGGTTTTTCGAATGAATTGGCGCATCTGGTTGAGGCTGGATCTGACTTTTTCTTGATGCCCTCTGAATTTGAGCCTTGCGGTTTGAATCAAATGTACTCTCTCGCATATGGTACATTGCCCATCGTACGATCGGTTGGAGGTCTTAAAGATACCGTTATCGGACTCGATCAACGACCTCATGAAGCGACAGGCCTGTCCTTTGCAAATCCTGAGCCTCAGGATTTATTGCATACTATACGACGTGCATTACTGTTATATCGAGAATCGCCTGAGCAATACAGTGCGATTCAACAACGCGCCATGCGCGTACGATTTACATGGGAGACAGCGGCATACCAATATGAAGTGCTTTTCAAGCAAATGTTTACCGAATAATCGACTTTGGTTTTATTCCCGCTAAAGGTATGTTTTTTTACTTTTTTTTAAGCTAATATAACGATTAACTCCAAAATTAATAACATATTTTTAAGAGATACTTACATGCAGACGCCTAATATCTTAATTGTTGAAGACGAAGTAGTCACACGTACTACCTTAAAGAGCCTCTTTGAAGCTGAAGGGTACAACGTTTATGAGGCAGAAGACGGCGAACAAATGCATGACTTTTTTGCTAATAACAACATTAACCTTGTGATCATGGATATCAACCTACCAGGTAAGAATGGTTTGATTTTGGCTCGTGAAGTACGTGACCGTAAAAATGTTGGGCTTATTTTCTTAACTGGTCGTGACAACGATGTTGACCGGATCTTGGGCCTAGAGATCGGCGCAGATGACTATCTCACTAAGCCATTTAATCCTCGTGAACTTACCATTCGCGCACGCAATCTCTTGTCTCGTACGACCAACACCAGTGACGATGATGATTTACCAAGTAAGGTTAACTTTAATGGTTGGACTCTTGACGGGGATAGCCGTTGTTTGATTTCTCCAGCGGGTAATGAGTTTCGCTTACCTCGCAGTGAGTTCCGAGCATTACATCTATTCTTATCAAACCCAGGTAAGATCTTAACGCGCGAACAGCTAATCATGGAAATGACAGGCCGCGAATTACGTCCAAACGACCGCACAGTTGATGTGACTATTCGCCGTATTCGTAAGCACTTTGAATCGGAACCAGGTGATATTGAACTCATTGTCACAATCCATGGTGAAGGATATCGTTTCTGCGGCAGTGTTGACGCTTAACCCCTCTATACCTTTCGCGTCAAAGCTAAAGAATGTTAAAATTAAGCCAGTTTGAATACTGGCTTTTTTTATGTCTAATTTTGAAGTTGAACAAATAGAAGTGGTTGTTATCGGCGCTGGCGCTGCAGGTTTATTCTGTGCCGCTACCGCAGGTCAGCGTGGACGACAAGTATTGGTATTAGACCACGCCAAAAAGGTCGGTCGCAAAATCCTTATGTCAGGCGGTGGCCGTTGTAACTTTACCAACATGTATGCAACACATGAGCAGTTTTTGTCTCAAAATCCTCATTTTTGTAAATCAGCGCTCAAACAATATACCCAATGGGATTTTATTGAGTTGGTCAATCGTTACAACATCGCATATCACGAAAAAACGCTTGGCCAGCTCTTTTGCGATGACTCAGCAAAAGACATCGTTAAGCTGTTGCTTGATGAATGCGCATTAGGAAATGCCAAAATACAAACGCAAACTGAAATTTTGGCTATTAACAAGCTTGAGGCTGGTTATCAAATAAAAACAAATCAAGGTGAATATCACTGCGAATCTCTAGTGATTGCTACTGGCGGTCTATCCATGCCAAAACTTGGGGCGTCACCTTTTGGCTATCAAATTGCCGAACAATTTGGGATGACGATGATCCCCACTCGCGCAGCTTTAGTACCCTTCACACTGCAACCGGAAGACAAAGAAGTGCTAAGTGAGTTAAGCGGAATTAGTGTCAATGCCTCAACCGAATGCAACAATACTCTATTTAATGAAAATATTTTATTCACTCATCGTGGCTTATCGGGCCCAGCCGTGCTGCAAATATCATCTTATTGGGAAGCAGGTGATACAGTATCAATTGACTTAGCCCCCAATGACGATCTGCATGCAGTGCTCAGTGAAGCTCAAGAGTCTCAACCCAACGCACAGTTATCCACTGTTCTAGCACCATTTTATGCCAAAAGACTTGCCCACACTCTATTACCATATTTAGGCATTGCTAACAAACCTATGAAGCAGTATCAAGGTAGACAACTGGAACATGTCGCACAAACACTTCACAGTTGGCAGCTCAAGCCTAACGGAACGGAAGGCTATCGCACCGCTGAAGTGACTATAGGCGGGGTTAATACCGACCACTTTTCCTCTAAAACCATGGAAAGCAAAGTTCATCAAGGGCTGTATTTTGTTGGGGAGGTTTTGGATGTGACTGGATGGCTCGGAGGGTATAACTTCCAATGGGCATGGTCGAGTGGCTATGTAGCAGGGATGGATTGTTAAACAGCCAAAAAATAAAAAAGGCTGTGGTGAACATCATCAGTTACCACAGCCATAATTACATTAGTTTTGAAGAAAGTCAGAGTAATTAAAACTCTTCTTGGTTGGTTGAGCCAATTCTATGGATACTCAAATCAGCACCTTTGTATTCTTCGTCTTCGTTCAAGCGTAGTCCAGATACAGCTTTTACTCCACCATACACTAGCGCGCCGCCAATTAGAGCAACCGCAACACCTGCCACTGAACCGATAAGTTGTGACATAAAGGATACGCCACCTAGCCCGCCAAAGCTTTCTAAACCAAAAATACCACAGGCTAGTCCGCCCCAAACACCACAAATACCATGTAGAGGCCATACACCAAGTACATCATCAATCTTAGTTTTATTCTGCATCCAAGTGAATGACAATACAAAAATCGCGCCGGCAACCGCACCAACAACCAATGAACCCACCGGATGCATGACATCAGAACCAGCACACACCGCAACAAGACCCGCTAAAGGACCATTGTGAATGAAACCTGGGTCATTCTTACCGAACCATAGTGCAGTTAAAATGCCGCCAACCATTGCCATCAATGAATTCACAGCAACTAAACCACTGATACCATCAAGAGTTTGTGCTGACATGACATTAAAACCAAACCAGCCAATACATAAAATCCAAGCACCTAATGCTAAGAATGGAATGTTTGAAGGCGCAAACGCAACGACTTTGCCACCCTTCATGCGACCATTACGCATACCAAGCATAATAACTGCGACTAATGCTAACCAACCGCCCATGCCATGTACAACAACTGAGCCTGCAAAATCATGGAAACCAGCACCAAAAGATGCTTCTAACCACGCTTGGAATCCGTAGTTACCGTTCCAAATAATGCCTTCAAAAAATGGATATACCAGAGCGACTGTTAAACCTGATGCAATTAAAAATGGATAAAACTTCGCACGTTCAGCAATGCCGCCAGATACAATGGCTGGGATCGCCGCTGCAAACGTCATCAAGAAGAAGAATTTCACTAAATCGTAACCTGAGTTTTCGCTCAAACTCGCGGCACTTGCAAAGAAAGTTGTGTCATACGCAATAAAATAACCGATGAAGAAGTAACATAAACACGACACACCAAAATCAGTCATGATTTTGATTAGCGCATTGACTTGGTTCTTATGACGAACGGTCCCAACTTCTAAAAAAGCAAAACCTGCATGCATGGCAAAAACCATGATTGCGCCTAATAATATAAATAAAGTGTTGGCGCTGAGGAGTAGCGTCTCAACGGCACTGTTAACTGTGTCCATTTGGATTTCCTAAGTGTTGTTATAACTCTAACCACTAGCAAATTGTGCTAGTGTATGGTGCATTGTGCGTGGTACCGCATCTTATCAAGATGATATAAAAGCAAAAATCGAGCCATTAAGTTTTTCTATTTTTATCAATAACTTAAATTAAATGAAGCGCAACAGTAGTTATATGACGCACCAAAATAGAGCATATAGCACCGCGTTGGTGCTTGTCGTGTAGTCAATTTTGCTGTTCAGATATAAACAAAATGTGTACGAGGGTGTATCATAAATGTCTCACTATACTAATTAACCTTTAAGACCATTCATGCGCAATTTATGTTTTTTATCCACTGATAACCTAGAAGATTTTTTCGTATGGGATAACTTGTGCGAAGCACACTTCACAGCGAAGGGTTTCACCGTAGATACCATTTCATGGCATGACTTTAATCATGATTATTCAAAATATGAAGCCGTCATTGTTCGCAGTACATGGGATTATCAAGACAATGTAATTGAGTTTTCTCAAACACTTGCTCACATTGAGCAATCCGGTACAAAACTGATAAATCCATTGTCATTGATGCTATGGAATATCAACAAGCGATACCTGCGTACTCTGAGTCAGCAAGGTGTTCCAATCATCCCAAGTACCTTTTTAGCCAATTTAAAAGGCACAAAATTAAATCGGTTTTTTGATGACTTTGGTTGCGATGAGCTTATTTTAAAGCCATTAGTGAGTGCTAATTCGGATAATACTTTCCGACTATCACCTGAGACCCTACCGACTCAAGAAGCCAAACTAAAACGCATTTTTGCGGATACTGAATGCATGGTTCAACCTTTCTTATCCGCCATCATAGATGAAGGTGAGTATTCTTTATTTTTCTTCAATGGACAGTATTCCCATAGCATCAAAAAAGTGCCAAAAAAAGGGGATTTCCGAGTCCAAGAAGAACACGGTGGTCAATTGTATACGGTCGAACCAACCCAAGCACAGCTTGATGTTGCCCAACTGGTACTTAATTCACTACCAGATGAGTGTCTCTATGCAAGGGTTGATTTAGTCGACAACAATGGTGCGTGGCAGTTGATGGAGGTAGAACTCATTGAGCCTTCATTGTATTTTAATATGGATCCAGAATCGCCAAAGCGTTTCGTGCAAGCAACAGCGGATTATTTAGCCCAATTATAGATTTACTTGAACAACTTCGGGTCGAATTCGTGTCCGAGCTTTTCCGTTTTGGTTTTGAGGTAATTTTTGTTGTCTTCCGTCATCCCATGATCGATGGGTTTGCGTTCTACTACGTTGATGCCAAGGTCGGTTAAGGCTTTGACTTTTTTGGGGTTATTTGTCATTAACTTAACGTTTTCTACGCCAAGGTGAGACAGCATAAAGTGACACATCCCATACTCTCGCAAATCAGCGTCAAATCCCAAATGTTCGTTGGCCTCGACCGTATCCAAGCCCGTATCTTGTAACTCATAGGCACGGATCTTATTTAATAAGCCAATGCCACGCCCCTCTTGCCGTAAATACAACAGTACACCCACGCCGTTTTCAATAATGTTAGACATGGCTTTTTCTAACTGAAAACCACAGTCACAACGGGTCGAAAATAACGCATCGCCAGTTAGACACTCACTGTGCACCCGAATTGGCACGACATCGTCCGCTTGCCACTGACCGTAAGTAAGCGCCACATGTTCTTGTTGAGTTTCGGTTTCAACAAAGCCATGAATAGTAAACTCGCCCTTACGGGTTGGTAGTTTAGCTGCACTGACAAATTGGTATTTTTGCATTGTTGTGAGTATTCAATTTAAACGGG
>JAAZVZ010000022.1 GCA_018623155.1 Glaciecola sp.
AGGCACGCATTACCGGCTGAAATTCATCCGCAGTATACGTTGCCAATAAATCACGCAAACCTACCGGCCGTAACTCCTTATGTTCGACATATTGAGAACCTAGGTCAATCATTTTCAGATCATCGCCCATCGGCACGGCTGAAGATACATATGATGCAAAAACGTCTGAATCTATGATGTCCTGCCAACGTGGCAAAAGCATCCCTTCGGAGTGCACAAGCACTTGTTGTTTAACGAAAATAATGGCATGCATGAGATATTGCTTTAATTCCAGTGCGATTTGTCGATATACTACAAGTGTTATGAGTATATTAATAGAAAAAGCCAAAAAACACTGCGAAAATGCTGGCGCCCGGTTCACTCCTTTGCGCGAACAAGTTTATACGCTATTGGTCAAAGCAAACGCTCCGATCGGTGCCTATGACTTGTTGGATCAGCTCAAATTGGAAAACGATTCCGCCAAACCAGCCACCGTATACCGTTCGTTGGATTTTTTGTTGGATTTTGGTCTGATCCACAAGGTCGAATCGACCAACATGTTTGTTGCTTGCCATCATTTTGGTTGCGCACACCCGGTGCAATTTTTGATCTGTGATAAATGTGGCAATGTCTCTGAAATACAATCCACATCATTACACGATGCGCTCACAGCACAAGCAACTTCTCAAGGTTTTATCGTAAAACAACAAACTATAGAAGCTCATGGCGTTTGTCACAAATGCCAATAAAGCATACATTAAATATTAACTAACAAGGATGAATTGTGAAACACAACACTACCTTAATTCTAGCCTCTGCCTTAACAGTAGCATTGTCATTACCGGCCATTGCACACGATCATAATACTGATGATATTAAGCAATCATGGATAGGCGTCTTTGCTGGCAAATATATTGGCGACTCTTCTCGCCCTAATGAACAAAATCTCTATGACGACGGAAAACTAGCTGGCGCTGAAGTCGGCATTCGCTTTTCTTCTCAATGGGCTGTGCGTTTAGAAGCTGCTCGCACCTATATT
Source organism: Glaciecola sp. (assembly GCA_018623155.1). Taxonomy (GTDB): domain Bacteria; phylum Pseudomonadota; class Gammaproteobacteria; order Enterobacterales; family Alteromonadaceae; genus Opacimonas. The sequence continues at coordinate 1,019 of JAAZVZ010000022.1, forward strand.
GACACGATTAATGGTGATATTGACGGCTTCAATCTTGGCCTTGACGGCATGTATTTTTTTGACAATGACAACCATTACGTCTTCGCCGGTGTTCGCCAAATAGATGACAGTGTGGAATCTTCTTTATCCGGAGCTATTGGTCTTGGTACTCAATGGGGAGGCGCTACAGGCTTTCGTTTGATCACCGAAGCTGGCTACTATCGTGATTTTGAAAACGATTACAATGATTTGGTTGTCAAACTGGGCGTATCATATCACTTTGGTCAATCTGTCAATCGAGCTAATGTCAACAAATCACCTGCGCCCAGCAACGTCGTGTCAAACACACCTGCTGCACAAACTATTGACGTAAACCGCCACTCAGACGACGACAATGATGGTGTATTCAACCGCAATGATTCATGCCCTAATACCGCTTCAGGAAAGACCGTTGACGCAAATGGGTGTGCAGTAAAAACGTTGGTAGAAAAACAAGTGCGCTTAACCGTGCTGTTTGACAACAACTCCGCCTCAGTAAAAAATCCCAATTCCATGGACTTTGCTAAAGTGGCTGAGTTTTTAAACACTTACCCACAAGCCCAGGCTCTCATTGAAGGTCATACCTCAGTTGTTGGTTCAGAGGCTTTTAATCAAGCACTGTCTGAGGCTCGTGCAGAGAATGTGCGTAAAGTATTAATCGATGTTCATGGTGCGCCAGCTGATCGAGTTGAGAGTATTGGATATGGTGAATCTCGTCCGGTAAACAACGCCATGACTGATGCAGCACACGCACAAAACCGCAGAGTAGTTTCGGTTATCATCGCCATTACTGAACAAGAATAAACCATTAGCTCAAACAAAAGCCCGCTGCACTTTTGAAGTGTGAGCGGGCTTTTTTATAACCGAATTTTGCGATTAACCCTAATATTGGTCACCCATATGAGGGCCTGCGTAATTTTCAAAGCGTGAAAACTGTCCTTGGAATACCAAACGACACGTACCAATGGGACCATTACGCTGTTTACCAATGATGATCTCCGCAATGCCTTTCTCTTCAGAGTTCTCGTGATATACCTCATCACGATAGATAAACATAATCAAATCTGCATCTTGTTCTATTGCGCCAGATTCACGTAAGTCGCTGTTTACCGGACGCTTATCAGCTCTCTGCTCGAGTGTCCGATTTAATTGAGATAGCGCAACTACCGGTACATTTAACTCTTTCGCTAAGGCTTTAAGTGAGCGCGATATTTCGGCAATTTCCAACGTCCGATTTTCTGACAGCGCCGGAACGCGCATCAATTGTAGATAATCGATCATGATCATGGACAATCCACCACTCTCCCGAGCGAGTTTGCGCGCACGTGAGCGCACATCCATCGGCGTCAAACCAGAAGAGTCATCAATGTACACACAGTCCTTATCTTTTAGCTGCGCCATGGTATTTGACAATCGGGCCCAATCCTCTTCATCAAGTTGAGCTGTCCGGATTTTGGTTTGATCCACTCGACTTAATGAGGCGAGCATACGCATCATCAACTGCTCAGACGGCATTTCCAAACTGAACACAAGTACTGGCTTTTCTTCAACCATCATAGCATTTTCGACGAGGTTCATCGCAAATGTGGTCTTTCCCATCGACGGCCTTGCGGCAACAATGACCAAATCCGACGGCTGCAAACCACTGGTTTTTTTGTCTAAGTCGGTAAATCCAGTCGTCACACCGGTCACTTCTTTGTTGCTCTTAACTAAAGCATCTAATCGCTCAACCGTTTTGCCAAGAACATTGGTGACACTTTGCGGCCCTTCAGACTGTCCGGTGCGTTTTTCGGCTATTTCAAAGACTTTGCTTTCAGCCAGATCCAAAATTTCACTGCTGTCACGTCCTTCAGGATGATAGCCTACTTCGGCAATATCATGAGCAACACCAATCAGCTCTCTAGTGATGGCGCGTTCTTTGATAATACTGGCGTATGTTATGACGTTTGCTGCAGACGGCGTATTGTTGGCGAGCTCTCCGAGATAGGATAAGCCTCCAGCTTCTTCTAACTTGTCGTGTTGCTCAAGATGCTCAGAGACGGTAATGACGTCCACTGGCTGTGAAGCGCCAAGGAGTTTAAGAATCGCACTATAAATCGTACGATGCGATAACAAATAAAAATCTTCAGCAATAACAATGTCCGTGACCTTATCCCAAGTATCAGGAGAGATCAGCATACTCCCTAACACCGATTGCTCGGCTTCTACCGAATGTGGCGGTATCTTGAGTTTTTCGATTTGAGAGTCAGGTTTTTTATTATTATCTGCCACAACCGTAAGCCATTTGCCAATAAAATAAGGATAGTTATTATCCCCTTTTACCCCTCAGTTTCAACTGCTAATTTAGGTCCTTAAAAAAAAACCGCCACCTAAAATCAGGCAGCGGTTTTATGATTATTTAAATACGGAGTATTTATGCTTCAGCAACAATAACCACTTTAGCAGTAGTTGTTACATCTGAGTGAAGTTGTACGTCAATGTCGTACTCACCTAACTCACGTAACGTACCAGTAGGTAGTTTTACTTCAGCTTTAGTGACTTCAACGCCCGCTGCAGTAATAGCATCAGCGATGTCACGAGTACCAACAGAACCGAACAATTTACCTTCGTCGCCCGCTGGTGATGCGATAGTAACCGCTTCAAGAGCCGCCAACTGATCAGCGCGTGCTTGTGCAGCAGCTAATGCTTCAGCAATCTTCGCTTCTAGTTCTGCACGACGTGCTTCGAACTTGGCCACATTATCTTTAGTTGCAGGTACTGCTTTTCCTTGTGGGAATAAGAAGTTACGAGCATAACCGGCTTTAACTGAAACTTGGTCGCCCAAACCGCCTAAGTTAGCGATCTTATCTAATAAAATAATATCCATTGCTAACTCCGCGCTTATTTGTGGCCATCAGTGTAAGGTAACAATGCTAGGAAACGCGCACGTTTGATAGCAGTTGATAACTGACGCTGATATTTTGCACTGGTGCCTGTGATACGGCTAGGAACAATCTTACCTGATTCAGTAATGTAGTTCTTTAAAGTAGCAGTATCTTTGTAATCAATCTCTGCAACGCCTTCGGCTGAGAAGCGGCAGTATTTACGACGTCTAAAAAATCGAGCCATGAGTACTCTCCTTATGCTTCTTCGTTAGTAGACTCAGCTTTTGCTTCTGGAGCAGGCGCTGACTCTGAGCGTTGTTCACGACGTTCTTCTTTCTTCATTGGTGAAGGTTCAGTTACTGCATCTTTAGTGCGGATAACTAAGTTACGAAGGACAACATCGTTGAAACGGAATGCAGTCTCTAGTTCCTCAACGGCTTCAGCAGTTGCTTCGGCATTGATTAGAACATAGTGTGCTTTGTGTAGTTTTTCGATTGGGTATGCCAATTGGCGACGGCCCCAGTCTTCTAAACGGTGGATCTGACCGCCTTCTTGGGTCAGGATACCAGTGTATCTTTCGATCATACCTGGTACTTGTTCACTCTGGTCAGGGTGAACCATGAATACGATTTCGTAATGACGCATCGTGATTCCTTATGGTTTGTAGTCTTTGCAGTACAGCCTTCTGCGCTAAGACAAGGAACAAATGGGATTGGCTGTAAGGGCGCGAATATTACGCAGGTTTTGACCAAAAAGCAAGCATTTATCGAATTGTGATTTTGCTAAAATATTGGCCTATCTATTGAGTGTAAGCGTACGAGATTTTGAAAAACAAGGAACGCTCGTTGCGCGTCAGTCGCTCCATGCTCTCGTCTTGAAATCCCGCATCCGAATAACCCAAGAAAAACTTAGTCAATGGATTTACTTTATAAGAATACAACAACTGTACCCCCATATCCTTGTAATAAGGTGTTACGTCATCGATGTAATTGTCTGTATTTCGCACCACTTCTGAGACATCCACAATGAGACGCACAAATTGTTTTGCGTCAAACTGATAGGTCATCCGGCCCTGCATCACCTTCGCTGTGAAGACATTCGCACCCGAAGCATCTAGTTTGACGAATTCATACCCAGCATTAAGTTTAAGATGTCGATTAAATTGATACTCGAGTGATGAATCGGAAACAAAGCGATCTCCCACCCGATTGTTTGCAAAATCAATTTGCTCACCTTGTGAGAAACGCTGAGACAACTCTAGATCAGCAGTAGGACGCGTCTCAATGATCAAACGATTAAAATACTCGTCAAATAATGTCGTATTACCAGAAACCCTCAAGATACTTGGATCTTGCCTCAAACCGACGCGTTGTCGTCGAGTATGTCCAAAGTCAATAAATGTATCGTATTTGGCATTGATTGAGAAAAATGCTTCGATTTCTTTTTCTAACAAATCGCCATTATCATCGTGATGAATGTCCCAATCTCCGCGCAAGCGAAGTCGATTCCACCAGGCCTCCTCGCTACGCCAAGTGTATCCACCACCAATCACCGATGTCCTGCGGTCTACTCTCGAAACAAAGCCCAAATCGCCACGGAAATTTGCTTCGTTGTCAAAGTGCCCGATGCGAATAGAGTAATTTTCGGTATTTCTACGATAATCTAACCGAAATGCACTCCCCCCAATCGACTCACCATATTGAGTGCGCAATGCCGCTTCAGAAAAAGCATCTTGCTCATTACATAAGTCATCATCACAAAATTGCTGATACAAATCTTGCGGATATTCTGTATCTGAATGCACATACTGAATGCGAATGTTATCTGCGTCAGTTGGCGTCCATTTGCTATCGACCCCAAGGACATAGTTATGATAATCATTGGCTTCACGCAAGGTAGATACAATACCCAAAGAGAGGTCTTGATTGACATCATAACGATAGCGCAATGCCATATTATTGGACCGACTCTCTAATGTGGTTACGCGTGAACTCAAATTTCCTGGGACCAAAAAATTTGTCGTTTCGTCATTGGCAAAAAATACGCCCAAAGAATGCTGAGCAAGTCGTCCTGTTAATTTGATACCGTATTCTGGAGCATTGATATTTCGTGTGTAAACCAGATTGAGCATCGAGGTAAAGTAATCCGCATTTTCAACAAAAAATGGGCGCTTTTCTGGGAAAAATAATGCAAATGTATTGTTGACCGAAACCTGAGCTGAGTCCGACTCAACTTGGGAAAAATCAGGATTGAGCGTGCCTTGTAAGGATATCTCTGGCGTAATACCCCAATTGATATCTAGACCAATCTCTTGTCCTCTTTCCCCTACCCAATCACTTTGGGGTGAAACATCTCTTGTCTGTGAGTAACCACCCACTATTGTAGATATAAGCTCTATGGCATCACCTTGTTCGGCTTGTGCAAAACCTTTAACGGGCTGCATTTGACAAAGATCACACGCGTTGTTCCGGTCGTATTGGATATGTGAAATCCGATACATGTGTTCTCGAGGATAAAAACGCACAAACTCAACACCCCAAGTTTTCTCTGCATCAGATTGCGAAAAGTTCATAGTGCTTAACGGAATCGCAAACTCAACAATATAACCTTCATCCGTTATTTTACCTTGGCTTTGCCAAATGGTATTCCAACTGTCGGACTCATTACCGGTCATCTCGTTTTGGATCGCATCAGACTGGATGCCAAATGCGTTCGCAAAAAATTGATAAGCAAGGCGACCGTCATTGAAAGTATCAATTTTGATACCAACGATATCATCTCCCCAGATCAAATCCCTATCCACTAATCGAGCTTGAATACGTTCAGGTGAGGAGTCAAATGCTTCAAACAGGATATAAAAATTCTGTCCATCTTCAAAGAAGTGGACGGTTGTGTCGACTGGGGCACGAACATTATTGAAAGGACGCATCACATTGTTCACATCTAGACGATTTGCATGCGACCACTCATTTGCCGAAACTACCCCGTCAATCTCAACATTATGAGTAGTACTAAACGGTACATTTATATTTGCCTGAACTGAACAAGTGATAAGTAGAGATACAAAAAAAGAAAAAGTCGCTCGCACACATCCCCCTAAATATGATGGGGTGTATTATTTCATAAAGATTTAGTGAGAAGTAGAAATACTGATCACAAATATGTAAACAGATATAAAGAAAAAGGATCGTCCTTGACTTGTTTGCATCCATACAAACCGACGATCCTTGTCTTTCGTGTGTTAGAGTGTGATTTTCTTAACAAAAGCCACATGTATAATGTACACCCAGTGTTGGGATTAAACTTTCATCTAACGGACAAAAACTTTCACCTAACGGACATTATTGGCTTTTTACATGACTTTTTTTGACTCCTAAGGCATTATTATTCAACCAAAGCAGTGTGATGTAGTTAAATGTTCCGATATCTCGTTTTTTTATTCATCGTCTTACTTTTCAGTTACAAAAGCTTTGCTCACAACTATGACTCGCTGCACTTTTCACAATACAATATTTCTGATGGCTTACCTGATTCAACCATCACTGCTTTAACTCAAGACAGTTATGGCATGCTTTGGGTAGGTACACCCGAAGGATTAGTACGCTACGACGGACGACGATTTTTGCACCTTCGCAACGAACTTGGCTTGAATCCTAGTTCACCACATGTATACGGTCTCGCGTTAGGTGAAAAACAAGATTTATGGGTTGTGTTTGCTGATGGTATTTACACCCTAAGTCCTGACGCGCAAGCCTTTGAAATTTTTTATTCATTCAAAGACGACTATACTGGCGAGCGTTATGTCACATATTTGAGTAATGGTGAACTTGCAGTGTATTTCGATAAAGAACTTTTACTGATCGATACGAGTTTATCTGCACCTCTCTATAACAGATACCACTTTTCTCGCTCCATTGATGCCATAGATATTCTGGATGACCATTATTTGATTGGTCACAACTACGACCTAGTGAAATATCAAAAAACACCTTCTGGTGAATTTACCCTTTCCGAAAGTATCAACATAGAATGTAGCATTCAAGATATTACAGTTGCAGATGAAGGACTTTTTGTCAGTTCCGGTAAGCGCGGAATTTTGGTTTATAATTCCGAATTGGAGTTAATCAATCAATACACTAACGAAAGTCACGCCATCGGGGCTAACCATATAAAGCAAACATTTATCGATGATAATAGCCGTATTTGGGCGATCACTTATGCCGATGGCATCTGGTATCAGGGCCCAACACAGGCGTATCGATCTTTTTATGAGCACAATGATCCCCATTCCATTGGAGCGAATCGCATCAACACGGTCTTTCAAACAACGAATGGAGATATGTGGTTCGGTACTGACCGGGGCGGACTGAATCACTTTCGCAGTAACACACAATTTATCTACCACCTCAAACATGAGATTTCCGATAACTCACCACTGAGCGGAAATGATGTAACAGCCATTGCAGCGGATAAATATCTGCGGGGCTGGTTAGCAGCGAATTCGGATGGGCTGTCTATCTATAACCCTGTTAAGCGGGAAAGCCAACTTATTTACTCAGGCCTTGCTGGAGTGCACGTATCAGATATTTATATCGACGATGACCATGCTTGGATTTTAGATGACTTCGGTATCACACAGATTTCGGTGGATAGCCTGAATGTGATCCGTACTTTTACCCCTGAGAATTCAAGCCTAGCAGCGTCTGGCTTAGTAAAATGGGTGGAACTATCTCCCAAGCAAGTTTTTTTGTTACATCGCAAACATGGCATAAGCTTGTTTAATAAAGACACTCTATCTTTTCAACACTTCAACCTTGATAACTCCAATCTACCGACAAATTTCTTTAGTTATGGTCTGATTCATCAAGATTATGCATGGTTTGCATCAAACAGAGGCCTTCACGCATTTAATCCAAAAACAAATGACTTTGACAATTTTTTATTCGAAACCGATCTGAGCATAAATCGCATCAATCACATGATTACACATGGGCAACACATCGTCTTATCGACTAATTTAGGCCTATATTTGTTTGACCCCTTAGGCAAGTCATTTAGCAATGCTGGTGTACCAAAACAAGTACAAGAAATTAATCTACAAGCTACTTTGATCAATGATAATGGTGATATTTGGTCTACGACCAAACAAGGAATGCTGAAATATCGGCTCGACTCAGAGATGCTCGATTGGTTCATTGAAGAAGATGGATTACAAGATAACGAATTTAATGAAGGTGTTGCATTTGAAAACTCTCGCGGCCTTTTCGTATTTTCTGGTCTAAATGGTATCTCAGTATTCCAACCCAATGAATTCAATAAAACGACACCAAAGCTTTTGTTATCCGCTGCAGAAATTTTTTATCAAGATGGTTCGACAGAATTTTTAATTCAACCACCTCAAGACATTTTCAATTTACAGTCTCCCAAAGCAATTAGCGCAATTGAACTAAATTTTGGTGACAAAGACTTTACCACCCACGCTAATAACCGCTTAGTCATCAAGGATGGGAGAAGTGTATTTGAAAATGAAGAATTTCTGTTTTCATTGTCACCCAAAGCTGGAGAGAATCATCTCATTGTGAGTGTACAAGGAGAATTCGATAATCATTTTGCAAATAATATTCTGATAGATGTTTTTCAGCCGCGCCCTTGGTATCAACAATCTCATTTGCAACTGATAGCTGTTTTATTACTACTTTCCATCATTATCAGTATTTCTTACGTACGCTTGCGTCGCTCACGGAAAATCATAGAAAAAAAAGATAAGACTCTGATTCTACGCAACGAACAACTCGCCAAAGAACATTTTATTCAAAAGAGTAAACGAAATCAGCTTGAACAAAATGCGTCTGAAAAAAATCAAATGTTTGCGAATATCGCATCTGAATTCAACGTGCCTTTATCCTTGTTACTTGACCCAGTCGATGATTTGTTACAAAGCGAGCTACCCACCGATACACAAGAACGGTTATCGGCAATTAAACGCAACGCACTTAAATTGCGCAGTCTGAATCAAAAAATCTTTGAGCTCTCTCAGGCGACCTATATCACCTCAAAACCTGATGAAACTGATTCCACTGATTTAGCACTTTGTATGCGGACCGTATTAGAAAACACTCAACAATTCAGTAAAGAGCGACGGATTGATGTTCGTTTCACGCCAATTGAGCCGTTCAAAATCAACGCAAGCTTCACTGAGTTTCAAACGTTGTTGAGTAATCTCGTTATGAATGCTCTGCAATATAACCACCTCAATGGCTTTGTTGATATTCACATGGAAGCGAATTCTGACCTGTTCAAGATGACTATTCAAAATAGTTCAAATCCAATACCGGATAGAGAAATGACGAATTTATTCACGCGCTTTTTCCGTGGATCTCAATCCAGTATCGCCAATCCAGATGGTGTTGGACTCGGCTTAAGTATCGTTAAGAATATTGTGGATCGCTTAAGCGGTGATATTGCCTTAACGAGTTCTCAAGATGGAATATTTACTGTAAAGCTATCTCTGCCAAATGTCTTTGAACAAAATATAATCCCCTTTCGAGATAGCCAAGAAGAGTTACCTAAAGCGTTATGTATTGATGATAACGAAGAAATATTAAAATACATCAAAATTGCATTACAACCCTCGTTTGATTTAACTGCGTTAAACTCACCTGAACACGCTGTTGAAATCGCCCGTGATATGTTACCAGACGTCATTATTAGCGATATTATGATGCCTCATATCGATGGTATTACTCTGATGAGTATGATCAAAGAAGATGTGTTATTAAGTCACATTCCAGTGATTTTGATCAGTGCTCGAACAAGCCAATCGGATATTCTTGAAGGCTTACGCAATGATGCAGCAGATTATATTTGCAAACCTTTTGATAATGAAGAGTTGCGCTTAAAAGCGCTTAATCTCATCAATATCCAGAAAAAATCTCGTGTGCACACTGTTCATCAAATCTCATCGAATGTACAAGACCCTTCATTTGTCACTGAGTCGCTCTCGGATTTTATGTCTAAGGTCTTAAAAATCTGTGAGGAACGCTTTGGAGACAATGAATTTGAATTGAACGACTTACGCGATGCGCTAGGCTTATCTGATAGACAGTTGTTACGAAAATTCAGAGCAGAAACGAATGCAAGTCCCCGTGATTTTTTATTTAATTATCGGGTTATGAAAGGTGCTGAAATGCTCAAATCCGGGGAAAGTGTGACGAACACCGCATACGCCACTGGCTTTGGGAGTCCATCACATTTTACTACTCGCTTTAAGAAATATTACAATCTCACGCCGAGGCAATTTATTCAGCAGTGGTCTGCGTCAAGCGATGACGATATACCTGAGTCAAAATAGATAGTTCATCAAACACTGTCCACTCCTCGATGACTTTTCCGTCCTTTAACCTATATTGTGATTCACCAATAATTAATATTGGCAATCCCGTTGGCTGACCAAAGCGAACATTACCCGTGTGTGTTCCAGCAAATGTCCAGCGCACAGATACGTCGTGTCCACCATGACTGTTAGGGATCACACAAACCTTGTCTAAAGCCATTTTACCATCTGGCATTGCGCCAAGAAAATCAAGGTAATAGCGTAACACTTGTTCTTTGTAGTTAAACTCACGATTTGCTGAACCATGGAATACAATATTATCGGCGTACAACAATTGTATATCACCTAACATTCGGTTATTCCAAATATTATGCAAGTGTGTAGATACAAATTCACCTGCATGGGTTTGCGAGTTAAATTGGTTGGCTTTTCTAGATGTATCAATACTCGAAACGCGAGTAATTTCTGCATCTCGCCATTGTGCGAATGGTCCATTAGGATCGACCGGCTGGCTCGCCCATTTTTGAGCTACCTCGTGTGGATCAAAGCCAAGCTGCTCGACTAAGGAATAATTATCCCGTACTAGCCATTCTTCAATGATCTTATTGTCCTTCATCACACAGTGTGCAATCACTCTAATCTGTGCAGATTTGCCCGTTGCAGGCCCAAATTCACTGTCTCCCAAGTTCGTCATTTGAGTCCAAATAAGATGAGACGAATGATAACCACCGTCATTATCACCACTGTAGATGATATTCTCCGCATGAAGGGTGCGATCAGGAAAAGCAGATAAGGTTTTGATTGTCCCCTGTACAGCCGCCTCAGCCCCTTCGGCGTAGCCGGCTAATGTATAAATAGGGCAATCATCTGAGTAGTAGTCATACACGAGACCAATTTGCTTACCTTCCCAAATGCGATAAGTAATACGAATAATGTAATCCACTACACTGTTAAATTCTGGGTCAAAGCCTGCTACTGGATTGTGATCAGCGGATGGTGCTGGCGAGTTATCAAAGTGAAACTGCATACGTGACACAATATTATCCTCATGTTTTGATTATGGTTTATTGATGTTTTTTTTGTGAACTATTTTTAACACATAAAAAAGGGTAACCCGTCGAGGTTACCCTTCGTCGTTTATATGGTCAAATTAAAACGCGTATTTAACCGTTACACCTGCCATACGTGGGTTATTGTAGTTTGCTTGGACCGAGTTGATCGGCAAGCCGTTGCGGATCTGTGAATGTACTACCGCACGAGTCATAACCGTTTTGTCAGTTAAGTTATCGATATAAGCTTCTAACGTTAACTGATCATTGACTTCCCAAGATACACGCGCATTGATCATGGTATGCGCGCTAACCTTGGTCTCAGGGATGTTTGTATCAAATGCGTAGTAGTCACCGACGTGAGTTAACTGCAAGTAAGGTACAACCATACCACCATTCTCAAGCTCTTTTTCGTAAATGAAGTTCAAGCCAACGGTTGTCTTAGGGTTCATACCAGGTGTCCAACCAGCAAAGCTGAAACCTTGTGATGGATCATTCACATCTTGGCGACCTTCTAAGTTACCCAAGCCCGCTAAAGGCTGAATCAATTCGCTACCAACAGTGTAATCATCACTGAACTCGGAATCTAGGATAGATAGAGTACCAACAATCGTAAGGTTGTCTGTAGCAAGATATTGCATATCCGCTTCAAAGCCCCAAGAGTCAACATCACCGCCATTTTGATAGTATTCAAATGTTTGTGAAAGACCTTGTTGCGCACATTGGATGGCCGTAAGGTCTAGGGTCGTATCAGAACACGCTACCGCAAATAACTGAGACTTAACATCTGAATACTGATTGATGAAGAATGAACCGTTCAAACGCATAGCACCATCAAGTAAGTAGCTCTTCGCACCAACTTCATATGAAATGACTTCTTCATTATCGTAAGTTGGCTCAGCACCACGTGATACAACACGTCCATCATTCGCGCCACCGGTACGCATACCAGTTGAGGCTGATGCGTATACCATCAAGTCTTCGTGAACATCGTGCTCAACAGCCGCTTTCCACAACACTGACGCATCATCCCAATCAGGAATACTGGTACCCGTGAAAGATTTGTCATCTTTATTGTAACGTAAACCACCAACCAAACGCGTATCATCGGTAAGTTGATAACGCAACTGACCAAATACAGCAACTGAGTCTACAGTATGTGGATCGTGGTTTGGGTTACCCCAACCAGGTACTACGATGTCATCGGCTACGCCATCACCCGTGGTGTCTGCACGCCACAACCATTCCCAATCAGCTTCTTGCTTGTAGATGTACGCGCCAGCAATCCACTGAAGTGGACCTTCATTAGTTGACACAATTTGCACCTCAGAAGTGTAGGTTTCATGACTGTCTTGACGGCCAAAGCCACCGACAAAATCTAAACCACCGTCAGAATAATCGTTATCGTAGAACTGCTCACCTTTGAGTTTTGAATAGTTTGTTGTCCACTTGATATCCATCTCTTCCAGTTGCCAGTTTAAAACACCGGTTAAAGAGAATGCATCTTGGTTATCAAATGACACCGCATTACGATAAACATCGCGAGGGCCGATATCTTGACGTTGTGCATCACTTGGTTGGTAAATATGCCCAGGAGTGACTGTTGCCTGGCCATTAAAAATACCACTGCCTTCTTCCGTCTCACTGATTGAATAACCGGCTATCTGTTGGAAACCCCAAATTGCCTCTGAGTTACCCTCTTTTTTGAAGTAATCCATACGAATGGTTGCATCGAACGTATCGCTAGGCTGGTATTTCGTTACCGAGCGTACATAAAAGTTGTTCTTTTCACGTAAATCATCTGATTTACCAGGTATGAAGTGATTCTTGATTACACCATCGTGCTTATCAGAAGCAATCGCCAAACGCGTCGCAACCGTGTCAGATACCGGCATGTTTACGATCGCCTCGTATGCAGCGCGATTGTAGGAGCCGTGAGTAACTTTAATGCTACCTTTTAGGTCATCAAACTCTGGTTGATTAGTGATTACGTTGATCGAACCAGCAAATGTGTTACGACCGTAAAGTGTACCTTGAGGGCCACGTAATACTTCGATACGCTCAACGTCAACATATGCACCTAAACCAGCGGTTGTTGTTGGAACATAAATGCCATCTTGGAAAATACCAACGACCTGTTCCGCAATACCGGTACCAGCGACGCCGACTTCATTGGTTCGTGCACCACGCATTGCAGGACGAACCTCGCCCCCTGACTTACCAATACGTAGGCCTGGTACTACGTTTTCGAGACCCGTAATGTCGACGATACCTGCTCGCTCAATCGCCTTCTCATCGAGTGCAGTAATCGCAGAAGAAACTTCCTGAACATCTTGAGCGATGCGGTTAGCCGTAACAACAATACGCTCTACTTTACCATCAGCGGCTTCATCAGCGTATGCTGCAGGTGCAACAGATGCCATTACGGCAGCTACAGACGCACCAATCAAAGAATATTTAAACTGTTTGTTTTGCATTATATGTTTCCCCCCAGAAACGTGTTTGTTGTAACGCGATGATGTGATTATTTTTGTATAAGTATCACAGCGAAGTGTACAAAATAGTTTTCGAATGCAAAAAGGTCAACCTTTTTTTGTAAATAAAATGTATATTTTTTGGAAATGCCTTGATTTTGCTATTGCCAACCTCGTGAATTCGAAGTACATTTTGTCAAAATAAAGCGAGATTTAATATGTCACATACTTCCAACAAACAACTCGTTTGGGACTATATTCAGTCCCTGCAATTTGTCGATGAAACGGCATGCAAAGTTGTTATTGAACATTATTTGCACAGTGAAGCTGTTTTCAACGGATTCCATCCAATTAATACTTTACATGGTCGCAACGAGATCTTTCATTCTTTGTGGAAACCTTTTTTAAAGGCTTTTCCCAACCCTCAGCGTCGAGATGATATATTTTTTGCTGGGCATTTTAATAATAAGGATTGGGTCTGCGCGACAGGACATTACGTTGGAGTGATGGAAAACGACTGGTTGGGGATCCCTGCCTCTGGTGAAGTGACTTTCATACGTTTCGGCGAGTTTTACCACGTTGCAGATGGAAAGATTCAAGAAGTTTACGCAATTTACGATGTGCCACATGTCATGGCGCAAGCTGGATACCCTATTTTTCCAACCAGCTTAGGGACTGAACTCACTATCCCTGGTCCATCGTCCAATGATGGGATTATCATTGATGAATCAAACCCTGCTTTAGCAGAACACGCACAACAAACGGTCGAAGCAATGATTGCCGGGTTGATGCAGTTTGATGGACATAATTTAGAATCTATGCCCATTGAGCAGTATTGGCATCCTCAATTCATGTGGTATGGCCCTTACGGCATAGGGACTACACGAGGCCTACGTGGCTTTAGAGAAGGGCATCAACGCGCTTTTTTACACGCTTTCCCTGACCGAGTTGGTGGTAATCACGTTGCGCGTTTTGCTGAAAATGGCTATGTGGCATCGACAGGCTGGCCAAGCATCAACGCGACTCATAGCGGTGGAGGTTGGTGTGGGCTGCCTGCACGAGGAGACAAAATCACTATGCGTGTAATGGACTGGTGGAGAGTAGATAAAACCATTCATGAGAATTGGGTATTCATTGATATGTTGGATTTTTGCCAACAAATTGGCTACGACGCGCTAGCAAGAATAACTGATATCAAACGCGCCAAGTCGAACTAAGTAAGTGCTGAAAATTGCGGCTGTTTTATTCAGCCGTCCATCCACCATCCACTTTCAAACTTGAGCCTGTTACCAGTTTACTGAGGTCAGACGCCAGATACACTACGGCATTTGCAACATCTTCTGGATCACCAATTTTGCCCATTGGAATCTTATTGAGGACAAACTCTTTGAATTCTGGCTTGGCAAACATGGGCTCTGTCAATGGTGTTGCAATAAACGTTGGCGCGACCGAATTAACGCGAATACCTTGCCCAGCACATTCCACCGCCAAAGCTTTGGTCAATCCTTCTATCGCATGCTTTGTCATACAGTATACGGTGCGATTAGGCGAGCCAATATGCCCCATCTGTGATGTTATATTGATAATTGACCCAGCGATATCATGTGCCGAAAAGTGCTTTACTGCTGCCTGAGAAGCCAAATATACAGAACGAACATTGAGATTAAGTAACCAATCGAGTGTTTCCGGTTTAACGTCTGAAATGGGCTCTGGCTGATTCGCACCAACATTGTTGACTAAAATATCTAGTTTAGGTAGCTCAGAGATACCTTCCAGCATGTCTGTACTGGTTGCATCCATGGCCCATCCTGTTACTTGGCCGGGGTGTGTTTGACTTAAAACATCTAAATCCGAGGCAGTTCTGGCTACCGCAATAACATGTGCGCCTGCGCTGACAAGCTGTTCAACGCAGGCTTTACCAATACCTTTTCCAGCTCCGGTTACAAGCGCCGTTTTGCCGTTTAAAAGTTGTTCGTTAAACCCTGATTGCATAACCAATTTGCCTTAATTAAAAGTTTTATTTATTCTAGATGCATTCGAATTCATATAGCAAGTCTTAATCATGACAAAAAAACAACACGAATATTTGACCAAAGACAATGACTTAAGCAAAACTGAAGAGAGCCTCGCCGTGGTCGCTGCAATGACTGACGCACTGGGCGCTAATGCCAATGATATGGATACTTATTTTACAGATGATTTTCGCTGGATGGGAAACTATGGATGTGGTACCAAACCAGGGCTAGAAGCGTTTCGCAATAACTGGCAACTTCCCTTAAGGGCGGCTTTTACCGAGCGTACGTATTGTGATGAAGCTCGTGTTGCTCAAGGTGAATGGGTATCGGCTTTGGGGTTTATCGAAGCCACACATAGTGGCGAATTTATGGGTATACCAGCTACCGGTAAGCGAGTTATCATCAAATATATGGATTTTTGGCACGTTAAACAAAAGCGTATTGCCGATAACTGGGTCAGTGTAGACTTCCCATACTTACTTTCCCAGCTGGGTGTGGACGTGTTTAACGGCGAAGGCTGGGAAGCATTTGATAACGGCAAAAAAACGCCACCAAAGCCGTAAAGACCTATGACAAAATCTCAAGATAAGCACGTTCTTTATGTAAAAGAAGAGCTCGCTCAAAACAACCAAAGAGCAACATCTTATGATGTTGCCCGAGCAGCAGGCGTATCCCAATCCGCGGTTTCGAGATGTTTCAAACCCGGCGCAAGTGTGTCTGAAAAAATGCGTAAACGAGTTCAAGAAGTTGCGACGGTTCTTGGGTATCAACCCAATGCTATTGCCCGCTCTCTCATTACCAGACGTTCCAATATGGTCGCGGTTGTTATCAACAATGATACCAATCTGTATTACCCAGAGTTGCTGGTAGAACTGTCGCGTGATTTTAATGAACGAGGCGTACACATGTTGTTATTTACGCTCGAACATGAAAGCGATGTCGCAAATATTTTGGACCAAGTATGGCAGTATCAAGTCGATGGTGTCATTCTGGCTGCACAGTTATCAGATACTCAACTCTCCTTTCTAGGACAACGTGATATCCCCTTTGTTTACTACAATCGCACCTCTGATAGTATTCCTTGTAGTTCAGTCCAATGTGATCATTTTGAAGGTGAACGTTTACTGGTTGATAAACTCATTGCGGCAAAGCGCAAACGCTTTTGTATCATAACCGGTCCTTCTGATTCATCCGTTTCTGCAACACGAATGCAAGGCGCACTAAAACGATTACACGAGCTGGATATCTCTGATGTACAAATTATTGAAGGAGATTACAGCTATCACAGTGGTCAGGAATCATTGATCTCCATGATAGACGAATTAGACTGGCAGCCTGACGCAGTGATCTGTGCGAATGATATTATGGCTTTAGGCTGTATTGATGCCGCTCGCAATCATTTCAAATTTAAAGTCCCTAAACAAATCTCGATTGTCGGTTTTGATGGTGCAGTTCCTGCCTCATGGCAAGCTTATCAACTTACAACCGTAACTCAGCCACTTGAGTTAATGGCTCAGGCTGCAGTGGATATTTTGATGCAACGCATAGAAGATCCGTCACTTCCTCCTGAGAAGCGTTCTTTCAGTGGTGTATTTAGTCCGGGGAATACTCTCTAATCTCCCAGTCACTCTGTGTTTTTACTTTTTTTTTACAAAAGCATTTGCATTTACCCATCTTTACTCATAAAATTTTGCATTCGAAGTACAAACTCAATCGGATCTGAAACATGAATGCTCCATCACCGTTAACTCTTGCACAGCGTGTGGTTCGCAAAGAAGATTATATCCCTTGTGCGGAAGCCTTTGTTGATACGCGTCTGCACAACCGCGACGGTAAACTGAACTATTGCATCATAGGACCTGGTGTTGCAGAAAATAACAAACAACATGTTCATATTCGTGAGCCTCACGGCTTCAATGTCGGTGGCGTTTCATTACCGACAGGCAAATACAACTCGTTACATTCACACCTAACGGCAGAAGTGTTTTTGGTAATGCGAGGTGATTGGCGATTCTTTTGGGGACACGACGGCACAGACGGTGAAGTCATTTTACATCCCGGCGATGTCATTTCGATCCCCACTGGTTGTTTTCGTGCTTTCGAAAGCGTCGGCAGTGACGACAATTTTATGATTTCTTGGTTAGGAGAGGATGATCCAGGTTGTGTAACTTGGGAAAATGCCGTCATTGAGGGCGCAGCCGAGTTCGGATTCTATCTCACCCATGATTCACGTTTAATTGATACTCGCAATGGAGACGCACTTCCTAGCGATGATAAGTTGATGAAATCCTTAACGGAAGCAGAGCTTTTACAATTTAACCGAGTCAGTCCCGGCGAGATGGTAGCACGTGTTTACAACGTGGCTAAACACGATGGGTATACTGGGTTGTTTGCAGATGAGAGTAAACCTGGAGGTCGCAAAATATTTCATCCGATCATTGGTGAAACGTTTGCTGAACTACGCACAGTCAAATCACATATTTTGAATCCTCATTCATTCTCGCTCGCTGCGGTATGCGCAGAAGAGGGCAACGGCTTTCATCCTCATATCATCAATCAAAAACAAGTGCTCACTATTGAAACTGGCCGCTGGTTCGTCTCAGTGGAGCATGATGGAGAAACATTGCATCAAGAGTTAACCGCCGAAGATACAATGTCTATCCCAGCAAACGCGATACGTTCCTACAAAAATATTAGCAACAACCTTGGCACCCTACATATAGCGACCAGTGGTGATGTTGCAGCAAACTTAACTTGGGTTTAAAACAACTATTTGGAGTATAACGATGGCTCGTTATTTGAAAGATGGCATCGACGTCGAAGTCGCAGTCAAAAACAACAACACCGTTCGCGAGACAGTGGAAGGTATCCTAACAGACATCACCGAACGCGGTGATGATGCGGTACGTGATTTATCTGAAAAATTTGACAAATGGTCACCTGAATCATTTCGACTCACTGATGAGGAAATTCAAGCTTGTATTGACCGTTTAGACGAACAGACCCTGAGCGATATCAAGTTTGCGCAAGAACAGGTTAAAAACTTCGCTCGTATCCAACGTGAGTCTCTTCAGGATGTGGAAGTTGAAACACGACCTGGGGTCATATTAGGTCATAAAAATATCCCTATGAATTCTGTTGGCTGTTATATCCCAGGTGGTAAATATCCTCTTGTCGCATCGGCCCACATGTCTGTAGCAACTGCCAAAGTTGCCGGTGTGAAGCGCGTGATTGCATGTGCACCTCCGTTTAACGGCAAGCCAAATGATGCCATTGTCGCAACAATGGCATTAGCCGGTGCTGACGAAATCTATTGTTTTGGTGGTGTACAAGCCGTCGGGGCGATGGCATTAGGTACACAAACGATTGCGCCAGTAGATTTTATTGTCGGTCCGGGTAACGCTTTTGTGGCTGAAGCTAAACGCCAGCTCTTTGGCCGAGTCGGTATTGATTTGCTCGCTGGCCCAACTGAAACTCTGGTTATCGCCGATGACATTGGGTGTGATCCTGAACTCGCGGCCGCTGACTTACTTGGTCAAGCCGAACACGGTGTTAACTCACCAGCGGTTTTATTAACTAACTCAGAAACTTTTGCCAACGAAACCATAGCCGAAGTTGAGAGGCAACTAACTATTTTACCAACTGCTGAGATCGCTGGCAAAGCTTGGGAAGATTACGGACAGGTTATTGTTGCGGATAGCTATGAAGAAATGGTAGAGGTCGCGGACTTCCTTGCATCTGAGCACGTTCAAGTAATGACTCGCGATCCAGATTATTTTCTTAACAATATGACCAATTATGGTGCGTTATTTTTGGGGCGTGAGACAAATGTATCTTATGGTGACAAAGTCGTTGGTACCAACCATACGTTACCTACCAATAAAGCGGCACGTTATACTGGTGGTTTGTGGGTTGGTAAGTTTATTAAAACGTGTACTTATCAAAAACTTACCGAAGAGGCATCACTTGAAATTGGTGAATACTGTTCACGTCTGTGTGCATTAGAAGGTTTTGCCGGACACAAAGAGCAAGCTGATATTCGTGTCCGTCGTTACACAGAAAAGTTTGCTAAGTAAGACATGATTAAGGCGGGGATACCCGCCTTTTTTGTTGGTAGTATAAGATGAGTCAGCACATTTTATTTGTCCCCGGTACTCTTTGTACGGAAGCACTGTTTGCACCGCAAATTGATTTTTTTACCGCCAAGGGGGTTCCTTGCTCAACCGCTAGGTTAAACGGTGGTAATACTGTAGCGGAAATAGCCAGTGCCATTCTCGATGATGCGCCTGAAACGTTTGCGCTCGTCGGCTTGTCTATGGGAGGAATTATTGCCTTCGAGATCCTGCGCCAAGCCCCAGAACGAGTAATCAAACTCGCCTTATTGGATACAAATAGTCGTGCTGAAACACCAGAAAAGCTTACCGCTCGGTTGGCCGCAATTGATGCGATAGATGCTTTAGAGATACAAGGACTTGATGGTCTTCTCCCTTTTGTGGAATATTCTTTATTTCCAAATTATACCTCAGCCTCTGGCATGACACTCTCTGAACATAAAGAAACCGTTTTGAAGATGGCTAAAGAAACGGGCTGGGAAGTTGGCAGAGCGCAAATGCAAGCGCTCAATACGCGATCAGACAGCGCTAATTTATTGTCTTCTATCACCGTCCCAACTGCGATAATCTGCGGTGCTGAAGATAAGTTATGTCCTGTTGAGCGGCATTTATTCATGCATGACCAAATTCCAGATGCTAGCTTAGATATCTTGCCAGACTGTGGACATTTGAGTACGCTTGAGCAAGCTGAGCAAGTCAATGCCATTTTGGCAGAATGGCTCTCACGTCCACTGTAATGAATTCCATAACTGAACAAGGTATATTAATGACAGCAGCGCTACGATTTAAACAGGCACTTTCAGAACAGTCTTTACTGGTAGGCACTTTTGTCAAAACACCTTCCATGATGATTGCAGAGGTACTTGCGCTATCTCCTCTAGATGTATGTTGCCTCGATACTGAACACTCTCCATTTGATCGTTCGGATATCGATGCTGCAATTATGGCATATCGCGCTCATGACAAAGCGGTTGTAGTGAGGTTACGTGATAGCTCTGATAGTGAAATCCTCAACGCACTAGATTGTGGGGCATCGGGTATTGTTGTGCCACATGTCGATAGCCCAGAGATTGCGCGACATATTGTACAGAAAAGCTTTTACGGACCTGGAGGTCGAGGCTATGCGGGTTCTTCTCGGTTTGCTCAATACACCCACTCTCCTTTACCAGATAATTTGGCCAATAATGTTGCCCACACTTCCGTTATCGCTCAAATAGAAGATCTTAGCGCGTTAGACTGTATTGATGAGATCATGGCTGTAGACGGCATTGACTGTTTTTTTATTGGCGTTATGGATCTTACCGTTGCATTAGGAGTAACGAGTGCTTCAGATCCTAAAGTCACAGCGGCTATTGACCAAATCATTGCTGCAGCTAACCGTCACAAGCGTTGTGTAGGGATGTTTGTCCCAACTACAGAAGCCGTTCAATATTGGCGTGAAAAAGGCGTGTCTTTGTTTATGCTAAATTCAGATCACGGCTTTATCAAAGCGGGTGCTGCAGCAATGTACAACGAGATTAATCAATAACACCCATCACAAAAGGGAATATCACATGGCAGAGTTTGGTACGTTAAACTGGACAATTTTAATTGGCTATTTAGTCGTGAATCTCTTCATTGGCTTTTTGCTAAGTAAAAAAATCTCCACTGCCGAAGATTTTCATACGGGTAATAAAGATATTCCTTGGTGGGCGATTGGCGTCTCGGTTGTAGCAACCTATGTCAGTGCTTTGAGTTTTTTAGGTGGACCCGCATGGGCCTATTCATCCGGTATGTCGGTAATGGCGATTCACCTCAATTACCCGTTAGTCATAATCCTCACCATTACGTTTTTTCTACCCTTTTTCTACAACTCAGGCGTCGCCTCCATTTATGAATATGTGGAAAACCGCTTTGGTGCCAAAGCGAGAGCCACGATTTCGATCATATTCTTAATTACCCAAGCATTATCATCAGCCGCAGTATTGTATGCGACCGCTCTAGTACTAGAATTTATTACTGGGGTCGATGTCGTTTATGCGATTGTCATAATTACCGTGATTGCGCTTATTTATACCTCCATGGGCGGTATCAGTGCGGTGATATGGACCGATGTAGTACAGGCTTTTATTCTGTTAGTAGGCGCATTAATCATCTTCAACGCTCTTCTCGGTGAAATGCCTTCTGGATTAGGTGAAACGCTTGCCCAACTCAAGGCAGAGGGCAAAACCGATCCCCTTAATTGGTCATTAGATTGGTCGGTGGATACTACTGTGTGGGCCGGGGTATTTGCCATGACCCTATATCACACCACCGTGTATGGGGCGAACCAGATGATGGTACAACGGACTTTGGCAGCCAAAAATATCGGCGACGCCAAGAAGTCATTTTTAATGATGGGATTTGGTGCATTCTTCATCTATTTTTTATTTATTTTATTGGGGATCCTGTTTTACCACTATTATGAAGGCAAAGCGTTCCAGAACAGTAACACCATCATTTTGCAGTTTGCTTACGAATATGGATTACCCGGTCTGATGGGGATCATTGCAGCAGCCGTCATGGCGGCCTCAATGTCTAGTTTAGACTCGGCGTTCAATTCAATGTCGACGGTTTCAACCATCGACTTTTATCAAAAATATATCAAACAAGACGCAGATGGTGAGCACTTACTTACAGTTACTCGCTGGTTTACACTGTTTTGGGCCATCGTCATCATTATCCCTGCAATATTGTATTCAAATTCTCAAGGCTCTATCCTGCAAGTACTCACCAAAGTCGGTTCGTATTTTGTCGGTGCAAAGTTGTCGATATTTGCGCTGGGGTTCTTTACCAGAAATACCTCTGAACGCGGATTGTTGGTTGGTGTCGCTGTAGGCTTTATCGCCGTATACTTGACCGCAACGCAAACCGGTATTTCATGGCCTTGGTATGCAGTGATTGGGGGCGGTGTCAACATGGTGGTGTCGTATGTGGCGAGCTTGATAATTGATGGTAAGCCAGATGTTGAATCCATGTATACCGTCAAAGGTCAGATCGCCAAATACCGGGATGAGAAGCTAGCGGAGAAAGAAGGCGAATGGTATGTCGTACCGGGTAAGTTCGACACACCATCTTATTGGCTGTTTGGATTCTTTGTCATGTCTCTCATCGGATTATGGGCGTTTAATGCGTTGATTTAGGTTGACTAAACCAATTCAGCGCCCGCTTTTAACGTTGACAGCTTCGCATAAGCAATATCTGGAGCCACTGCGCCAAATCCAGCAAATGTTCCAAAACCACAGTCAGTAGATGCGATCACGCGTTCACGACCGACGATGTTAACAAAGCGCTCGATACGCTCAGCAACCAGTTCAGGGTGCTCAACAAAATTTGTTGTAGAATCGATCACGCCCGGCACCAATACTTTATCTTGAGGAATATCGGCTTTGCGCTCAGCAAATACTTTCCACTCATGGCCGTGTCTTGGATTTGCGGTCTCAAATAATAGCTGAGATGCATTGACGGACATTAATGTATCAAACATCTTTTTCATTGGAATATCGCAGATATGTGGACCTTCATAGTTTCCCCAACAGATATGCATGCGTACTTTTTCTTTTGGCAAATCAGCAATGGCGTAGTTGAGTGCTTCAACATGTTGAGCCGCGATCTTTAAAAATTCTTCATCAGACAAGTCAGTAAATAACATATGACGAGATAACGCCAGATCAGGGCAATCTAGTTGGACATCCAACCCGGCATCGACAATGGTGTGATATTCGGCTTTCATTACTTCGGCCAAAGTTTCAATATACGCTTCACGACTTGGGTAATATTGATTTTGTAGGAACAAGGCTATCACCCCGGGTGAAGCTGCATTCATAAATCCTTGCTCGACCTGATATTTCCCCATCGCTTGTTTGAGATTGGCAATATCATTAGCGAGATCATTGGTTTCTTTACTCATGATAGGGCCAGTACACATCGGACGCGAATAGGTAGGTGTACCACCTGACTGGGCAAGTCGTTCCAAAAAAGCAGGAAATTGCTTCAAATCTGCAGGTGCATTACGAGGGCTATCGCCACTAAACCCGGTATAGCGATCTTTCACGTAAGTGGCATAAGAGATCTTTGACGTTTCACCATCTGAAACCACCGTCACTCCAGCCTCTTTTTGAGCTTTTACTGTCTCATCCACTGCTTGCGTCATCGTAGTATCAAACGCATTTTGGTCGTAGTGTTCCTCTTTTTCTCGTGCAAAAATAAAGTTCACAACTTCTTGAGAACGAGGAAGAGAGCCAACGTGAGTGGTTTTGATTGGGTGTGACATGAGCGTATCTTTGTATTAATGAGAGTACTTTGATATTAGAACAATCTAAAGATAGAGACAACAATTAAACTAATGCTCTGGATAACTCGTTTAAAGTATGTCTTACATTTTTTAATAGGTCACTTCGATGACTACACTTAATTCTTTAAGGAAGATTGGAGTTCTATTTTTTGGCATGATTATGTATCAAGCGTATGCGCTTGATGAACCTTTAGCTATTGCTGAACACCATACTATACAGCTCAAAACTAGATTAGTTGAACTCGCCTTTGAGGAAGAGAATGCAAAACTATACAGCATCTTAGAAACAACCAGAATTCATTTTTCAGCCGATATGGATGCATCAGAGGTCGCCTTCTCTTCGATTGATGACAATGACAATCGACATATTTCAATATCTAATGCTTATTTGTTGAATCTTTCTCTATTTATCCAAGAAAGACTTACCTCTATGGAATTCATTGATGCTGATAAAATCTTTATGTATGCATTTTATGATGTACTCCTTCATGAATTTGGTCATCATGCATTGGATGCGTTTTATAACGACTACACCCCACCACAATATATTCCTATGTACGAAGAGCATGCTCAAGACTGGGCTGAACAAATCAAAATGAGTATCGATTCGGATGAAGAAGGGTATGGTCGAATCGTTTCGCTGACAGCCCTACTCGATTACAGTATGTCCCATTCGGAAATGGCTTGGCAACGCGCCGCCTTGGGCAATAAGATTGACACAGAGTGCGCAATGGTGAGTCACAACATTGCCTCTCATATATGCACTGAATTAATTCAAGAAGGAATTTATCAATTACAAAACTAAGTTTTTGGGGCTTAAGTTTAATTCTATTCATTTAACAAACTTGCGCCACTTGCTAGTACAAGACTGAACATGTGGCGCCAAATTCAAAATTATTTATTAAAATATCGTCGACAATTAAATACCGACAAACTGTGTTTTCGCAGGACCTCAACAGGGATCCTGTAAGGGTTTGTCTCTATGCATACTTCGCCATCCTTTGTCTGTTTACATACTCGTCTTTGGGTACTGTCATGTTCATTTTTCATTTTTGTCTCCAATTGATTGCCGGATTGGCAATATTGAAAGTACAAAAAACAAACAAATTCAGAAAACAAATTAAACCGATTAAAACGATTACAAAACCAGATTAACTGATACTTTCTAATTCGCAGGAGCAATTTTTAACATGGATTTCGTACACAGGATAACGACAGTGCATGGATACGCATCTTAGCCTTCTTCCACTTATTATCTCGAACTCATCATTAGATCGTATATCTAATTGATTAGCTCCTCAAAAAAAAGGGCGGCTAGTTCATGTCTTCCTGTCACAGAGGCTTTTTTATAGACTGAAGAGGCTTGATGACTGATTGTTTTTTCAGATTTACCTCGGACTTCAGCGATTTCAAAATTACTCAACCCTTTTACAAGCAATATGGCGACTTCTTTTTCCGTTGTCGTTAATTCCCATTGAGTAAACTGTTCCTCAATTGCAGAAAAAAATTGCGCTTTTGTTTCAATCACCTTTTTAGACAACGTCTCTGATTGTGCTTTACTGATTTTCAATTGCTGGTCAAGCACCTGTGCTTGTTTGCTTCGCTTTGCAATATCTCGTGTAAGAAAAACAAAAATACCTGCTGATAACAGAATGAGAATTATCTCTTGGATGATATGATGGTCCGAGACATGATTTGCAAAATCAACGTACAAGTCGGCTAATTTGAATAATATAATTAGCACTAATAACACGGCGATAGTTTTGTCTCGATTCATAAAAAAGGCCATATTCGATGAATATGGCCTTTATCATACACTATAATGAACTAGTCATCATGAGTTTCAATTTCGGCTTCGTACGCATAAATATATGCACCATCGACCCATGATCCCTCAATTTCAACCGTTACACCTACTTGCAGAGCAGCCATAAATTGAGTCATCGATACTTGTTGGTCGTTAAGTTCAAGTTCCGTATTAGCATCAATTCTAATTTCACGCCCGTTTAACATAAAGCTTGTGTTGTCTATGATATTGGATACTGTGCCTTCATATTCAACATAACCTACTTCTAGCTGGTCATTATCCGATGATAGTTGACCATCATTGTCGTGTTCACGTTCTAATTCTATTTTTTGAACTACAAACTGACCATTGCCGTCAAATGCCCCTTCAACCTCTATTTCAGCAACACCATTGCTAGTCGTAAGTGCGGTTAAAAAAGTAGAAAGATCTGTCACATCATCATCAATTACCAACCTAATGGTATCAGTCAATACAATATTTATACCGTTGACAGTAACCGTTTGTGTCGCTAAATCCACACTAAATACACGACTTTCTAATTCCCATTCTTCATTATATTCTGCTTCATCCTCACGTTCGATCCGTTGAATGATTTTACGGCTCTGACTATCCATGACATAAGCAATCTCTACTCTGTCATTCAAATTTATTGAAGTGAAACTAAAATACCGATCATCGTCATCTTCCAAACGAGTCGTGTTTGTAAAAAAGTAAATTTGGTCATTAACAGTGATAGTTTGGTTTGTTGTATCGATCACTGAAATGATTCCTTTCACCTTGCCATCGCTGTCAAAATGAGTGTTGCTAGTTTCTACTTCGGTTATTTGATTGGTTACTGGATCGATAGAGATCTCAACAAAATCATTAACTTGTATATTCGAATTTCCTTCGAAAACCACATTTGTTGCGAACTGATACAACACGCCATCTACTGTAATAGTGCGATTACCAGCATTTACTGCCGTCACAATGCCTTCTCTTTCTATTCGAGTAACATCATCATCACTCAATGAAGAATAAAAACTTTGATCAATTATCTCGACTTCTGTTGCAACGAATATACCGTTTAGGATGTTTCCTTCCACTTTCACTTTGAGGTTATCTTCGATACTGGTTTCGTTCGCAGATGAATAATCTACCGTTAACTCTTGCAGTGTAAATGTTTGCTGATCCGTATTCAGATTGGCTACAACACCTGATGTATATTGCTCTGCATCATTTGTGGTATCGTCATCAAGTTCAATATAAGTGGCAACAAGGATCCCATCACCGTTTAGATATCCACTAATTTCAATTCGAGTATTCACTGCTAAAGAGGCTTCAGTTACTCCAATAAAATGCGTCAAATCATTATACTGCACCAAAGTGCCAGCCACTTCTAGTTGTTGATTATTGCGGTCAATTGCTGAGACGGTACCCTCCACATCATTGTCGTAATATAAATTTCTGACCGTTGAAGTCTGTTCTCCAGAAGATTCTTGGACACTCATTGATATTTTCATTCCGACCTGCAACTGTTCAATTGTTTGCCCTGCTTGACCGTTAACATTAAACATTGTCGTGTCTGTGATAAAACGCTGACCATCGACGTATATACTGCCAAACCCAGTAATTACTCCGGTTTTTATAATAGTATTGGTTTGCGTTGGGCTCATTGGTGGAGTCTGTGCGGGCACATTAGCTGAGCCACCTCCTCCACATGCCAAAATTAATTGAGAACTAATGAGTGCTAAAGCTACTTTATGTAAATTCATGATGAAAAATCCTACTGCTTGAATGATTTTAAGTATAGGAGGATATATCAGAAAGAACATAGGGCTATTGTCCTATACTGTAAAATCAAGTCCTCTAGCAACATTTAAGGTAGATGTCCTAAGTACTAGGTTGACATTCGAGCTTATAGATAAATAGTGGTAATTCAGAATGATTTACAAATAATTGTTGTTTATCTCTGGTCCAAGTGTAACTTCTCTATCACTTACACTTGCTCCAATGGCAAAAGTGTAGAAGACTTTACCTCTCGCAGTGAGATATTGGATCGAATAGCCGTGATTCCAGGTAATTTCCTCAATACGTCTTCTACAAACTGACTGTAATCATCAAGATCACGAGCAACTACTTGAAGCAAAAAGTCAGCTTCACCTGTTGTATTATGGCATGACAGTACATATTCTGAACCTTGAACTGCATCCTCAAACGCTTTGGTATTAACCGCGTCATGATGACTGCAAGAAAGTTGGACAAACACCATAACACCAAAGCCTAGCTTGCGTTTATCCAGATTTGCCTGGTACCCACTAATATAACCTTCTTCCTCCAAGCGTTTTAGGCGACGCCAACAGGGAGTCTCACTGAGTGATAATTTTCCTGCCAGTCTCGCGTTAGTTAGCCTACCATCACGCTGAAGATGGGAAAGAATACGATAATCCACTTTATCTAACGAAGCCATTAAAAGAATCCACCAAAATATAGACATGTAATAAAATAATCATTCAACATCTTCCACTTATACAGAATAAAAAGCAAGATAATTTCATTTCAGTTTGGCATTATAGAGGCAGTCATTTAACTGGTTTTTAGTAGGTTCGATTATGAAAGCTGTTGTTTTTGAAAAATTTGCCACTACCCCTGAAATTAAGAAAGTGACTGATCCCACACCAGCATCACACGGTGTAGTCATCAACGTAAAAGCCACAGGAGTATGTCGTAGCGACTGGCATTGTTGGCAAGGGCATGATGAAGACGTCACTTTGCCTCACGTTCCTGGACACGAATTCGCCGGAGTGGTAGAGGCTGTTGGGAAGGATGTCAGTCTCTTCAAAGTAGGTGACAGAGTCACAGTTCCTTTTATAAATGCCTGTGGTACTTGCGGTGAATGTCACTCAGGCAATCATCAGGTTTGCGGTCATCAGACTCAGCCCGGTTTTACACATTGGGGGGCATTTGCTGAATACACTACGATAGATCACGCTGACGTGAATTTGGTTTCTCTGCCAGAGAATATTGATTTTGTTACTGCAGCAAGCTTGGGATGCCGTTTTGCTACCTCCTTTCGCGCTGTGATTGATCAAGGCAAAGTGTCCACCGGACAGTGGGTAGCAGTGCATGGGTGCGGTGGAGTTGGATTGTCTGCAATAATGATTGCCACCGCCGCAGGAGCCAATGTAATCGCTGTTGATATTGCCGAGGACAAGTTGGCTTTTGCAAGGTCTCTTGGAGCTGTTGCAACGGTGAATGCCAATCTGGTCTCTGATGTTGCCGAAGCTGTAAAAGAACTGTCATCGGGCGGAGCGCATGTGTCGCTTGATGCACTTGGACATCCCATTACATGTGCCAACTCTATTAAATCACTACGTAAACTCGGTAAACATATCCAGGTGGGATTATTACTTGCGGATCATGCTAACCCTCCGATTCCTATGTCCCATGTGATCGCCCATGAGCTGGAGATTATTGGTAGCCACGGTATGCAAGCTTATCGGTATAGCGCTATGTTGGACCTGATGATGTCAGGAAAGTTAACTCCAAAAAAATTGATAGGCAAAACAATCACTCTCGAAGAGTCCATTTCTGCATTGACCACCATGGATACTTCGACGACCGTAGGTGTGACAATCATTGATAAATTTTAACGAGGACTACAATGACAGAATGGTTAAGCCATAGCACACTAAACAGTTCTTAACTTTTTAATATGCAAAACTAACTTTATCTTCAAAGTGTCAACGGTTTTATTTTTGGGAAAATTGCTCACTCTCCTTTTTCGAATTTTATTTCTTGCAAATATATGAGAGATCTAAATATATAATGAAACTTTGAGCATTCGAGTGCCTATTTTTCTTATAACGTACAGGGACAGCTTGTAGATACTTGGTTTAACGCAGACATAAGTGTTTAATAACTAAAACCAATCTGAAGTTGAATATCCTTTTTAGCCGAAGAAGTCGAAATGAACAAATCAAAATCCCCAGGCTCTACTTCCCATTTCATTGCTTTATCTAGTACAGCTAAGCGTTCAAATGGAATTTCGAACTTAATCTCTTTTGTCTCACCACTATCCACAAATACACGATCAAAATGAACAAGCAGCCTCTCAGGTCTAGTTACTGACGCAACCTTATCTGTAAGATACAATTGAATCACTTCATCACCGCCAACTTCGCCCGAGTTTGTTAATTTGAAGGTACCCGTTAGCGGGCAACCTTTACATAATTTATCACTATCGAGGACCAGATCACTATAATTAAACTCGGTATAACTAAGTCCATAACCAAAAGGATATTTCGGCAACTTAGTTTCTTTGGGAAGATCCGCATAATATCCCGATCCATGCCAACCTGGAGGTTGATTATAGTAAACTGGCGTTTGAGCAGTATGATGAGGTAAGGTTAATGTTAACCTCCCAGAAAAATTCTCATCGCCAAAAAGCAATCCAGCAAATGCTTCCCCCCCTTTCATACCAGGATTAAGTGCCATAATAATGGCGTCTGATTGTCGAGCTGCCTCGGTAATTATCAGCGGTTTACTACTCAAATAAACTGTCACGGTTGGCTTATTCGCTTGACTGATAATTTCCATCATTTCATTCTGTCTGCCTGTCGGCAGCATGATTGCTCTATCTAATTGTTCGCCGGTCAACATCCGATTGTCTCCCAACACCGCAATAACTAGATCAGCACTTCCAATAGCCTGAACAATTTTTTTCGTTTCTAAGAAACCATTGTCTAATACATCACTACCCTTGACATAGGTGACCCTCACACCATCCTGTTTCGCCCTTTGCACTAACCCATTCAAAAATGTTGAATGTGAAGCGGTTCGCTGAGGGATCTCTTGCATCCATCTACCCTGACCACGAAATCCCAATGACCAGTCTCCCAATTGAGCAACAATATCGTTTGCATTGGGGCCAATTAACGCAATGTGCTTTATCTCTCTTGCTTTGATAGGCAGTACACCCTGGTTTTTTAAGAGCACCATAGACTGTGTCGCGGCTTGTTTTGCTAGGTCTTGATGCTCTTTTACTAACAGGGTACT
>JAAZVZ010000056.1 GCA_018623155.1 Glaciecola sp.
CGAGTATCACACAACAAGACGCACAGGAGTTACAGCCGGGGCGCAAATTAAGCGCCAAAATCACGGTTGAGACCGGTAAAACGAAATTAGCGGTACCGTTGCAATCAGTCATTTATGAAAATGAAGAGTCCTATGTATATGTTCAAAATAGCACTGGTTTTACTCGTCAAAAGGTCACAACTGGACGCAAAAATCTACACTTTATCGAAATCAAAGAAGGCATTAAACCCTATGCACAAATTGCTCTAAGTGGCATTGTTGCTTCACAAAACAATGAGGTAGGACAGTAATGCATACCCAAGCCAATAATTTCTCGAGATACGTACAGTTAATTGTGGATGCTTTATACGAATTATCAGCACAAAAACTCCGCACATTTCTAACCCTATTAGGTATGATTTTTGGGGTGGGTGCCGTGATCGCCATGCTGAATATTGGTGAAGGAGCTGAACGGGAAGCGCTAAAAATGATTGATTCTATGGGAGTCAATAACATCATTGTTAATGCAGTAGAATTTACCGACGATGAATTAACCGAAATTCGTGAGGAGTCGTTAGGCCTCAATACTGGTGATGTCGAAGCTGCTGTGGCTACATTGCCATTTGTAAGTGAATTTTCGGCCAGTAAAACTGTCAAAACATATGCTTTATACTCAGACTTTGCTAAATCAGACGCACAAGTTGTAGGCATCACACCAAGCTATTTTGAACATGGTAACCTCATTTTATCTGATGGTCGCTACACAGATTCTGAAGATGATATTCGCTTAGCACAAGTCGCTGTCCTTGGTGCAGATACAGCAAACGAACTCTTCCCCAATATGTCAGCCTTAGGACAAATGATCAAAGTAAATCATCTTTGGCTTCAGGTTGTTGGAGTATTACAACCACCACCAGGAGACAAAAACGAATTTCAAGGTGTGCAGATTGGTGGCGACCGCTACCGCGTCTTTGTACCCCTCAACACTGCTAAGCAAAAGTTTGCATTTAACCCCCTCGACAGCGAGCTAGACAGCTTTAAATTGCAAATATCACCTGACACCAATCCCGTTGTTGCAGCCAAAGCTATTACCCATTTGATGGCCACTCGTCACAATAATATTGATGTATACGAGATTATCATTCCGGCTGAATTATTAGCACAACAAAAACAAACTCAACAAATATTTAATATTGTAATGGCCTGTGTAGCTGGAATTTCATTGTTAGTTGGGGGTATTGGCATCATGAACATCATGCTGGCTAATGTCATGGAACGCACTACTGAGATTGGCTTACTACGTGCAGTAGGCGCGACACAACGAGATATTCGCTTACAGTTTTTGGCAGAGAGTTTCACCATCTCTGTGCTCGGTGGGATATTGGGAATTGTGTTTGGTTTAATATTGTCAGAGGTTATCGGATTTTATAGTGAATGGGCCGTATCTTGGTCCTTCACAGCCATTGCACTGTCCCTATCCATTTGTATGCTTGTTGGCGTTGGATTTGGCGTATTCCCTGCAATCAAAGCGTCGCAATTAAACCCAATTGAAGCATTACACTCCGATTAAAGACGCTTTGGCTATTTTGTTTTTAACCATACCGCGCCGGGTAAACGCTCATCAAGAGACCCATCTGGCTCACAATCTTTTGTGTAATAAGGATGTCTTGGAGAACGTTGTCCGTGTATTTCCATGGCAGTAACCTTTGCCACTGATTCATCAACACCTAGTAGCATAGCCATATTATGATTTCTTTGAAATGCAGCACAATCGGCTTTTTGCTCATTTAATATACCTGCAACATGCATCGTTTCGTGAGTTAAGACATGTAACGCATATTGCTCACTCAAACTAGCGCCTTTGGGGTCCCACAAAAAACGACGCAAGTCCTCACATGTATCACCTTGCAAGTAAATATCAGGTTCACCACCTGTCACAAAACCAGCATACCGATTGTAAATAACACCAGAAATAAGAGAGATACAATGTACCGAAATGTCATCGTTCTTGACCAACTCAGAAGCGGCACGAGCGAATTTCAGTTCAAAATAAACGGCTCGAATGGGAATACTTGCACAAAAAATGGTTAACCCAAATACGATAAAAAAATACAGGTCAAAACGTGTACCGGTTATTTGTGGGCTAAACCAAGCGCGATAAGTAAGGTAGGCAAAAAAGAGTGCAAGACCTATAAATACCATTTATTCTTGACTCGGAGATGCAATACTTGGCGTGACTAATAATGAGTCAGCACCAGTTTGTGTTTTTAATTGTGCAAACCACATGCGCATAAATTCTTTTCCGAGCATATCCTCTAGCTCACCACGTTCATTAGTTGGGCAGAACAAACTCACTGTCACAACGGTTTTGGCATAGCGATTTGTTTCTACGGTAATATGCGGATCGACATCAATAAACTCAGCATCCAAACTGTGCTCGATAAACGATTTATAGCGCAACGCAACCTCGCGAAAGTGCGAGCATTTTTGACGAGCCAAGGCGGCAAACGCCTCTACAAATTCATACACATTAACGGTAGGCTCAGTTGTAATAGTAAAGTGATGTAAAGAATAGCGCTTAAAAAAGTTTAAATTTTTGACCGTTTGTGAAATCAGCTTATTATTCGGCACATAAATGTGCTGCCCTGTATACACATAATGTTCTGGATCGATTTCTAAAAGAACCGTTTTGGCCCAATCTATTTCGACGACCTCACCTGCTAA
>JAAZVZ010000037.1 GCA_018623155.1 Glaciecola sp.
CCACTGACCGTAAGTAAGCGCCACATGTTCTTGTTGAGTTTCGGTTTCAACAAAGCCATGAATAGTAAACTCGCCCTTACGGGTTGGTAGTTTAGCTGCACTGACAAATTGGTATTTTTGCATTGTTGTGAGTATTCAATTTAAACGGGCGGGTATGATACCGACTTTTTGGCTGACATGCGAGTATAAGCTCAACTTGAACAAGACAAAGCAATCCCTTTATTATCCGGTTCCGGTCCACTCGCCCAATGGTGTTGTTCCGAGTTCGGCTCAAATGGATTCATCAACGCATCCAAATAACTATGAAACAAAGAGAAATCCCCATTTTCTGCAGCTTCAATAACACTTTGCGCATGGTGATTTCGCAAAATAATTGCTGGATTGGCTTGTTGTAGCTGAATCTGAAACTCCAAAAACGGT
This sequence comes from Glaciecola sp., assembly GCA_018623155.1. Taxonomy (GTDB): domain Bacteria; phylum Pseudomonadota; class Gammaproteobacteria; order Enterobacterales; family Alteromonadaceae; genus Opacimonas. Next base: position 421 of record JAAZVZ010000037.1, read on the forward strand.
GTTGGACCAATGATTTCTTGATAACGAGATACCCAGTTATCAAAACGTTCAATATCGACATAATCATTGCGCAATGCCTTGATACCTTGCCAGTCTGTTGCATCAGCCAATGCCCTAAAGCTTAAATGATAGTCTCTAGCAGGCTGTTGCAACAAGGTCAAAAACTCAGTCGCTACTTCACTGTGTTCTACACAAAAAGGCAAAGCTAAACGCTGACACAGCAAGCGTTGATAAGTATCCAGTAAAATAGGTTCATAGGTCTGTAAAGCTTCTTTTAGTTCATCAATTGATGCATAACGTCGAAAAGCCTGTCCTAATGCATTTAAGTTCCACAGACCAATACCGGGTTGAGCAGAGAAGCGATAGCGGCCTTGATGATCTGAACGATTACAAATGTAATGCGGTTCAAAATCATCAAAAAAAGCATAAGGACCGTAATCAAACGTAATCCCATGCACTGACATGTTATCCGTATTCATTACCCCGTGATTAAAGCCATAAACTTGCCATTGTGCAATCAGCTTAGCCGTGGATTGAATGATGGCTTTGAACATGGCTAAATGAGGGTTATCGGCTTTGCTTTGCTCGACAAAATGGTACTTGAACGCGTAGTCAAATAGCGCATCGAGATTAGCTTGGTCATCGGTATGATGATAATACTCAAAATGCCCAAAGCGCAGATGGCTAGGCGCTGTCCTAATCATCATCGCAGCTCGTTCTTGCTTCTCTCTATACACTGGCTCGTCGGATGTAAATAAACATAAAGCCCTTGAGGTCGGGATACCTATCGCATGAAGGTACTCGCTTGCCAAATATTCTCTAATGGTAGAGCGTAAAACAGCACGACCATCCGCATGTCGAGACCAAGGTGTTGGGCCTGCTCCTTTTAGGTGCAAGTCAACTTTTTTGCCGCTTGTATCAATAACTTCAGCTAACAACAATCCCCGTCCGTCACCTAACATGGGATTCCATTGGCCAAATTGATGGCCACCGTATTTTTGTGCGACCGAGCGTTTATTTAACGCCGTGTTGTCACCAAAAATTTGTGAAACTAACTCATTGTTTTGCAACCAACTGTCTGGGAGTTGAAGTTGATTCCACAAAGAGTCATTTACCACTTGTAATTGAGGTTTGTATAATGCCGTTGGCTTAATGGTTGGTGCCGTTTGTGCCAGTTCCTGTGCATAGGTGTAAGTAAAATGTGCCGACATAATGAGTTATTTTGATTTGTATTAAACCATTCTACCAAAGTCATACGTATGTAAAAGGGCTATTTGAGGATATATTATGATTACTTTGCACCACCTTAATCATTCACGCTCGCAACGGATATTATGGCTGTTAGAAGAGCTCGAACTCGATTATTCGATAACAACCCATATGCGAGACCCAAAAACACAGTTAGCGCCACAAAGCCTAAAGGATATATTTAAATTAGGTCGCTCTCCTGTCGTTACAATTGAAGAAACAGATAAACCTACCATTGTGCTTGCTGAAAGCGGTGCCATCGTTGAATATCTAGCGACTCGTTACGGTAAGCCAGAGCTTCGCATCGGCGCTGAGGAAGATACCTACGCAGATTACTTATACTGGTTACACGCTTGTGAAGGAACGATAATGCCACCATTAATCGCTGAACTGGTTATGGGTAAGGCCAAGGCGAAAAAAAAGCCTTTTTTCGTTCGCAATATCGCAGATAAGGTGATTGATGCCATTATGGACGCCTATTATCGTCCCAATGGCAATGAAAATCTTGCCTATGTAGAAGAGCACCTTGCTAAACGTCATGCAGCACAAGAGACATTCTTTATTGCAGATCGCTTTACCATTATTGACGTTATGATGTTGTTCCCATTAGAAGCCATTTATGCAACTCGAAGCACCCAAACACCCTCACATATCAGACGGTACGTAGATGCTATGCACGCACGCCCAGCGTATATCAAAGCGCTTAGCAAAGGTGGAGATTATGATTTTGGTCCCCAAACTGCCGCATAACTAGGCTAGTTCATGGTCAGATGCGTTTCAATGACATGCAAAAACGCATCGCCATACTTATCCAGCTTGACACGCCCAACCCCGTTGACTTGCAAAAAATCAAATTGCGAAGTCGGGAGTTGCTTTGCCATATCCACAAGAGAAGCATCAGAAAATACCACATAAGGTGGGATGTCGTGCTCATCTGCGATACTTTTACGCAAAGCTTTAAGTTTAGCGAACAATGCCTTATCGTAATTTTGAGAAGCATTGAATACGGGTTTTCCAACACTGGTACGTGGTACCGCGAGCTCGATAGATACAATGCCTTGCAACACTTGTTTGCTTGGCTCAGTCAACTTCAAAGCGCCATACTCAACAATATCCACTCGCAAATAACCAAGGTGAACGAGTTGCTGTATGATGTTGTGCCAATATTCATCAGAGCGATCTTTACCGATTCCAAAAGTAGATAGTTGATCGTAACCTTGCTCAATGGCTTTTTGCCCACCTCTAGCTTTTAGTACGTCCACAACTTGATTGGCAGTGCCTTGCATACGCATTCGGTAAACACATGACAGGACTTTCTGTGCAACTTCTAGAGCAGGAAAGTGACTAGGAGGATCCAGGCATACATCACAATTTCCACACTTATCAGCACTGAATTCGGAAAAATAATTAAGTAATATCTGTCTGCGGCAAGTTTGCGCTTCAGCAAAGCGATGCATGGCTGAGAATTTTTCTAATTCAACACTAGCTCTAGGCGAATCCGATTGAGTGATCCAATCCTGCATCCGAGCAGCGTCTTTTTCACTGAACAACAAAACCGCCTCTGCAGGTAATCCATCTCGCCCTGCACGCCCCGTTTCTTGATAATATCCCTCGATACTGCGCGGTAAATCGTAGTGAATCACATAACGGACATTGGATTTGTTGATCCCCATACCGAACGCGACAGTGGCTACAACCACATCAACATCATCATTCTGAAATAGTCTTTGCGAGTACTCTCTATCAAAATTTTCCATACCTGCATGGTATGGTGCGACCTTATAGCCTTGTTCTTTGAGTTTACTGCTGACCTCATCGACTCGTTTTCGGCTGTTACAATAAATAATCCCGCTACCCTCTTGGCTGCGGATAAATGATTTAATTTGTTCAAGAGGTTTATATTTGTTGATCACCGAATAGCGAATATTGGGTCGATCAAAACTGGATAACTGAATGTAAGGGTCACGTAAATTGAGCTGTTGTTCAATGTCCGCCCGCGTGGTCATATCAGCCGTTGCGGTTAACGCCATCATCGGGATATCTGGTAATGCCTGACGCAGCTGTCCTAAACGACGATAATCTTGACGAAAATCATGCCCCCACTGTGAGACACAATGCGCCTCATCTACCGCAATCAAACCAACCGGTAACTCCTGTAAGCGTTGGATAAAATCACGTTGCAATAATCGCTCTGGTGCAACAAACAAAATATCTAATGTGCCACGATGCATATCTTGATAGACCTTTGTCGTCACCTCTGGAGCTTGTGCAGAATTGACCATTGCCGCGCGTAACCCAACACCCTGACATTGCGCAACTTGATCTTGCATAAGTGAAATCAATGGCGATACCACCACAACTAAACTTTGCAAAACAAAACCCGGTAGCTGGTAGCACATAGATTTGCCACCGCCAGTAGGCATCAAAACAATCACATCACGACCATTTAGTGCAGCGTCCAAAACACCGTGTTGACCAGGTCGGAATTGGCTATAGCCAAATTGCTGTTTAAGCACAGTCTCAAGTTGTGGCGAGGTGGTTAACACATCAGAACCAAGATAATACGAAATGATTTGTAGTGTAGCAGAAGGCGGATCATCTGCCCATCAATCCGCTTGCAAATGCCTAAGAATTGGACAACAATGCGCCCTAAATCCATTCAGGTTACAGTATGCTTTCGCGTTCCTACTTTAATCCAACATCGACCGCCCAATCAGGTGCGTTATTTGCGATAGCCGCTTACTTTATGTGGGGGCTTGCACCCATGTATTTTAAAGCTTTAGTAGATGTCCCAGCACTTGAGATCTTAATGCATCGTATAATTTGGTCAGCGCTCATATTGGGTATCTTGATTAGTATGTTTAAGCAATTAGGCAAAGTCATACAAGCATGCTGTTCACCAAAAACCCTCAGCATTTTGGTTTTATCTGGACTCATCCTAGGTTTTAACTGGGGATTATTTATATGGGCTGTGAACAACGGGCATTTATTAGAAGCGAGTTTGGGATACTACATTAATCCATTATTCAATGTATTGTTTGGATTTGTGTTTTTAAGTGAGCGGTTCCGCCGTTTGCAACAGATTGCAGTAGGGATGGCAGTAGCGGGTGTCTCGATACTTATCTTTACGTTTGGTGAGGTCCCAATTATTGCTTTGTCACTTGCCGCATCCTTTAGTATTTACGGCTTAATCCGCAAACAAATTTCAGTAGATTCAATGCCAGGATTGTTCATTGAAACCTTGCTAATGTTGCCTTTTGCGTTGATATATTGGTTTAACATTGATTCGCCAACCAGTGACTTTGCTCTCAATTCACTTGAGCTTAATGCCTTGTTGATTTTGGCTGGTGTAGTGACAACCGCTCCGCTATTGTGCTTCACTGCTGCTGCACGACGTATACGTTATTCTACCCTTGGTTTCTTTCAATATATTGGCCCTACTTTGATGTTTGTGTTAGCCGTATTTTTGTACCAGGAGCCTTTTACCTTCGATCGTATCGTAACCTTTGCTTTTGTTTGGTCAGCGTTAGGCGTGTTCGCGTTTGACGCATGGCGAGTAAGCCGAAATAGTTGAGAAGCAAGCTATAGGGGCGTTAACTTAGCAAATCCCAATACCAACCATTTGGTACCAAAATCATCAAAATTGACTTGTACGCGAGCAGTTTCGCCTGAACCTTCATAATTCAAAACCGTTCCGTCGCCAAACTTAGCATGGCTAACGCGCATCCCTAAGCTGAAACCAGTCTCGGCAAATGCCTCATGACTGGCATTATTACTAAAGCGATTATAAACCGGAGTCGATACGTTTTGACGCAAACGGATTTCTTCAAGAAACTCACTTGGGATCTCACGAATAAAGCGCGAAGCGGTATGAAACTTGTCTTGCCCATATAAACGGCGACTCTCGGCATGGGTAATATAAAGCTTTTGCATCGCTCGAGTGATCCCCACATAGCACAAGCGACGTTCTTCTTCTAAGCGGCCCGGCTCATCATTGGACATATTCGAAGGGAACATGCCTTCTTCCACACCAGCCAAAAACACCAGACCAAACTCCAAACCCTTTGCCGTATGGATCGTCATCAATTGCACTGCATCTTGATCTTTTTCAGCTTGATTATCACCAGCTTCCAGTGAAGCGTGTGCCAAAAATGCCGAAAGCTCGGTCATATCCTCCGCCTCCATTGGCGCCTCAAAGGTTTTACATGCAGTGACGAGTTCCTCTAAGTTTTCGACACGGGCTTGAGCTTTCTCCCCTTTTTCCGCTTGATACATTGCAAATAGGCCTGAGGCTTTCATTGCGTGATCAGCTTTTTGCTCTAGAGGTAAAGGTTCGATGTGTACAGCAATGTTTTCCACCGTCTCAATAAATGTGTTGAGTGAATTGGCCGCTCTCGGGCTCATGCCCTTTTGCTGAAGTAAATGCTTACTCGCTTCCCACATACTTAATTCATTTGTGCGAGCGTAATCACGGATCACACCAATAGACTTATCTCCCAAGCCGCGTGCGGGTGTATTCACAATCCGCTCAAAGGCTGCATCATCGGCCGTATTATTCACAAGGCGTAGATAACTCAGAGCATCTTTGATTTCTTGACGTTCAAAAAAGCGCAACCCGCCGTAGATACGATAAGCCAAGCGCTCGTGCAATAAGGCCTCTTCTAATACACGAGATTGTGCATTGTTTCGATATAAGATGGCGCAGTCCGATAAGGCATTACCATGTTCAAACCATTCTTTGATCTTAGATACGATAAAACGCGCTTCATCCAGTTCGTTAAAGCCGGCATACAGGCTGATCTTTTCGCCCTGTCCATCTTCGGTCCAGAGGTTTTTACCTAAGCGACCTTGATTATTGGCAATCACCGCATTAGCAGCATTTAGGATATTTGCCGTAGAGCGATAATTTTGTTCAAGGCGAATCGTAGTTGCCTGATAATGTTCCAAGAACTTATTAATATTATTGACGTTCGCACCACGCCAACCATAGATCGACTGATCATCATCGCCGACAATCATAGTGTGATTGTTGTCAGATTTTAGTAATCGTAACCAAGCATATTGAATATTATTGGTATCTTGAAACTCATCTACCAATATTGCTTGAAAGCGACGCTGATAATGCTCGAGCAGTGCGTGATTGTCACGTAACAATTCAAAGGCCCGCAATAACAATTCACCAAAATCCACTAAGCCAGAACGCTCGCACGTATCTTGATAGGCTTGATAAATATTTTTGAGGGTTTGTTGATTCGGATCGCCAAATGTTTCTACATCCTTAGCGCGTAATCCCTCATCTTTATTACCATTGATAAACCACTGTGCCGATTTGGCTGGCCAAAGTTTTTCATCGAGATTTAGGGCTTTAATAGTGCGTTTAACTAAACGTAGCTGATCATCTGAGTCCAATACTGTAAACCCATCTGGTAATTTTGCCTCACTCGCATGTTTACGCAATAAACGGTGCGCAATGCCATGAAAAGTCCCCATCCACATGTTGGGTAACGGCTGACCTTGTAAAGCCTCTATGCGACCTCGCATTTCACGCGCGGCTTTATTGGTAAAGGTCACCGCCAATACGGATAAGGGAGAAATACCGACTACATTCATTAACCAAGCAATGCGATGCACTAAGACTCTGGTTTTACCGGAGCCTGCCCCAGCTAAGACGAGTTGGTTCTGTTCAGGCGCCGCAACAGCCTCGCGCTGATGCTCATTCAGGCCATCTAAAAGTTCAGAGACATCCATTTTTTATACCAATTTCAGTAGTTCGTTTAGATTATCGAGTTGCACACATGGCAGAGCTCTAAAAGGTTCTTTGCGCAGATACATAGAACGGTTTGCAGCATACCAAGCCGTTGCCATCCCGACTTTGTAGGCGCCCCATACATCATTGTAAGGACTGTCACCGATGTGCAGGATATGCTTTGCAGGAAGCTCTAAAACATTCATAGCTGCTTCAAACATATCGGAGTGAGGCTTGGAACGGTATTCTGTATTGGCATGGAAAATATGTGAAAAATACTGACTGATGCCAATTGCATCGCAATCAACATTACCATTGGTGATCGCCACAAGTGGCATCCGTTCAGACAGTTCACTCAGGAGTGTAAGCACAGAATCGTCGATGGTAAAATCACTACGGACTTTGTAAAACTGCTCAAAACAAGCTTGGGTTGCAGCATGCAGTGCTTCACCCTGATAACCGACACTTGCTAAGCCCAAACGTAAAGAAGCTAGGCGCAACTTGCCCATGTCGTGTTTGAATTCTGGATTTTGTCGCAAAGCTTCCGCTTTAAAACTTAACCAATACGTGGAACTGATGCTTTTTGCCAGAGGGTAATTTTGTGCAATGAATTTCATCAGACTTTGCTCAGCTCGCATTATTATTGGCCAATTATCGTAAAATGTATCGTCCAAATCGAATGTCATAGCCTTAGGCGGAGCAAATGGTCTGTAGCATCTCATTATAATTATATCTTATGTTCTAACTTTGCGTAGCACTCGCTCAAGTAACTGTTTTAAGGGCAACAAAAACAACGTATCCATATCAGGATGAAAGTGCGATGCATCCTCAGACCCAATCGCTAACAATCCAAGCTTTTCATTAGTCCCCAATAAAATCAATGCACAAGAGCCGACTTGTTTATCATTAAATATTTGTCTGGTTTCATCTTTCCCTAAACGGCCAAAAAAGAAGTCACTCTTTTTGAAGCGTTTCTCAATCAGTTTATGGTGTTGAAAATCAGCCAAGTCTGGTCTTGTTACAAACACTTGCAGAGCCAAGCTAGTAAATGCCAAATCACCACTAAATGATGCTTCAAGTGCATCTTCCACTTCATTTATACTGTTACAGACATATAAAGATTGCATCAGGCTCGCAAAAATTTGAAATAATTGTTCATTGTGGTCTGCATGACTGATCAATTGCGCTAACTCTTGGCGTTGTTGATGCAACTGCTGTCTAAGCTGGTCAGTTTGCAACTCAACCAATGACACTGTGCCCGCATGTAGGTTGGGTAATTTTAGTTCGGGTAAGACTTCTGGATTTTCAACAAAAAAATTGGGATTATCGATCAAATATTCCGCGACTTGTTCGGGCGTTAATACGTGCTGACTCATATTTGTATGTTTCCTTCAAAAACAATGTCTGCAGGTCCCGTCATTTTGACTGGTTGGTCTGGCTTTGGCCATTTGATATGCAAATCACCGCCAGGTAACGACACTTTGACTTCACGATCGAGTTTGTCTTGTAAATGTCCAACGACCATCGCAGCGCATGCGCCAGTGCCACAGGCCAGCGTTTCACCCACGCCACGCTCAAATACACGTAATTTGATGTGCTTGCGAGAAATAACCTGCATAAAACCAACATTGACTCGAGCAGGAAAACGCTCGTGTGATTCTAAGCGCTTGCCAACGCCAAGTACGTCATACTCATCTACATCGTCAACTATGATCACGCAATGCGGATTCCCCATCGATACCGCACCGACAAAAAAGGTTTGTTCATTATCGCGAATGATGTAGGTTTTCTCTTGTTTTTGCGCCTGCAGAGGGATGGCATCAGGCTTAAAATTAGGCATCCCCATATTGACAGTGACTTGGCCATCTCTTTCAAGATACAACACAATATTGCCTGATTTGGTACTCACTGCAATTCGATTTTTGTTAATCAACCCTTTTGCTTTAACAAAGCGAGCAAAACAACGAGCACCGTTACCACATTGTTCAACTTCGCTACCATCAGCATTGAATATGCGATAATGAAAATCTTGATCTGGGTCGTATGGCGGTTCAACTAGCAACAGCTGGTCAAAGCCAATCCCAAAATTACGATCGGCAAGTTGCTTGATCTTTTCAGGTGATAAATACACATTTTGTGTGACACCGTCTATGACCATAAAGTCATTGCCACATCCATGCATCTTGACAAATTCGAGCGTGTTTTTATTATTTCTATTGTGGTTATTTTTATTCAACGATGCTTTCCAATGCCCATAAATCTTTAATGACTTCTCGTTTGCGAACGACGTGTATATCGCGGCCATCCACCAATATTTCAGCAGCTCGCGCGCGAGTATTGTAATTGGACGACATCACAAAACCATAAGCACCAGCGCTTTTCACTGCTAGCACATC
>JAAZVZ010000002.1 GCA_018623155.1 Glaciecola sp.
ATTGTATTCATGTACAAACATATTTTTGACAGAGAATTAGTACTACTGCCCGATACCGTTCGGGCAAGAGCGCCTAGCAGAGTGCCAACAGTACTATCTCATGAAGAAGCCATGAACATCATTGAGCACATGTCTCCAAAGTATCAACTGATGTTTTCCATACTATATGGCAGTGGATTGAGAAAAACAGAACTTCTTAAGTTAAGAATAAAAGACATCGATTTTGAGAATCGCACCGTGTTTATATTCAGAGGCAAAGGAAACAAAGACAGAACCAGCCTGCTACCCAATAGGCTCATCGAACCATTACAACGACAAATTAAGAACGTACATAAAATCCATGCCAAAGATCTGGCTGAAGGCTACGGTATGACAAGTTTGCCACCGAGTTTTGCAAGAAAATACCCAAATGCCATCACAGAGTTTAAATGGCAATATGTATTCCCTTCTACCACACGTTGCCAACATCCCTATGATGGATACTATTGTCGACATCATCTTCACAATACGGCACTGACCAAATCATTGAAGCTCGCTGTTCGCCAATCAGGTGTGAACAAACATGTCACTGCACACACCTTTCGACATTCATTTGCCACACAGTTGCTCTTATCCGGCACAGATATTCGCACGGTACAAGAACTACTTGGCCATACCGATGTGCGCACAACCCAAATTTATACCCATGTCATTGGACAACACGTCTCGGGCGTCATCAGCCCGTTTGATAAGAATTAAAACAGCGTGTAAATAAACCCAGCTAAACTCGATTGCTGTGTGGCTACAACTAACCCACCTAGCAACACGAAAAAGATAAAAATAGGCAGTAACCACAGTTTTTTGCGATGTTTCAAAAACGCCCATAAATCAGATAAAAATTCACTCATATTGCACTCATTATGATAACTAGCATGACTAAAACGGATCCTGCATGTGATTTTTGCGCATATCCTCGCGGCTACGCTTAATATAAAAACTATCAGCTTCATTTACTTGTGGACGCTTTTGATAGGTTAACCTCTTAGTCAATTTACTAAAAAGTCCCATTGGGATCACCAAACACACATACAGTAACAGCAAAATGATTTTGGTATTGGTATAGGCCAGCACTGAAGCAATCACCATCCAGCTGATATACACAGGATATACCGCTGGCAAATAAATCGAGCGCATCAACAACAAATACGCACTAATGTACAAGGGCCAATATGGCACTGGGCCATCTAACAACCAAGGCAACAATCCCATGAATACCAGACAAACAAAGCCACTGAATTGCCAACAAAACACGGTCAAACCGCGTTTGTCATCTTTATCACATAAAGGCAGTTGATGCTGTGTCCACCAATTATTTATTGCGTTAGTCTTTGGCAAATGTCACCTCCTGCGCCCGTTGCATGACTGCATCCGGCATAGCTTGTTTATCGAGCAGCACACCATCCATGTACAGATAATCCATTTCAGTCGCCAAAAAACAGCGGATCGCGTCACTCGGTGTGCACACAGGCGGTTCCCCGCGCACGTTGAAAGACGTATTGATCAACACCGGCACGCCTGTTTTGGCATAAAATGCCGCCAAGACCTGATGTACCGGCTGAGACGAATGCACGGTTTGTACTCGCGCACTGCCATCGACATGGGTAATCGCAGGTAGCACCGATTGTTTATCTGACTGGACTTGCGCTACCATCAGCATATAAGGGCTATAGGTGATATCGCAAAACCAATCCGCAACATGGGCATCCATCACAATCGGGGCAAAGGGGCGAAAGGATTCGCGTTGTTTGATTTTTAAATTCATCACCGACTGCATTTTTGGGTCACGCGGATCACCCAAAATCGAGCGATGCCCCAACGCTCTAGGGCCAAATTCCATCCGACCAGTAAAATACCCCACTACGGCTTGTTCCGTTAACAAGTGCGCCACCCCCTCTGCGGTCACATCCGCTCGAAACTGCACGCCCCATTCTGCACAAGCTTGTTCGATATCATCTTGAGTAAACGTCGGACCGAGCTGACTGCCCTGCATGCTATCTTGTGGCGACGGTGATGTGTTGATTTCACGCGTTACCAAGCCAGACTGATACGAATACTCGAGTGCTGCCCCTAGCGCACCACCGGCATCGCCTGCCGCAGGCTGTACAAATATCTCATCAAATCCAGCCTCGCGGAGTAACCGCCCATTTGCGACGCAATTCAGTGCCACGCCCCCGGCTAGACATAGATGAGTCTGCCCTGTCTGGGCTTTGAGATGCATCGCCATTGCCAGCACCACTTCTTCGGTCACTTGTTGAATGGAAGCCGCGAGATCTTTGTGTTTTTGTTGTAAAGGCGCATCGTGCGCAAGGGCGGGACCATCAAACAGCGCACAAAATGCCTGATTGACCATGCGCTCGCCCACCATAAAATCAAAATAATCCAGATTCAGCGCAAAACTCCCATCGGCTTTGATATCAATGAGATGACGTTTGATAATATCGGCGTACACGGGTTTGCCATACGGCGCTAGCCCCATCAACTTGTACTCTCCCGCGTTGACCTTAAAGCCACAATAATAGGTAAATGCCGAATACAACAGTCCCAAAGAATGCGGAAAATGCAGCTCCCACAGTGGACTGAGGCATTGACCCTCACCAATCCACGCACTGGTCGTCGCCCATTCACCGACCCCATCTAAGCACAACACCACGGCTTGCTCAAACGGTGAGGGATAAAACGCAGACGCCGCGTGTGATAGATGATGTTCGGAAAACGCAATGGGAGGCAAAGTTGCCTTTTTATCCAGTCCAGCCAGCGTCCGGCACTCTCGCCTTAGCAGCTGCTTAAAATAGAGTTTTTCTTTGAGCCAGATGGGCAATGCGCGACTGAAACTGATAAACCCTCGCGGGGAATGGGCAAGGTAAGTCTCTAACAAACGCTCAAATTTGAGCAGTGGCTTGTCATAAAAGACAATTGCATCGCAATCACTGAGTAAGACATCGGCCTCGGCTAAACAATAGGCAATGGCTTGGGAAGGAAATGACGCATCGTGTTTGATTCGGCTAAAGCGTTCTTCTTGCGCTGCGGCCACAATCACACCGTCGCAAATAATGGCGGCGGCACTGTCGTGATAAAAAGCGGAGATCCCAAGCACGTATTGCGACATGAATGTTATTATTGGTTTTGTCGGTCTGATAAGTCTATTGTGCCACGCTTGCACAAAAAGGTTAATCTTTTGTTGTGATTTTGTAATGCTCTGATTATCCTAACAGCATGTAAAGCATAATAATTAAAATACCCATTACATGCGCAAACTTGCCTTTTACCTCATTGCCATCTTCGTCATTCCACTGCTGCTACTGTTGTCTGCGGAAGGCTTATTACGTCTGGTTGGCTTTGGCCAATCCACTCCGCTCGTCGTGCCGGTCAAAGGGCAAGCGGGTTATGTCATGCCCAACCCTAACCTCATCCAGCGCTTTGTCTTACATCCTGCTCACGCGCCTGCAGTGGCGCCCGATACGCAGTATTTTTTGAAGCAAAAACCAGCCGATACCTTGCGTATTATCACCCTAGGCGGCTCATCCATGGCCGGTTTCCCCTATGGACGGTTTGGCGCACCTGCCGCCTTCTTACAACAGCGAGTTACAGGCTTGTATCCGGACAAAAATATCGAAGTCATCAACCTTGCCATGTCATCCATCAATAGCTACGCACTGCGCGATATAGCACATGAAGTGGTGACGCTTGCGCCAGATGCCGTGTATATCTATGCTGGGCATAATGAATATCTTGGCGTCATGGGGGTGGGTTCTTCTTATGCCGGCTTAGGTGGTCACCGACTCAACACGCTGTATTTATCAGTCAAACAGTGGCGATTAACGCAGCTTATCGTGTCTTTGATCAGCACATCACCTACAGACAATAAACCTAACAATGCCCGCACCGTCATGGCCAGTGTTGCCCAAAATCGCAATATCGCCTTTGACAGCCCTGCCTATCATCGCGGGATTGAGCAATATCGGGATAACATGCGCAAGGTCTTAGCCACCTTTAATGCTGAGGATATTCAGGTATATTTGTCGACCCTAGCGGCCAATGATAAAAACCAAGCCCCTTTTGCGGATAGCTATGCATTGAACGACACTGACAGTGCGAAACTTGACAGTACAAATCTTGACACGCTAAAAGCCTTACACAAGCAACATCCCTTCCATGCCACGGTGAATTTTCGCCTTGCGCAAGCTTATTTGGAAAATGGGGACACTCAGCTGGCGCATCAGCATTTTGGCTTAGCAAAAGATTATGATGCCTTGCGCTTTCGTGCCCCTGGCGAGATTAATATTGTCATCTCTGAGCTGGCAGAGCGCTTTGATAAAACTTATCTCGTTGATGGTGCGGATATGCTGCGCAGACAATCAAAAGATGGCATTGTCGGGTTGGATCTGATGCACGAACATCTGCATCCCAATGCCAAGGGGTATTTTTTCTTAGCCGAAAGTGCGCTGATGATCATGCAGCGCCATTTGCTACTGCCCAAAGTTAACACAATTGCCAGCGCCAATGCCGCTTGGCATCATCGCTTCATCAATCCTGCTGACGAGTATCTGGCCAAAGTCAAAATCGCACGATTGACATCCGATTACCCGTTTGTCCCTCAAGCGGTACCCGTACCTGAGTTCACACCGACAAATACAGAAGAAAAGCTCGGCGCTGCCCGTCTAACGCAAAACAACTGGCTCGGCCAGCAACAACAGCTGCTCAACCATTACCAAACCAAACAAGATTATTTGAGTGCGGCCAATGTGGCAGCCAGTCTGTTTTATGCCCTGCCCTATAATCCTGACATGGCTTGGTTTGCCGCCAATCTGTATAAACAGGCCGGTAGTTTTGATTATGCGCGCTATTTTGCCCGTCGCGTGACTGAGATACAGCCGCAAAAGCTGGAAGCGCGATTATTATTCGCTGAGATGCTGTTTAATCAAAGAGATTTTGCAGGCGCCAAAGCACAGCTTGAGGAAGCTTTACTTATTGAACCAACACATGAACCGACTAAACAGTATATTGAGCAGGTGGAGCAGCTGATGCAAACTGACGTTTCTAATGAGAGCAAGTGATATGACAACTCGCTCAAAAACCTGGTTATTTCGTTTCATCGCCATCTTAATCCCGTTTGCATTTGTCGGCTTAATCGAATTATCGTTGCGTCTTGTTGGCTTTGGTCATAGCACTCCGTTATTCATACCCAACCCAGCTCACCCAGATTATCTATTAACACGTCCCGATGTGGTCAAACGCTATTTTCCATTTCAGGACAATGTGCCTAATGTCACACTTGAGCCGCATTTTTTTCTAAAAGACAAACCCAATAACGGTGTGCGCATCTTTGTCCAAGGAGGGTCAACCGCCGCAGGCTATCCCTACGGATTAGGCGCATCCATTGCGGGCATGCTAGAACATCGTCTGCGCGCGTCACTACCAGGCAAGCATGTAGAAGTAGTCAATACCGCACTTTCTGCGGTCAATAGCTATACGTTGCTGGATTTTGCAGATGAGATCATTGCTCAGCAACCCGATGCGGTATTGATTTATGCTGGTCACAACGAGTATCTGGGCTTGCTTGGCTCAGGTTCGCGTTTTGCCATTGCCGATAGCCACGCAGTAACCTTGTTACAGCTTGCACTCAAAGACTGGCGGATCTACCAGCTTATTCAATGGCTGGTGGCTGAACTGTCGTCCACCACAGCTGATACAAAAGCCTCTAACGGAACCTCCTCTCGCACGGTTATGGCGCAAGTTGCGCAAACCCAAAACATTAAATATGGCACTGAGGCCTTTGCTGCGGGGAAAACCCAATTTAAAGACAACCTGACGTTACTGCTTGATAAATACCAACAAGCCAATATCCCAGTATTCATCAGCACCATTGCCAGTAATGAAAAAGACTTTGCACCTTTTGTTTCTGCGCCTCTCAGCGCAGAACACACGAAATTGCTGAAGGAGCTCCCCAATAGTTATGCCTCATTAGCAAAACAAGCAGATACAGCCACACACGCAGCGCTTGCCTATCAACTCGGGCAGTTCTGTTTGGCTACGCGTCAAACCTGCGCTCAGGCATGGTTTAGCAAAGCCAGAGATTACGATGCATTGCGCTTTCGCGCCCCGTCGCACGTCAATGACATCATTCGCAGCTTTGCCGATAAGCAGGTATTTATCGTGGATAGCGAAGCGCGATTGCGCGGCCGAGATCCCCAGGGTTTTATTGGCAACAACGTCATGCTCGAACATTTGCACCCCAATGTGTCTGGGTATTTTGTCATAGCCAACGCCTTCTATGACCGTCTGGTGGAAAGCGAGGTATTTGACAACATCCGTACCATTGACGTCAATACTGCGTGGCAACGTCGGCCAATTATTCCTGCCGAAGAATACGCGGGATTTGCGGATGTACAGGTACTGATGTCAGATTATCCTTTTACCGATTTTCCCCAGCCCGTTAAGTTGCCCGCGCCAAGTAACGCCGATCAGCACTTTGGTTTACTCAAACATCGAAAAGAGCTTGATTGGCTAGGCATGATGAAACAAGCTCAGCGTTATTATATCAATCAAAAAGACACGCAAATGGTCACTAAGGTAACGCAAATTATCGCCGACGCCCTGCCCCATGATCCAATGGCGAATCTAAAAGCTGGGCAGTATCTAGCGCAAGCTGAACGCTTTGCTGAGGCGGTATATTATTATGAACGAGCACAACGTGCGGGGGCGTTGCAGCTTGAGCAGACGATTGCAACACTTAAGACGAAAAGCCAGATGTAATTCACCTCCTGGTTTGTTATGGTAGTGCTTTCACGGAGGAACTCATGCACAAGCACATTTACACGCTTATTTTTACCCTATTAGCGCTATTTGCCTCATTTTCAAGTCTATCAGCGACTCTACATATCACCGTCAAAGGCATTGAAACGCCCAGCTTATTTGTCATAGGTGAATCGGCACCATTGTCTATGACCAAGCCAACGCCCATGATACGCCACAAAGACGGCTTTAAACTTAGCCTATGGTTACCTGAAGTGGCCGTGGGTGAGCGTGTGCGCCTTAAATTTGCTCAAGTTAAACAAACCGACTTACTCTCACCACCCGAAATCATTGCCGAATCGCTGCAGGGCTTTCGTCAAGTCAAACTCACAGATGAGCACACCTATTCCTCACACACCTATGGCGTGCCGGACCCACTGGCATTTTCAGATGTAGATACGTTTACGCCTGCGCAACTGCAAGCGGATTTAGCTATTTTGAATGACGTGCTTGAAACTTTGCATCCTGGACTGAATCGCTACATGAGCGACAGTCAGTGGTCTGCCCACAAGGCTTCACTGGCCCAACAATTCAAACAACCCATGAGTGTCAAAGACACCTACCTTGCGATCACGCGCTACGTCGCTGCCATCCAATGTGGTCATACGCATACTGGCATCTATAACCAATCGGCGTTTATCGATCAGCTCTTACAAGGCGCTCCAGACAAACTGCCGTTCTTGTTTGATAACCAAGACGGACGCTGGTATCTGACACACAATGTGTCAGGCAAAAGTTTGCTCAAACCCGGCACTGAAATTTTAGCCATCAACGATCAGCCCATCGCAGACATCATCCATACTATATACCCTTATATGAGTGCAGATGGTGCTAATGACGCCCATCGTCATGCCCAGATCGCCCTACACCCTGTCAGTACATGGCAAATGTTTGATGCGTATTTTCCATTACTGTTTGGCCAAGCTGATACGCCATATCGTCTAAAAGTGCGCTTAGCCAACAGCAACAAGCCTTTATTTATCAATGTGGATGCGGTCACCCTCGCTGAACGCACACGTCGCCTAGAAGCCTTAGCACTGCCAGAAATGGATATTAACCAAAGCTGGTCCTATCGTATTCAAAAAGACGGTTCTGGCTATCTACGCATCGGTACTTACGCCACCTACAAAATGTCGTTAGACTGGCAAGCTTTTTATGCAGAAGCGTTTGCGGCATTTGCAGCAGCCGATGTCGAACACATCATTGTCGATATTCGTGGTAACGGCGGCGGGATGGATATTGCTCGCTTAACCTTAGATGCGTACTTGGGCCTGACGGATTTACCCGACCAATGGACGCACATGAGCAAGTACCAGGTGGTGCCCGAGCATTTGCGCTCTTATCTCAATACGTGGGATAACAGTGTGTTAGATATCTCTGAATGGACGCAAGCAGCAAGCAATAGCGTGCTTGATGGATACCAAGCTGTCTCACCGACTCAGCCTGAGCTACCCGTTGTCGAATCCCCCTTCACTGGCAAGATCAGTTTGTGGGTGGACGGCACCAACTCGTCGGCCACTTTCTATCAAGCTGTTGCGTATCAAGGCCATCCCAGAGTGGAGATTATTGGTGAGCCTACCGGGGGTAACTTACGTGGCATCAATGGCGGGGCAATGTTCTTTTTGACGCTACCTAACACGCAAATCGGAGTCGATATTCCCCTGTTTGCGTCGTTTCCTAAGGATGTTGATTTAAGCACGGTACCTAACCGTGGCGTGATACCTGAAAGCACAAAAAAAGGCGTATAATAACGCCCTTTTCTTTTAGCAGATAATACGGTTACTCGCCGCCGTCACCCTTCTCCTTGGCTTTTTCTTTCGCTTTATCAAGCAAAGATTTAGCCTCCTCTTTTTTCTCGTCAGCTTTCTCCTTTAATAGTGAGAGTAAAGCCTTACCTTCATCGACTTTCGCTTTAGCAGCATCGCTGTACTCGCCCATTTTATCCGTAGCTTCCTCTGAGTACTCACCTACTGCCACTTTTGCCTGTTCAAGAAGAGCATTCGATTCAGCAAGTGTTTCTTCTGTGCTTTGAACAACAGAATCAGTCGTTTTTACTGCTTTCTCAACAACTTCTTTGGTCTCTTCTTGCTGTTGCTCTGAACAGGCACTGAGTAGCAATACTCCTGATAAAACAAGCGAAACAATAGAGAGGGACTGTATTGATTTTTTCATAAGACTTTCCTTAGTGTGAATTCAGTAACAAATCAGTTATGAGTCATTTAATAAGTGACTACTCTCATAGGATAGATAGCCCTCACCATAATGCAAATATTTTGAGATGATTCAATATCGAACAGTCGAGGCAAACTGTCGGTCTGGTCCAAATTGTTCAATACCCTCCACAGGTATTTGATAAATCAATTCAGAAGCAATTATCTGTCCTGCCAAAGGACCAAGGCATACGCCACTATGCATGACTGCAATAAACACCTCTGGACGCTTTAGTGATGCGCCTAATACTGGATGGCCGTCTAATGGTAAAGGTCGCCAACCGATGACAACATCGGCTAGAGTAAGTTCTTGCAGTGCAGGAAAGTACTGACTTGCTCTTGTCAATAATTGCCTGCCATGTTGCAATGCCAAACTTTGATTAGGAAAGCGGTTAGGACGATTTTGTAAACGCATGGTGTGAGCCTGACCCTCCGGTGGACCATCTTGTTCACCAATGACAACAACACCGTCTGCGCGTTGATGGAGGTGTACACCGGGCGCAGCAACCACTGAATGAAGGATGCGTTCTGTTGGCTCAGAAAACGCAATAACTCCTGGTGTTGATCGCTGTGGTAGGGGCAAACCAGAGAATCGCTCCGGTAACTGTGGATCAGCACCTGAAGCAACAACGACAAAGTCTGATGGGATCGTTCTAAGATTTGTTTCTACCCCAATTAATCGCTCATTTCTCAAGACAGGAGCAAGCGCGGCTTCTGGAAAATGCACCTTGGCTCCAAGCCTTATTGCTGCGTCTAATAATTGTTTGCTCGCCTGAACTGGATCCACCGCACCATCATTTTGTGCAAAAGCCGCAACCGTTGCATCATCGATCACAATATTAGGTTCTAGCTCCCGAATTGCATCAGCATGAATCATGCTAGAACGTTCACCCCAACGCTGCTGCTCTAAAATTTGCTCAGACAAGCGTTGGTTTCTCTGGGTAGACTCGAACCATTCAATGGAACCATGCCAATCAATAGGAATAGATAATTCAGCCTGTAGGGCACGCCACTGGCTAAGCCCTAGTTGATTTAAATAATGGTAGTGTTTTGGCTGTTTTGCCCAACTTGCGTTGAGCCAAGCAAACGTCCCAAGTGTTGAATGACTTGCTGGTGCCTGTTGATCGATAACCGTCACGTCAGCGCCAGCTTTAGACAGGTAATACGCAGCAGAGCTACCAACAATTCCTGCACCGATCACGGTCACTCTTGGTTTGCTAGCTGCAGCAAAAACAGGAGGTAATGCTATACAAGCGCTAAGGCTAGCAAATAATTTTAAAGCCGTTCGTCTATCCATAAATCGCTTACCGTCTTATGAAACGTTTCACAATGAAAAGAGATATTAGAATACAAAAAAAAACCGCCATATTAAATGGCGGTTTTGGCTATTAGGAATTATTTCCTATGGATTTTGTGTCACCGTTAAGCTCGGCACACCCGTTAATGGTGGACCCACTGTAAAGGTGTAAGTACCGTTGGCAGGGAAGTCAAAACGGAAATTGGTTTGACTGTCCTGTATCAATTGTACTGGCGAATCTAGTGAGATTTCATTCTCACCTTCTGCTGCCCCCATATTCACAGTTGCCCAATCATCCGATGCGACTTTGAACTCAGTAACGCCTGCAGAAATATCAATCTGCGCTGCATACGTCCCCGTTGTTGCATCAAATACAACTTCATCTGCTGTACCCCAGCCGTTCATGCCACCACGTAAGAAGACAGGAGTCTCACCAAAGAAGCGGAACTTGAATAAACCAACCATTGGCATAGCCGGATCCGACACATCTAATGTAACCAACAACTCCTCAGCGGCTGCGCCTAATAAGCGGAAGTTAGGACCTCCGGCGACATTGGCTTGCAAGGTACCACCAACGGTGAAGTTGCGCGCTGCATCAGAGTCTTCTGAGGCACCATGATCAACCGTCGACCAGTCTTCAGAAGCGACCTTAAACTCGATGTCATTGCCATCGTGATTAAATACAGCACTGAAGGTTTTGTTGCCATCATAAGACATCTCGTTGCCAGTACCCCAGCCGTTCATACCACCACGGACATATACTGCCGTACCGAAGTATGGATTATCTTTACGGACTAACAACGTTGGATTGTCTAGGTCTGCCGCATCAAATACAAACTCATATGAAGCGTCTGCATCTGGTGTGAAACGAAGATTGTTATTGGACGGTGCCAATGCAAATGCACTGCCTTCAGTCACAACATCAGACTCACCATCTGGCGCACCAAGGTTTGGATTCGCCCAGTCAGCTTCAGCAACTTTGAATTGCTCTTGTTGACCGCCAGTTAAGTCATATGTTGCAGTGTAGATACCATCACCAGCATAGTTAAATGGTGTACCTGTACCCCATCCATTCATGCTGCCGCGTAAATACACCGTCGTTGAACCATAAGGTACAATATCCGGCGCACCAGATGTTGCGTATGCTGAAAGGCCTGTGCCTTGTTCAGCGCCTTGGTCCTTCACAAAGACAGCAATCGTTTGGGCAGGCACTGTAAACAGACCATTGCCTTCATCATCATCAGTGCCTTCGGCAAAGCTTGCACCACGTACGACGGTATCTACCGAAGCCGCTTGTATGTCATGAAGGGTAAAGCCTGTTGCAGTATTCACACGAATAGACGCTTCTTCATAGTTGCTGTTTATTACAACCATGATTGCATCGACGTTTGAGTCTAAATCAGCAAAACCGGTTCCATCATCAATACTCATCGCAATAACACCTGGTTGCTGCGTGCGACCAATGTTATGGAAACCGACACGTGCTTTGATATCTGCCGCCGTTGTTAAACGGAACAGTTCAGAACCACTGCGGATACGAAGTAGTTCTTTAAACACATTACCTGCAAAGGCAATTTGCTCAGCTGATGCGGCTCTGTCTGAACCATATACGAACCCACCAATGGTTTCCCATGCACTTTGGTTATCTTGTGCTAATGGCAAACCCACATTCCAGTTATTGGACGCTTTGGTAAAGTCAGTTTTGTTGAACCAGTCGCCGGCGTCATAGGTGTTGCGGTCCATTGACTTAGAGCGTAACAAATCACCACCAAGTTGTAGGAATGGAACACCTTGAGACATCAACGGTAAACCTAACGCCATGTTGTGAGCACGCACACGCTGATCAATCGTTAGATCATTAGGCAAGACGTACTGTAGCTGATCCCAGAGCGTATTACCGTCGTGTTTAGACACATAGTTAATGATATCTGCAGGGTCCATTGCATAACCACCAAACGCTGACGTATTAGACGCTACGCCATTTTGGTCTTCAATGACAAAGTCAGTTAATGTGCCAGCTAAGCCTGACTTGATGCGATCACCTTTATCTAGTTTTGCACCGTTGTCATCACTATTGCGAGCAAAGAACTGTCCCTGACGGATATCCTCACGCATACGATCGTTGAACGTACCAATTCCACTGCCGGCTAAGTTACCTTGTGTGGCCTGAGTCGCACCTCGGTCTGGATTGTTCCAACCTTCACCATAGAAATAGTTGTCGGGATCAACCGCTTGAACCGCATCACGTAATGCTAAAACCGTTTCTTCAGAGTGAAGTCCCATCAAATCAAAGCGGAATGCATCAAACTTGTATTGCGTTGTCCACATTAACAATGAATCTTCCATGAACTTCGCCATCATACGTGAACGATCTTCAGTATCGTCACAGCAAGATTGACGTAAAATACCGCCTGTTGATGTGTCGTAACGATGATAATAACCCGGCACGACTTTATCTAATACTGATTTTTCATTCAGTCCTGATGCATTCGTGTGGTTATATACAACGTCTAAGACCGTACGCAATCCCATGCCATGCAATGCTTGAATCATGGTACGCATTTCTAAAATACGCGCAACGCCATCAGGATTAGTTGCATAAGAACCTTCTGGAGCATTGAAGTGATGCGGATCATAACCCCAGTTATATTGGTCATAGTTACGAACTTGATTCATCAACTCTTGAGCAGCTGAAGGATCTAAGAACGGATCATAGCTTTCAAGCAATTGTTGTATTGTCATATCACGGATAGACGTATCCTCGCAGATATCCAAACGACGATTCAACAAACACAATTCAAAAACAGTGCTGTTCAAATCAACCGTACGGTCACTGCGCTCATCAATCGTTGCAATGTCGTTCGCAGGTAACATGTGGAAGTGCGTTACCCCTGCTTCCGCTAGAGCTGTCAAGTGATTGACCGGTGCAGTATTTTCTTGAGCAAACGCCAAGAATTTGCCACGCACCGCTTCAGGTGTGGACGCATCCAATGCCGAGAAGTCGCGGATATGACCTTCATAAATCACCGCATCTTCAGGATTTGTGATCGTCGGTATTGTGTGATCATCCCAACCTTCAGGCTTCAAGTCGGCATCGTTTAGGTTCACAAATTGTGAGAAACGACCGTTCACCCCTAAGCTGACGGAATATGGGTCAGTCACTTCGTATGACTCAATGTCACCTGACACTGGATGGAATACCGTCATCGCGAAGCGATAGAACATGCGATCCAAACCGGAGCCAGAATATGACCAAATACCGGTTGCACTGTCTTCAGTCATTGCATGAGATGCCTGTAGACGTTTCTCAGCATTATAGACTTTTAACATCACAGATTGTGCAGTAGGTGCCCATACATTAACGGTAACATCGCCATTTTCCGCGTAAACTAAGCCAAGTTGAGCTTCATCCGCATCG
The DNA here is from genome assembly GCA_018623155.1 of Glaciecola sp. GTDB lineage: Bacteria > Pseudomonadota > Gammaproteobacteria > Enterobacterales > Alteromonadaceae > Opacimonas. The sequence continues at coordinate 13,757 of JAAZVZ010000002.1, forward strand.
GCTTCACCAGAGGTATAAATGCTATCTAGTGCGTTGGCGATTTGTACACCTGTTGCAGCGACTAAGACACCTTCGGCATCATAGCCACCTAAAACAGCTTGACCTTTTAATACCGCTTTAGCTTCTTCTACTGTCCACGCACCAGCGTAGCCTTGAGCACCGGTTACTTCTGGGTCGATTGCCATTTGCGCATCGGTCAAATCCACACTCGTCAAATCAACCGCAGTACCATTAAGCCCAGTATCAACTGATGCTTCAATTCCAGCGGTAGTTGAATAATGCAACTTCACCGCAGAGACTGCATCTGGTGCATCCCATACGAGTGTCGTAGCATCAATCCAGTGGGCAGCCATACCATCGATTTGAACTGGACGCTCACCAAGTGAGATAATCGGGAATTCAAACACTGTTGGCTCACCAGTAATGGTGAAGTTCATTCGTGCAAAGCGAGCCTCAGCTTCAGTCGGTTCCGGCGCATCTTCAGCGTCACGTAATTTACCTCTGAAGTCCGCGCCACCCATTTCTTTACCCGCATCGTCAGTACCGATATGGATAATGAAGTTGTGACAGCTACCATAATCCGCTTTTAGATCTAAAATCCAATAGGCGCCATAGTTAGGATCCACACCATTGTGTACCAAACCATTATCCCAAGAAGCGGCAAGAGAGCTTGCTTGTAATGCATCACATGCATCGTTATTCCAAGTGTGCAAACGCCACCCTTCATATGATGCATCATTGGTTGTATTCGGCGCACCTGCAGCAGCTCGGTTGTAATACAACACAGCTTGACTATCAGTTGGGAATACGGATGGGTCTGGAAGTGATGTATTCACGCCCACGACACAATTTTCATTCGCCGCATCAGGTACTGTTGGCGCAGCACACTGAATCGGAGGTGGTGGCACACAGGCAGTACCTTGTGCATTAGGGACATTAGGTGCAGAACACGCGAGAAGTTGGACGCCAGAATCGATATCTGAACCACCGCCGCCACAGCCTGCAAGGCCTAGAGTACCTATAACAAGTACTAATGCACCTAGTTTTCGGAATGTTTTAAACATAATCTTATTACTCCGATGTTATAGTGAATAGGTCATACCTAAGAAGTACTGAGTACCAAAATACTGAATCGTACCGGTTAATGACTCATCGCCAAAGTACGTTTTAGTAGGTGCATCAGTCACGTTATTCGCTTGGAATAACACGCTTAGGTTTTCATTGATTTCATAAGACGCTTGCATGTCAACGACGACTTCTTTATCGAAGTTAACTACTTGCTCATTTACTGCAACTTGTTGAGACACAAATGGGTCACGATAACGCGTGCTCACTCGAGCTTCAAAACCATCATGTTCCCAGAATGCAGTAAAGGTCGCGACTTGATTAGAGAGACCTGGCAAATCTGAGGTGAAAACACCGCCACCTGTGGTGCGTGTAATTTCAGATTCGGTATAAGAGTAACTTGCATTAACGCCTAAACCAGACCACAGACCTGGAAGGAACGAATAAATTTCGGTGTATGCAATTTCAACACCGCGGATATATCCACCTTCTGCGTTATTCACTGCTGTCGTGTAGGTACCATTTTCAGTTGGTACTGTGACGGTAATTGGATCACCAGAAGAGTTGAGTACAGGCTCGTCATCTTCATCTAACACAGTCACAGACACTTCAGTAGGCACATCAAAGCCGTTTGCAGCAAAATCATAAGGATTTGTGGCAAACGTATCGATGAATGACTTAATGTCTTTGTGGAATAAGGCAAAGACAAACGCCCCATCTGTATCGTCAAAATAACGCTCATAAGAGATATCAAATTGATTCGCTAAAAACGGACGTAAGAACGGACTATTGGTACTTGAACCATTTATCACTGCTGTTGGATTAGTTAATACAACATCACCCGTATCTTCATCAATCGACGCAAATACATCTGATACACGAACATTCGCGTTGGCAAACAAACGATTGATCGGAGGACGTCCCATCACCTTAGCTGCGGCAAAACGGATTTGCTCGTTTTCAGAAATCTTAAAGTTCAAGTTTAGCGATGGTAGGTAATTAGTATATTCATCACCTATGATGTCTAAGGCATACCAGTCATTAATTAGACCGGCTTCATCAGTGAGGTACTGAGCACCGTTTTCAGGATTACCACGAGTGTCAATAACGTTCCCTAACTCATCAACAATGTCTTCAGAAACATCTCTTAATACCGTTGAAGATTGTTTAGTATCCACACGACGTACACCAATATTACCTGTCACCGGTAAATCACCGATTTCGGCATCAATATTGGCCATAATATACGCGGAAGTCACCTCTTCAAATACATCACCAGATTCAGTAACAGACCATGAAGTGTTAGGTCCTTGACCTGGCGTTGGGCTATTGATGACACCAGGATGAGCAGTACCCCAGGTTTGTACTGGTTGTGGAATACCTGTCGGGAACCACGCATTGAGCGCTTTATCCAAATCAATCGAAAGATAACTTGGGAAGTAACTAAACTCGCCTTTCCAATCCACAACTTCGACCATATCAGAGGTCAACTGCAATGGCGGTTGATTTCGTGGAAAACCTGAGTCAGAGCCATACTCAAATACTGAGCGGTCTGATGAGTATTCACGATCGGAATAACGTGCCCCAAATTCAATCGAGGAAATAAAATCACTATCAACCAAATATTTAAAATCTAAACGAAACGCTTCAATTGCATCTTCGTTTTGATATGGGTAAATACCATATTTACTGGCCATGACGCGGTTGATATCACTGAATGCATCAAATTGACTAAAACCAATATCAGGAAGGTCTAGTCCGTTGTTTTGGTAAACAATTTGAACATTTTCATCAAATACTGCTGTATCGGCATTCGCATCGACCGCCACGTTTGACCACAATAAGCCATTACGGAAATCAGACGATGCAGATGAATAGGATGCGTCAAAACTGACTGACCAATCATCTGTAATATCCCACTGGGCGTTGACACCATAACTTTTCACTTCATCAAAATCTTGGTTGTCATCGTTTACTAACTCAACACGTGTCGCACTAGATGAGTTGCGTGTAAACGTACCTCCGGTCACGAAACCGTTGGGATTCACAGTTAGATTAGATAAAGAGGCTTGATTCGCAGCAAGCTTTACACGGAAACCACGCGCAAATTGTTCCGAGTCAAAACGCGACAAGAAAAAGTCTGATTTTAAGCGGAAATTATCCACTGGCTGCCATTCTATGGCTGCCATGTAACCGTTACGTGTTTCTTCACCGCCCTTGTGCTGCATCTCGAAACCTTCAGATACAGTGACTTCTTGGCCTTCATAAGTGCGAGTACCCCCTGGTGCTAACCCAATATACTGCGTCGCGACCGATGGTTGGAATAAGCGTGCATAACCCAATGCTAAGCCTAATGTATCATCAAGATATTTACCTTGATAAGAAAAGCTTAAACGACTACCAAAATCGGAATTATCGGCTACTTCATCAGAACGGTCGTTGGTCATACCACGAACGTTTAGGCCAAATGTGTGAGTTTGGTCGTTGTTAAGTGGACTTGCCGTAACAAGTTCTACTGTCCCTGCAACACCGCCTTCGATAAGAGATGCTTTAGGTGATTTGTATACTGCAGCTGAACTAATGAGCTCTGACGGATATTGGTCAAATTCAATTGAACGGTCTCCCGAGGTCGAAACCTGCTCACGGCCATTCAAAGTTGAAAAAACGAAGTCACCCGATAAACCACGGATATTGATTTCCGCAGCCTGACCACCTGTACGTACCGCTGAAATACCAGGTAATCGCGTTAACGCGTCTGCCATCGATACATCAGGTAAGCCACCAAGATCATCTGCTGATAGTTGTTCTGAAACCGTGTCGCCAAAGCGTTTTTGATTCAGTGATTTAATCAAGCTGGTGGAGAATCCACGCACCTCAATGACTTCCACTTCTTCTTTTTTTTGTGCTTCTTCTGCTTCCTGAGCATATAACGGCGTCGCCATTACAAGCCCACTGGCAGCGAGCGCAGCGGTTATCATACTGGGTCTAAATTTATTCATTAGTGTGTCCCATTCCCATTGTAAAAATATGAATCACGCCATTAAACGCAACTCACGCTGTTTATCACGTTCCACAATAAGAAAAATACGAATGGACTACAACTTTCTACATACGTATTCATAACATTTATGTAACAAAACAAAATGAACAAAACCGATATTCTGGCCAGCAGACAACTCATCAAGCCAACGCCATACTCACAAAGCATCCAAAACATATAGGAGAATGGATTATGCAAACATTACAAAGTAAAGAATTGAAAAATGTGACTGGTGGCACGTTAACAGCACCGGCCCCAACCAATCCGATCAATCCATCGGATTTTCAGCAGCTACTTATACGAAAGAATCATGGGGTGTTAGAACAGTACCCTGCTCGAATGCATACATGGATGCAAAATAACTAAACTTAACTGCATCCACAAAAAAGCCCCTAGCACGTACATGCTAGGGGCTTATATCATTTATCGTGTAAGTCGCTTACCAACCAGTGATTTCGCGTAAACCTTTACCGATATCTGCAAGTGAGCGAACTGTCTTTACGCCAGCCGCTTCAAGCGCTGCAAATTTATCATCCGCCGTGCCTTTACCACCTGCAATGATCGCACCCGCGTGACCCATACGCTTACCAGCAGGAGCCGTTACACCTGCAATGTAAGAAACCACAGGCTTAGTCACATTAGCCTTGATGTATTCAGCTGCTTCTTCTTCTGCTGTACCACCAATTTCACCGATCATTACAATTGCTTCTGTACCTGGATCGTTTTGGAACATTTCCAGTACGTCAATGAAGTTAGAACCAGGAATTGGATCGCCACCAATACCTACACAAGTAGACTGGCCGAAACCTTCGTCAGTCGTTTGCTTAACCGCTTCGTACGTCAAGGTACCAGAACGAGAAACAATACCAACTTTACCTGGCTTGTGGATATGACCAGGCATGATACCAATCTTACACTCACCCGGAGTAATCACACCTGGGCAGTTTGGACCGATCATACGCACGCCTTTTTGCGTGATGTATTCTTTGACATAAAGCATGTCAATCGTAGGAATACCTTCGGTAATACATACGATAAGTTCGATACCTGCATCAGCCGCTTCAATGATTGAATCTTTACAGAAAGGAGCTGGTACGTAGATAACGGTCGCTGTTGCGCCAGTAGCCTCTACTGCATCCGCTACGGTGTCAAATACAGGTAAACCTAAGTGAGTCGTACCACCTTTACCTGGCGTTACACCACCAACCATTTGCGTTCCGTACTCAATCGCTTGCTCTGAGTGGAAAGTACCTTGACCACCTGTAAAACCCTGACAGATAACCTTAGTGTCTTTATTGATTAAAACTGACATTATTTGCCCTCCGCTGCAGCTACTACTTTCTGAGCAGCGTCCGTTAGTGATTCAGCAGCAATGATGTCAAGACCAGACTGACCTAATACATCACGACCTAGCTCTGCATTCGTACCTTCAAGACGAACAACAACTGGCACGTTAACGCCAACTTCTTTAACCGCACCAATGATACCTTCAGCGATCATGTCACAACGCACGATACCACCAAAGATGTTCACCAATACTGCTTTTACGTTGCTGTCAGATAAGATGATTTTAAATGCTTCAGCAACACGCTCTTTCGTCGCGCCGCCACCAACATCTAGGAAGTTTGCTGGGCTGCCGCCGTGCAAGTTAACGATATCCATCGTACCCATTGCAAGACCCGCACCGTTAACCATACAGCCTACATTACCATCAAGTGCAACATAGTTAAGCTCAAAAGAGGCTGCGTGTGCTTCACGCTCATCTTCTTGCGAAGGATCGTTCATTTCTGCCACTTTCTTCTGACGATAAAGTGCATTTGAATCCACGCCTAACTTGGCGTCTAGACAGTGTAAATCTCCGTCTTCTTTAATCACTAGCGGGTTAATTTCGATTAGGGCTAAATCCAAATCTTCAAACATTTTTGCAAGACCCATGAAAATGTTTGTGAATTGACGCACTTGCACACCCTGTAAACCAAGCTTAAATGCAATTTGACGCGCTTGGTAAGGCTGAGGACCGACTAAAGGATCGATTTCAGCTTTCAAGATTTTTTCTGGAGTTTCTTCAGCAACGGTTTCAATTTCGACACCACCTTCGGTAGATGCCATGAAGACAATCTTACGTGAAGCACGGTCAACAACTGCACCTAAGTACAATTCTGATGCGATATCAGTGCATGATTCAACTAAAATACGGCTAACTGGCTGGCCATTTTCGTCTGTTTGATAAGTAACTAGGTTTTTGCCTAACCAATTTTCTGCAAACGCTTTAATGTCTGCTTTATCTTTAACAAGCTTTACACCGCCTGCTTTACCACGTCCACCCGCGTGAACCTGGCATTTAACGACCCACATGTCGCCGCCAATTTTGTCTGCCGCTGCAACCGCCTCTTCTGGCGTAGCTGCTGCGAAACCTTCAGAAACAGGTAAGCCATATTCTTTGAATAATTGCTTGCCTTGATATTCATGCAAATTCATGTTTTATATCCGCTTTTTTGATTAAAAATCAGACGTAAATACGTCCATTCGTTGCTAATAAAGAGTGTTTCATGGGTACAAAACACTCAAAATAAGACCGATGATACGTGATGTAACATCGGTCTAAAACTCTAAAAGACCAATGTCTAACTACACATCAAGTAGTAGACGCGTTGGATCTTCTAACATCTCTTTGACTGTTACTAGGAAGCCAACAGATTCTTTACCATCGATGATGCGGTGGTCATAAGATAATGCCAAATACATCATTGGTAAGATTTCTACTTTACCATTTACCGCCACTGGACGATCTTGGATTTTATGCATACCCAAAATAGCGCTTTGCGGTGGATTAATAATTGGCGTAGATAACAATGAACCAAAAACACCACCATTAGTAATAGTAAAATTACCGCCTTGTAGTTCGTCTAATGATAACTTGCCATCACGACCTTTAATCGCAAGTGCTTTGATACCTTTTTCAATATCAGCCATGCCGAGCGCATCAGTATCTTTTAATACTGGTGTTACAAGGCCTCGAGGTGTTGAAACCGCAATAGATACATCAAAATAATTATGATAAACGATGTCATCACCATCGATCGACGCGTTCACTTCTGGGTAACGTTTAAGTGCTTCAGTTACTGCCTTAACATAGAAAGACATGAAACCTAAACGGATACCGTGACGCTTCTCAAAGCCTTCTTGATATTGCTTACGCAAATCCATGATTGGCTTCATGTTGATTTCATTAAATGTCGTCAACATCGCTGTTGAGTTTTTCGCCTCTAATAAGCGATTGGCAATCGTCTTACGTAAACGCGTCATTGGTACACGTTTTTCTGAACGCTCACCGCCAAGATTAACTGCTACTTCTGCTGTAGGAGCAGCTGCAACTGGAGTCGAACCACCTTTTAAGAATTGCTCAACGTCTTCTTTAGTGATACGTCCACCTTTGCCTGTACCTTTTACTTTGGCAGGATCAACACCTTTTTCAGCAAGCAAACGACGAACTGATGGGCTCAATGCGTCCGTATCAGAATCGTCTGCTGCAGGCGCTTCAGCAGCCGCTGCTACTACTGGTGCCGCACCATATGCGAACTGTGCAATCACTTCTTCAGCAGTTACCGTTGCACCTTCATCAGCACTGATTGAGGTCAAAGTACCGTCTGCAGGTGCAACCACTTCAAGTACAACTTTGTCTGTTTCAATATCAACAAGGTTTTGGTCACGCGATACTGGGTCGCCAACCTTAACATGCCAAGTTGCAACCGTTGCATCGGCTACCGATTCTGGTAGTACAGGTACTTTAATATCTTCTGTTTTACCTGAGGCTACCGGCGTTTCAGTCGCAGCACTTGCCTCAGCTTTTGGTGCAGCAGCTGCACCTTCAGTTAAGTTCGCAATGACTTGCTCCGCTAATACCGTTGCACCTTCTTCGTGTAAAATTTCGGCAATCACACCATCTGCAGGTGCAACCACTTCCAAAACCACTTTGTCTGTTTCAATATCAACAAGATTTTGATCACGTGTCACTGTATCGCCAGCTTTTACGTGCCAAGTTGCAACTGTTGCATCCGCTACCGATTCAGGTAATACGGGAACTTTAATTTCAGTAGTCATTGTGTTTGTCCTTATTTAATATTGAGTGCGTCTTCAACCAACGCCTTTTGCTGTTGATTGTGGACGGCTATATAGCCAACCGCTGGAGAAGCAGATGCATCTCTTCCGGCATAAGTTAATGTCGCTCCAGCAGGGATTGACTCATAAAAATGATGCTGTGAACAATACCAAGCGCCCTGATTCTTAGGCTCTTCTTGGCACCATACCCAGTCTTTGACATGCTTGTATTGCTCTACCACTTTCTGCATTTCAGCAGATGGGAATGGATAAAGCTGTTCAATACGTACAATCGCAATATCGTCTTGCTCGTTTTCACGACGTTTTTCTAATAAGTCGTAATACACTTTGCCTGAACACATCACCACGCGTTTCACTTTTTTAGGTTTGATTTCATCAATTTCACCTAAGACATTATGGAATACGCCATTGGCTAATTCTTCCATCGACGAAACGGCCAACGGATGACGTAATAGTGATTTAGGTGACATGACAATCAACGGACGACGCATTGGACGAATCGCTTGACGGCGTAACATGTTATAAACCTGTGCCGGAGTGGATGGCACACACACTTGCCAGTTATGATCAGCGCATAGCTGCAAGAAACGCTCTAAACGAGCTGAACTGTGCTCAGGACCTTGGCCTTCATAGCCATGTGGTAATAAAATAGTTAATCCACAAAGTCGACCCCACTTGGCTTCACCAGAGGATAAAAACTGGTCAAAAACCACTTGGGCACCATTGGCAAAATCACCAAATTGCGCTTCCCAGATGGTCAGAGTGCGAGGTTCTGCAGTGGAATAACCGTATTCAAATGCCAACACAGCTTCTTCAGAGAGCACCGAGTCATGGACTTCAAAACGACCTTGTTCAGGCGCAATATTCTGTAGTGGTAAATAAACAGACGCATCTGCTTGGTTATGCAACACAGCGTGTCGGTGGAAGAAGGTACCACGACCAGAATCTTGTCCTGTGATACGAATGTCCGTACCATCAGCTACCAGTGAAGCATAGGCTAAGTTTTCAGCCATACCCCAATCGAGTAAACGTTCGCCTTCAACCATCGCACGACGATCATCGTATTGTTTCTTAACGCGTGATTGAAGTTTGTGTTCTGCTGGAATATCAACAATACGCTGGCCCAGCTCAACAAGTCGCTCAACCGAGAGTTTAGCGTCATAAGCAACATCCCAGTCGTGGCCCAAGAACGGAGTCCAATCGACAGAATGCTCTGTCATAGGGCGCCATTCTTCAACAACACATGCACCGTGATCCAGCGCTGCACGATATTCGCTAACAAGCTTATCGATTTCGTGTTGTTCAACACTGCCTTCAGCCGTCAGTTGTTGTGCATACAATTCACGTGGTACAGGGTGCTTTTTGACTTTTTGATACATCAGCGGCTGTGTCGCATTAGGCTCATCCGCTTCGTTATGGCCATGACGGCGATAACACACCAAATCAATTACCACATCGCGTTTAAACTTGTTGCGATAATCGAGTGCAAGCTTAGTCACAAAAGCGACAGCCTCTGGATCATCACCATTTACGTGGAAAATCGGCGCCTGAACCATTTTGGCAATATCCGTACAATACTGAGTCGAACGGGTATCCTCAGTTTTGTTAGTAGTAAAACCAACCTGGTTATTGATCACAATGCGTACGGTACCACCAACCGAATATGCACGTGTTTGTGACATATTAAAGGTTTCTTGTACAACACCTTGGCCCGCAATCGCTGAATCACCGTGAATCGTAATAGGCAATACTTTTGTGCCTTCGGAATCACGACGTTCTAAACGCGCTTTTACAGACCCCATAACCACAGGATTAACAATCTCAAGGTGAGATGGGTTAAACGCAAGGGCTAAGTGAACATTACCGCCATCTGTAGCGAAATCAGATGAGTAACCAGCGTGATATTTAACATCACCTGCGCCTAATGACTCATCGTGTTTACCAGAAAATTCATCAAATAATACAGATGGGTTTTTACCTAAAACGTTAACGAGTACATTTAATCGACCACGGTGGGCCATACCGATAACAACTTCCTTAGATCCAGATGCACCCGCTTCATTAATTAAGCCCTTCAGCATTGGAATTAAAGAGTCACCACCCTCTAGAGAGAAGCGCTTTGCGCCTGGGAATTTGGACCCAAGGTATTTTTCCATACCATCGGCAGCAATCAGGCCTTTTAAGATCTTGATCTTATGGTCACGTGAAATTTCGGGACGTGCTTCAACCGATTCAATACGCTGTTGCAACCAACGCTTTTGCTCAGTATCTGTAATATGCATGTACTCAGCGCCAATCGAAGCGCAATACGTTCGATTGAGTGATTTATACAACTCACCCAAAGACATTTTGTCTTTACCGATTGCATACGATCCAACATTAAATACCGTATCAAAATCTTGTTCTGACAAATTATGATGGGATAACTCAAGATCACGTACTCGTTCTTGACGCCATAAGCCCAACGGATCAAGGTTTGCATGTTGATGACCGCGGAAGCGGAATGCATTAATCAGCTGTAAAACTTTGACCTGTTTTTCATCGCCCGCGACACCTACCTGCTGTGGAGCGCTTGATGCAGCGCGAGCAATAGGACCTAGTGCGGCGAGTTTACGGTACTGCTCGCGAATTTCAGAGTGATTGGCGTCTAGTGAAACGCCATCAACTTTTGGTAAAGAATCAAATACTTCTTGCCAAGTAGCTGGAACGCTTTGCGGATCTTCTAGATAGAGTTCAAATAACTCTTCTACATAAGCCGCATTTGCACCTGCCATGTGTGAGGATTCCCACCAAGCTTGCATTGTGCTTTGTTGCATCGATTGTGCCCTGTTTCCTATATGTGATGTGTAGCCTTGCTTTGACCACGTCCGTTGTTTTAATATTTTCGTTCAAAAAAATAGCCATCCGTGTCACGGGATAGCTATTTAGGAACTTAAGGCCAACTCACTGTCAGCCTTTATTACAACTAAACAGCTCGTTGTAAAAGCATCGATTTAATTTGACCGATAGCTTTAGTTGGGTTTAGTCCTTTTGGACAAACACTGACGCAGTTCATGATCCCGTGACAACGGAATACACTAAACGCATCGTCAAGATCATTCAATCGTTCTTCAGTCGCAGTATCACGACTATCGACTAAAAATCGATACGCGTGTAACAAACCAGCAGGGCCGATGAACTTATCAGGATTCCACCAGAATGATGGGCATGAAGTTGAGCAACATGCACATAAAATACACTCGTACAAACCGTCTAATTTTGCACGTTCTTCAGGTAACTGAAGGTGCTCACGTGCCGGTGGCTGTTTGTCATCGTTAATCAAGAATGGTTTGATTTTTTCATACTGGTTGTAGAACTGAGTCATATCGACAACTAAGTCACGTACCACAGGTAAACCCGGTAAAGGTCTAACAACGATTGTACCATTGCCTAATGCTGACAAAGGAGTAATACATGCCAGGCCGTTTTTGCCATTCATGTTCATACCATCAGAACCACATACACCCTCACGACACGAACGACGGAAAGACAAAGTAGGATCTTGTTCCTTAAGTGCTAATAGTGCATCAAGGACCATCATGTCCTGACCTTCTTCAACCTCTAACGAATATTCCTGCATACGAGGCTTAGCATCGATGTCCGGGTTGTAGCGATAAATTGAAAAATTAAGTTGCATCATCATTCTCCTTAATATGTACGCGCTTTCGGCGGGAACGCTTCACGCAATTTAGGCGTCATATTAACGTCACGTTTAGTCATGCCTTCAGTTTGAGGGCGATAGATAGAGTGGCATAACCAATTATCATCATCACGCTCAGGGAAGTCGAAGCGGCTGTGTGCACCACGGCTTTCTGTTCTGAAGTTCGCTGCAACTGCTGTTGAGTACGCTGTTTCCATTAAGTTATCAAGCTCTAAACACTCAATGCGCTGAGTGTTAAAGTCAGATGACTTATCATCCAATCGAGCATGTTGTAAACGCTCGCGAATTTCTTTTAGTTCTTTAAGACCTTCAGCCATTGCATCGCCTTCACGGAATACCGAGAAGTTTAACTGCATGCATTGCTGCATATCTTTCTTGATTTGTACCGGATCTTCACCTTTACCCACTGCTGATGATTCCCAACGGTTAAAGCGTGATAATGACGACTCTAAATCGGACTCAGACGCATCACGAGAAACGCTGATTTCTTTGAGTTTATCGCCAAGATGTAAACCTGTAGCACGTCCAAATACAACCAAGTCAAGGAGTGAATTACCGCCAAGACGGTTTGCACCGTGTACCGATACGCACGCAATCTCACCACAAGCAAATAACCCTTCCACTGGCACATCGTTGCCATTGTCGTCGATGTTAATGACTTGACCATCAACATTTGTTGGTAATCCGCCCATCATATAATGGCAAGTTGGAATGACTGGAATAGGCTCTTTGACTGGGTCAACGTGTGCAAATGTACGTGATAATTCAAGGATACCTGGTAAACGTGACTCAAGGACTTCTTTACCTAAGTGGTCAAGTTTCAGCTTAATATGTGGACCCCAAGGACCATCACAACCACGGCCTTCACGAATTTCAGTCATCATTGAACGTGCAACAACATCGCGACCCGCTAAGTCTTTGGCATTGGGTGCATAACGCTCCATGAAGCGCTCACCGTCTTTATTTAAGAGGTAACCACCTTCACCACGACAACCTTCTGTCACTAAGGTGCCCGCGCCAGCAATACCTGTCGGGTGGAACTGCCACATTTCCATATCTTGTACTGCAACACCTGCGCGAAGTGCCATACCAACACCATCACCAGTGTTGATGTGAGCATTCGTAGTAGAAGCATATATACGGCCTGCACCACCAGTTGCTAAGACAACCGCTTTTGACTTGAAGTAAACCACTTCACCTGTCTCGATATCAATCGCAGTACAACCGACGACTGCACCGTCTTGGTTTTTAACTAAATCAAGAGCATACCACTCAGAAAACACTTTGGTTTTGTTTTTGACGTTCTGTTGATACAACAAATGCAACAATGCGTGACCTGTGCGGTCAGCCGCTGCCGCTGTGCGAGCTGCTTGCTCACCACCAAAGTTCTTGGATTGGCCGCCAAATGGGCGTTGGTAAACTCGACCTTCTTCTGTACGAGAAAAAGGCAAGCCCATGTTTTCCATTTCAATAATGGCTTCAGGGCCGGTTTTACACATGTATTCAATTGCGTCTTGGTCACCGATGTAATCAGAACCTTTCACCGTGTCATACATGTGCCATTCCCAATTATCTTCGTGGGAATTACCTAAAGCTACAGTAATACCACCTTGTGCAGACACGGTATGTGAACGAGTTGGAAATACTTTAGAAAGTAAGGCACAAGATTGACCTGACTGAGAGATTTGTAAAGCAGCGCGCATACCTGCGCCACCTGCGCCGATTACAACGGCATCGAATTCATGAACTGGAATACCCATCGTCTATTACACTCCCCAAAGTACAAACAAGCCTACCGCAACATAGACGAAGGCAATGATATTTAAAACGTATTGTAAACCTGCGCGTAAACCCGCTGGTTTGATGTAATCAGTTAACACCTGCCATAAGCCGATGCGAACGTGAAGCATGATGGAAACTAATGCAGCAAGAGTGAACACTTTGGTTGTTAAAGAACCAAAGAAGCCTTGCCATACATCGTAAGTCACTGTATCGGTGGTGATGAAAAACCAACCAATGTAGAAGGAAAACAGCATAATGATAAGTGCTGTTGCGCGTAATGAAACCCAGTCTTGGACGCCATCGCGTTTGATCGTTGCTTGATTGGTTACCACAATGCTACCCCTATGATTAATGTTAGAGCAACCCAAACGCCAATGACGATTTGTGCGCTGCTGTTGCCTGATTCCAACTCTTCCCAATGTCCCATATCCATAATTGCATGACGCACACCGCCAAGGATATGATAGGTTAAGGCTGAGATTGTGCCGATAGTAATAAACTTACCAAAAAAACCGTCCATTGCCGCTTGTACGTCTGCAAAGCCTTGTGCAGAACTCAAAGAGACTGCCCAAGCTGCAATGACAAACAACAATGCAAAAAACATCGCCACACCAGTTACACGGTGTAAAATCGATGAAATAGCAGACGGTGGAAATTTAATCGTGTTTAAATCTAAATTTACGGGTCTTTGCTTTTTCACAATAACTTTGCCTATTTCTCATTCGTAGGGATTTTTAACACTAACGTCACATTCAAATACGGTACATAGATGATTGTAAATTTAACGCTAATTGCTATAAATCGTTGTTTCATCCAAAAAATCACAAATGTTAACCATTTGTTAACGTTTTGTAAGCCAAATATATTCCTTTAACATCCGATACACCTAGCAATGTAAGTATACCGAGAGCATTATACAATTACAATTTTCTCTGTCTAGTTAAGACATTAGTAGCAAAGTAAATGTTCTTGAACAGTATAATAAATGGCAATTTACACCATTTACTAAGGAAATTGTCATAAAAATTGACTTAATGATACTTTATCCGTACAACTACGCCCCTTTGCAAAAGGTTTATTTATTTACATAACGCAGTTAATATATGTAAAGAAACAATCTGAGGAGAACAAAACATGGCAGCAGATAAAGCCATTCTTACTATTGGTGACAAGGAAGTAGAACTTCCAATTTTACAAGGGACTGCTGGAAATGACGTCATCGACATTCGCACTTTAGGCAGTACTGGGTATTTTACATACGACCCAGGTTTCTTAGCTACAGGTTCTTGCGATTCTTCTATTACTTTTATCGACGGTGCTGAGGGTGTGTTATTACACCGCGGTTTCCCAATTGGTGAACTTGCTGGAAAATCAGACTATTTAGAAGTTTGTTACATGCTGTTACACGGTGATGCACCGACCAGTGAACAATATGATGAATTTAAATCGACGATCACTCGTCACACTATGGTTCATGAACAAATTGGCAAATTTTTCCACGGTTTTTTAAACGATTCACATCCAATGGCAATGCTTTGTGGCACTGTTGGCGCTTTATCTTCTTTCTATCACGATGATCTCGACGTTTCATGTCCAGAGCAACGCGTACGCTCTGCACATCGTTTGATTGCAAAAATGCCTACTTTAATTGCTATGGCATATAAGTATTCGATTGGTCAGCCATTTGTATATCCTCGTAACGATCTTTCATACGCAGCCAACTTCCTTAACATGATGTTCTCTGTTCCTGCTGAAGATTATACAGTCAGCCCGGCGGTTGAACGTGCTATGGATCGCATCTTTATTTTGCACGCAGATCACGAACAAAATGCATCAACGTCTACGGTTCGTCTTGCTGGCTCTTCAGGTGCAAACCCATATGCATGTATTGCTGCAGGTGTTGCTTCGCTTTGGGGCCCTGCTCACGGTGGTGCTAATGAAGCGTGTTTGAATATGCTTGAAGAGATTGGTACGGTTGACCGTATCCCTGAATTCATTGCTCGTGCAAAAGACAAGTCAGACCCGTTCCGCTTAATGGGCTTCGGTCACCGTGTTTACAAAAATATCGATCCACGTGCGAAAGTTATGCGTGAATCATGCCACGAGGTTCTTGCTGAATTGCAATTAGACGACCCTTTATTGGACGTTGCAATGGAATTAGAACGCATTGCGTTATCTGACCCATACTTTGCAGAAAAGAAATTATTCCCGAACGTTGATTTTTATTCAGGTATCGTGCTTAAAGCGATCGGTATCCCAACTAATATGTTCACGTGTATTTTTGCATTAGCACGTACTGTTGGTTGGATTTCACACTGGCATGAAATGATGAGCCAGCCTGGTCAAAAGATCGGTCGCCCTCGTCAAATGTACACAGGTGAAACTCAGCGTACTTATCAGCCGATTAAAAAAGACTAGTACGATAAAATACTATACAAAAGCACTCTTCGGAGTGCTTTTTTTGTGACTGCTTGATAGAATTTATCCATGATTAGATATGGAATAAAAATATGTCACAAGATCTGCACCAAACCCCGTTAGACAGTGTTTATAGATTGCCCATCCAAGCGTGGTTACTGGGGCTTGCAGGTCTGATCCCTTTTGTGGTTATACCTTTGTTAATTAGCATTGAAATTATTTCATATAGCCAGGGTGTGTTTTACTTTAAACAATATTCAGCCGTGATTTTATCTTTCTTAGGTGGTATTTTATGGCTTAACGCGTTGCTAGAAAGACATACGCAGCACATGCTCTACATTGCCATGTTACCAAGTATTTTGGGTTGGTTTGCAGTGTGTTTTCTGTCTCACACTATGGCCCTAACACTGCTTACATTGAGTTTTGTCAGTTTAGTTTTTTATGAACGACGGTTTTTGTTAGTACCCAAAGACTGGGTTGCAGACTACAGTAACTTAAGAATATGGCTAACCGCTATCGTTGCGGCCAGCCATTTTGTCATGACACTATTGGATTAAGTGTTTATCTAAACATATCGATTTAGTTCTTGCTTCTTCCATAACGATCTGACAAACGTACAATATCGTCCTCTCCAAGATAGCTACCAGATTGAACTTCGATAAGCTCAAGTTCAATCTTACCTGGATTCTCTAAGGCATGTACTTCTCCAATCGGTATATAAGTCGATTCGTTTTCAGAGATTAATAGTGTTTCTTCGCCTAACGTGACCTTTGCCGTACCAGACACAACAATCCAATGTTCAGCTCGGTGATGATGCATTTGTACGGATAACTTTTCACCAGGTTTTACTGTAATGCGCTTGACTTGGAAGCGGTCCCCATAATCGATCGAGTCGTAACTTCCCCAGGGCCGAAAAACTTCTCTATGAAATTTGAATTCAGGACGTGAGTGTTCTTTGAGTTCATTAACAATGGTTTTAATGTCTTGGACTGCTTCTCGCTTAGCTACCAATACGGCATCCTTCGTTTCCACCACTACCATGTCTTCGCATCCAACTAAAGCCACTAAACGTCCTTCTGCATTCACATAATTATTGGTTGACTCAGTTGCCATGACATCTCCTACAAACGCATTCCCTTGTTCGTTTTTATCGGCAACTTCCCATAGTGATGACCATGCACCAACATCGGACCACCCAGCTTGTAATGGAATCATTGCCACATTTTCAGCTTTTTCCATGACCGCATAATCAATTGAATCACTTGGTGAGGCACAAAATGCCTCCGCATCTATCCGAATAAAATCTAAATCTTCCTCAGCTCCTTCTAATGCCCTTTCACAAGCGAGAAGAATTTCAGGAGAATGCATCTTCATTGCATCTAAGTATGTCTGAGCTTTGAACATAAACATACCTGAATTCCAATAGTAATCACCACTTTGCACATAATCTTGAGCTGTAGGCATGTCTGGTTTTTCAACAAAGCGGGCAACTTGGTACCCCAATAAGGTGTCTTGATGGGTAACTGAAGTCCCACTTTTTATATATCCATAACCGGTATGAGGGGTTTCTGGCACCACACCAAACGTGACCAAATAATTTTGTTCAGCAAGTGTTTTCGCCTTATCTAACGCTTGATGAAATGCCTCAGTATCTTGAATTAAATGATCTGCTGCTAATACTAATAACATCGGGTTATGTGCATTTTGTACAGCTTGTAAAGCTGCTAGAGCTATAGCTGGTGCAGTATTGCGCCCCTCCGGTTCGAGCATAATTCCCTGGTGTTGATAATTGATTTTGCGCAACTGCTCTGCCACCAAAAACCGATGCTCTTCATTACAAATCAACATTGGGGGAGATATACCACTTTGAGGCAAACGTTTCAGCGTGTCTTGTAACATGCTCTGTTCTGAAGTGAGCTTCAAGAATTGCTTAGGGTAAGCAACTCGGGATTTTGGCCACAGGCGGCTGCCTGAGCCACCGGCTAAGATAACTGGGATCATTGTTGTATTCCTTTACTCACAAATCTAATTATGGTGTCTTCAATCAGTTGCATATTCACATCATCAAAAAAGACAATTTTTATGTCAGTTGACCATTTTGATAATCAGCAATCGCTTGGTGAATTTCATTCTCTGTGTTCATCACAAAAGGTCCATACTGAACAATTGGTTCTTTTATAGGCATGCCACTTACAAAAATAAACTTTGCTTTAGCCTCAGTAATCACCTCTACTGCGTCACTCAATGCTAGCACAGCACACACTCCACGATTCATTGTTTGGTTAGCAATCTTTATCGCACCTTCGTAAACATAGATAAAACCATTATGTTCTTTGTTAGTATCGGCAAGAAATTTCTGTTTTTCAGTCAAATGTATATCCCAAAAATTAGGGTTAACTGCCGTCGTATTAACCGCCCCCTTAATATCGTTAAAAACCCCAGCTAATACTCTCACCTTGCCATGCTCTAAATGGACTTCTGGGATCTTTGAGCTGGGAATATCTTGGTAGTTGGGTTCACTCATCTTGTCTTTTGCAGGCAAATTCACCCATAATTGGAAGCCTCGCAAAACACCTAGAGTTTGTTGTGGCATTTCTTCATGAATGATTCCACGGCCTGCATTCATCCACTGTAGCCCACCGTCTTCAATGAGACCGGAATTCCCCACTGAATCTTTGTGTCCCATTTTACCTTGCAACATGTAGGTTACCGTTTGAAACCCTCTGTGGGGATGAGGTGGAAAACCGGCAATATAGTCTTGTGCCAAATCAGAACCAAATTCATCAAGCATTAGAAACGGATCAAGCCGAGGTAATAAAGGCTGCCCTATCACTCTTTTGAGCTTTACTCCGGCTCCATCTTGAGTGGATGTGCCTTGTACGGTATGGGAAATTGTGGTCATATATTCCTTTATTCCTTTTCGCTTTTTGCTTGTGATAAAATATCTAAATATTTTTAGATTATACGCAATTTTATGCAAAAAGAACGCTTTGGTGGCATCGCTCGTTTGTATTCTGAAACGAGTTTACAAAAATTTCAAAATGCACATGTGATGGTTATTGGTATAGGTGGCGTGGGTACTTGGATAGCCGAAGGGCTCGCACGCAGTGGGATTGGTGAAATGACCATAGTTGACTTAGATGATATCTGTGTTACCAATACCAATCGTCAGATACATGCTTTACAAGACACTATTGGCCTATCAAAAGTTTCGGTCATGGCAGGTCGTTTACAGGAAATCAATCCAGATATCGTCGTGCATGCAGTCGAAGATTACGTCCTTCCTGAAAACGTCCAAGCTCTCATCCCAAAGGACGGAAGATTGGTCATTGATGCATGTGATACTATACCAGCAAAAGCTGCAATTATTGGCCACTGCAAACGGAACAAAATCACCATCATAACCATCGGTGGAGCAGGTGGACAAACGGATCCGAGACAAGTAACTACTGGTGACTTAGCGAAGACTATTCAATGTCCCTTAAGCGCCAAATTGCGAAGTGAATTACGTCGCAATTATCATTTTAGCAAAAATCCAAAGCGTCGTTTTGGTGTAGAGTGTGTCTATTCGACAGAGCAGCTTAAATACCCACAGCCAGACGGCAGTGTGTGTACAACAAAATCAATGCAAGAAGGCAGTACTCGTCTAGATTGTGCTAGTGGCTTTGGCGCAAGTGTTGCGGTCACTGCGACCTTTGGCTTTGTTGCGGTGTCGAGAATATTAGAAAAAATTCGTTAATTACGATGTTTATTTTTAATATCCATGAATATAGCTATGATTAACCAAATAAGTAATGCTGAAAAAATAAAATACGTATTTTCGGCTAGTTGCATGATTTCATCACTCATTATTGCAGTGCCTGCAATTAACAATAAATAGTAGGGTAAATTTAATAGGCCGGCGAGCCACACTACTCTCCAGCGTTGCCCTTTTGCACCTTGACTGACCATAAAAAAAGCCAAAGAATTGATGTGAATCATAGCTAAGAGTAAACTTTTAAGATGGATTTTTTGCGGTGCTGAGCCTTCTTGCATCTGCCTTCTTCCCAGACCAAAATTCACTATCGATGCTAAGGTTGCTGCCCCCACCATAGCCAAGGTCAAATACACAATATCCGCAACACTGGGCGTAGCTCCTATCACTAAAACCACAGCGAAAAATTGCCCAGGAAAATAAAACCCTATAAAAACAATCGCTTCTAATAATATGATTAAAAATATAAGAACATAAAAATATTCGCCAAGATGCCGATTAATTTCTTGCAATGAATCTAAACCTGTGGGAATAATGGAAAAGTGAGTGGCCAACTGTATAATTGTTAAGGCAAACAAGGCAGATAAGGGAAGAATAAACCCATATTTCATTTATTATGACTCATGATTATGACATCGCATCATTGTTTACGCGCAAAGCGTATTTTCAGATCGATACGCTCGGTCAACTTGCAAATGAGATATTTAAAACTCAAAACAGAGAACAATAGATGACTTACCGTCCTAAAACCACTTTAGAACAATGGCGAATCTTACAAGCAGTAGTTGATCATGACGGTTATGCCAAAGCCGCTCAGGCACTTAACAAAAGCCAATCCTCACTGAATCATGCAGTAGCCAAACTGCAGGCTGTTTTAGGTGTGCAATTGCTAGAAATTCGTGGCCGTAAAGCGTATTTAACAGAAGCAGGCGAAGTTATGTTACGTCGCTCCCGTTATTTGACTGAGAGTGTTGAGTCACTCGAAAATCTTGCAGACAATATTAATCAGGCCTGGGAGCCTGAAATTACCCTTGCGGTGGACTTGGCATTTGACAGAAATGTGCTCTATCCTGCATTGAAGAAGTTTATCCCAGAATCACGAGGCTCTAGACTAAAGATAATCGATACCGTTTTAACTGGAACAATTGATGCTATTACTCAGCATTCGGCCGACCTAGTCATCGCTCATCACATACCGGTTGGATACCTCGGGGAACCCCTAGCAGATATTCCCTTTGTTGCAGTCTGCCATCCTCAACATCCGATTGCTCAAATGCCTAGCCCAATTGACACAGAGGCATTGATACAACATTGTCAAATTGTGATAAAAGATACATCTAACAAACCACAAGAACAAACTGGCTGGTTGCGTTCCGAGAACCGTTGGACCGTGTCACAGTTTGATACGGCCATTGATTTGTTATTACAACAGATTGGTTTTTGTTGGTTACCGCATCATAAAGTATCCCATCACATTGATGATGGACAGCTATTGGTACTCAATATCAATGGTTCGACGCACAAACGTCTTACCTCGTATCTCATTACCCCACAACCTGACAATATCGGACCCGGTACTCGCTTATTATCTGAACTGATATTGGCACAAAAGCTCGTCACGACTCCAACACCTGCGGGGTAAATCGCATTGTTCAAATTTACAAAGAATCTGATGAATGAATCTGATTATTTGATTGAACAGGTTGAGTATCCGCTACCGGTTTTACTCGCGGAGTTTTGTACAATGGCCAAGCCAGTTGCTCTTTCCAATCCGCTTTACGCATACCCTCAACTCCATAGCTACTAGGGTATTGACGAGTGATCTTTGCGGTACCGAACAATATATCCCAAAAGAAAAACATATTGCCGTAGTTGCCTTTGTAATTCGTTGCAGGATCGTCTTTGCGCAGGCCATGATGAGCACTGTGCGTAGAGGGGGTAGATATCACTCTCTCCACCACCCACATAATCGGGTTAAGTGCTGGTATTTTATAGAGTGCTTGATCCCATTTCCATTCAGAATGAGCACCCATAATGATGGTTAGTTTTACGACTAAATAATAGGCATAAATCCACCCTAAGCCCATGTAGATTAAAACACCTGAGAACCAAATGGATGGCATCATGGCATAATAGAAAATGTTATTTCGATACACTATGCGCACACTCATGTATTTCGCGTTATGGTGTGCTCTGTGTAGATTATACAGTGGAATAAAAGTATGACTGGCTCGATGCCACCAATATTGCATCATATCATCGAAGATGAACAAAAGCGCAAGCTGGAAAAATACTGAGGTTCCCACAAGAATCCCAGCCATGTCAGGAGCGACTAGACTTGCCAATGCACCAGCACTGAACAACACAAGCGGCTGAGTAAAGGCAAACAATAAAATCGTGCTAAAAAATTCAACTTTGCCATCATCCGACACTTCCGATTCCTTGCGAAATAACCGCCCTTTAAAGGCTTCCATGAGAGCAAAACCAATAAACACACACAATATTGCAACTTGATAAGACATATACTTCCCCCTACTGTTGATAACATTTTAGAGTTCGGTATCATGAGAGAAAATATACTTATATAGTTTTATTAAAAAAATGTTTTCTTCTAATGATAATATCACTATGTCCCATACCCTACTGGAGAAGTGTATGCGATATGGCAAAATCATTAACTATCCACTAGGTAGTCAAATACATGATCGTGGTGATAAAAAACCGGGAATATCTATTGTCGTATCTGGAGAAGTAGAAGTTGGCAACTACGATATCGAAGGTCGATATTATCTCACTGCTATTTTAGGTGTCGGTGAGGTGTTTGGTGAGTTTACGGTTCTAGCCGGCCTACCTCGCACTCACAATGCGGTAGCATTAGATAATTGTCAAATATTACAAATTGGCGCAACACAGACGCATAAACTGCTTAGTGAGATACCGGATGTGCAATCTTTTCTGTTACGCTCTCTCGCAATACGATTACACAAAGTGTTAGAACGTCTAGATGATGTCATTCGGTTACCCACCCATGTTCAATTGGCAAAATATCTATATCAAATACATTGTCAAACTAAGCAAAATAAAATCGCGTTAAGACAGCAGGACTTGGCGAAAAGATTAGGGGTCACTGTGCTTTCTATCCATAAAGCCATCAAAAAACTGAGCGCGTTAAATTTAATTCACACCTCGTATGGCGCGGTGCTTATTCCGGACATTGAATACTACGCACAATGGCTCAATGAACAATCCGGCATATTACCTCTTTCTCACGAGCAATGACAAAAAGCATTTCTTCCAATCCCGTCGCAGGAAAAGTATAATTTGCTGGTTTTTATTACCGTGACACATTATGACTGTTAACACTTATCGCCCAAATCCGACAACGACCCTAGATACACCTAAAAAAACCATCGAACAGCAAAGTGGCATTATTAAGACCAAACAGGTCATACCTAATGGTCATCGCATTGGTTTTGTCAGTCTCGGTTGCCCCAAAAATTTGGTCGATTCAGAACGAATTTTAACTCAGTTACGCACCGAAGGTTATGATGTCGTTAGTTCCTATGACGATGCTGAGCTCGTTATCGTGAATACGTGTGGCTTTATCGACTCTGCTGTACAAGAGTCACTTGATACCATCGGTGAAGCATTAGCCGAAAATGGTAAAGTCATCGTCACAGGTTGCTTAGGTATCAAAGAAGATGAAATCCGTGAGGTGCATCCAAACGTATTATCAATCACAGGTCCTCATGCGTATGAAAGTGTGGTTGAACAAGTCCACGAACATCTCCCGAAACCTGAACACAATCCCTATATGCATCTTGTGCCAGATCACGGAATTAAATTGACACCGCGTCACTATGCATATTTAAAAATATCAGAGGGCTGCAATCACAAATGTACATTTTGTATCATTCCGTCAATGCGTGGTCTATTAGATTCAAGACCCATTGGTTCCATCATTGCAGAAGCAAAACGCTTGCAAGCGAGTGGCGTGAAGGAACTTCTGGTCATTTCTCAAGATACCAGCGCATATGGTGTGGATGTCAAACACAAAATGGACTTTGCTGACGGCACCCCATTGCGTACAGACCTGAATACTTTGTGTAATGAATTAGGTAAATTGGGGATGTGGGTGCGCTTGCACTATGTATACCCTTACCCACATGTAGATAACTTGATCCCACTTATGGTGGAAGGCAAAATCCTTCCGTATCTAGATATTCCATTTCAACACGCGAATAAACGTATTCTTCGCCTAATGAAGCGACCAGGTTCATCTGAACGTGTTATCGAACGCATCAAGCAATGGCGCGAAATCTGCCCCGAATTAATCATTCGCTCTACATTTATCGTAGGTTTCCCTGGCGAAACTGAAGAGGAATTTGCAGAGTTACTTGATTTTCTAGAAGAAGCTCAACTTGATCGTGTTGGTTGTTTTAAATACTCGCCTGTCGAGGGCGCAAGAGCCAATGATTTACCCGACCACATTCCTGAAGACGTAAAAGAAGAACGCCTACAAAGATTTATGGCCGTGCAAAGTAGAATCAGCGCTCAACGTTTACAACAACGTATCGGTCAAGAATATTTGATTGTCATTGACGAAATAGGCCCTGAAGGAGCGATTGCTAGATGTTTTGCCGACGCGCCAGAAGTAGACGGAGTTGTGCATTTGAATAATGTTTACGACGTCGAGCCGGGACAACAACTCTGGGCCGAAGTCATCCACGCCGATGCACACGATATTTGGGCGATTCCTGTCGCAGAAGACGAGGCTTAACTCGTCAATTTCGTGAGGTCTTCTGGCGTATCAATGCCAGGAGGCGGCGTTTCTAATGCTTGAGCCACGTGAATCTGTTCACCGTGATACAAAACACGGAGTTGCTCAAGCGACTCCAGTTGTTCTAAGGGACTTGCGGGCATATCAACATAGCGCTGAATAAATTCAGCGCGATACGCATAAATACCAATATGGCGCAGATAGCCAAACGAAGAAAAATCCACCTTCGCTTCGCTTGCTGTAAGTGTTTCTTGCTCCCCAAGCATGCCGTCACGTACAAACGGCAACGCTGAACGAGAAAAATATAGTGCTTTACCCGATGAATCAGTGACCACTTTTACAATATTAGGATTATAAAACTCATTTATGTGATTGATTCTACAAGCTAATGTCGCCATGCTAACACTGGGATTATCTGCTAAGTTTTGCGCAACTTGCCTAACAACACTTACAGGAATGTGCGGCTCATCACCTTGAATATTAACAATGATGGTTTGCGGATCACATTGAAGTTTTTGCACGACTTCGGCGAGACGCTCAGTGCCTGATTGATGGTCATTTCTCGTCATCACCACTTGACCACCAAAACCCTCCACACAGTCAGCAATCCGTTGATCATCTGTCGCTACGATAACCGCTTCAGCTTGAGCCGCTTGCGCCCGCTCAACGACATGTTGAATCATAGGTTTACCAGAAATATCAACTAATGGTTTCCCTGGGAAGCGAGTCGAACCATAGCGAGCTGGGATTATCACTTGAAATTTCATAGTTTGGGTACCTTTTTCAATTCGTCTAACGTCAGTGGACGTGTTTTATTACTTAATAACATGGGAGTGCCATTGTGTATTGAGTAAGCCACCTTATCAAAACGACATACTAGTTCTTGTTTCAATTCAGCATTATCCGTTTGCGTCGAATATAAAACGAGTTTTCCCTTACATATCGGGCACGCGAGCACGCTAAGTAGATTGCATTCAAATTTTTTCATAAACTTTGTATGTCTTGGGTAATGCGCTGCAAAAAATCATCATTAAACACGGCCTCTACTGGTAGATAGCACCAACCTTTGGCAGCAAATTCAATACATTTTATAGCGTCTTTCTGCGTCATAATGACCGTTTTATCTTTGGGTATATCTGCTTCAGTGTAGGCATAATGATCAGCAAATACTCGCTGTGTGGCAAAGACAACTCCCGCATCATCAAGCGTATTAAAAAAGCGCTGAGGATGTCCTATACCAGCCATTGCCCATGCAAACTGTTCGGGTACATACCCATCAGCTAAAATAGGTTGTATGGGGCCAGGTTGTAGTGACATATGGACACTTGATTTGAGAGCGTTAAGGGAATGTTTTGGTCTGACGCTATTAAGTACCGTGTAATCAACAGTTTGTAAGCGCCAAGGGCCCTCTCGTAGTGGCCCTGATGGTAATAACTGGCCATTACCTACCCCTCTATCATCCATTACAACAATCTCAATATCTCGGTCTAAAGCATAATGCTGTAGGCCATCATCACAAATAAGCACATCACACTGCTTAGATAGAAGATTTCCACCCCGAGAGCGAATCGGATCAATTACGACGGGACACTGACTTATTTGACTTAATAGTTTTGGCTCATCACCCACATAGTCAGCCTTATCCTCTGCGCTAACTTGATGTGGAAATGTCTTGCACGTCCCACCATACCCTCTGGAAATAATACCTGGTCGCATGCCTTGTGCCCTTAAGTGTTTGGCTAAAGCAAGCACTACCGGGGTTTTGCCATTACCACCAACACTAATATTGCCCACCACAATTACCGGTACGGGCAGTTGAGTCTGTTTAAAAAGGCCAACTCTGTAAAACCATCGACGCAAAGCACTTAAAACCCCAAATAAGACGCTTAAAGGCCATAAACACAACAGCCAAGGTGAGTGGTTAAACCAAGCGCGTTCCAGTCGTGTCATGGTGATTCATTACCGAATTGCATCTGATGGAGATTGAAGTAGTGTCCTTGTTTTTTAAGCAGAGCTTTGTGAGTCCCGATTTCAATAATCCGACCTTGTTCAATCACAACAATTTGGTCAGCGTTTTCTATAGTAGACAAGCGATGTGCCACAACAATGGAGGTGGTGTTTTCTTGAAGTTGTTCCAATGCATTTTGAATCAATCGTTCAGATTCGGTGTCCAACGCTGAAGTCGCTTCATCGAGAATTAAAATGGGCGCATCTAACAAGATCGCACGCGCAATCGCAATTCGCTGTCTTTGTCCACCAGAAAGCATCAAGCCGTTTTCACCTACCACAGTCTCATAACCGTCTTCTAATTGCATGACAAAATCATGTACATGAGCTAATTTAGACACCTCCTCAAGCCGCTCCTGAGAAACCTGTCCTAGCGCTCCGTATGCAATATTATTAGCAATCGTATCGTTAAATAGAGTAACGTGTTGAGAGACCAAAGCGCATTGACGACGCAAACTGCGTAAAGCAATATCATTCAAATCAATACCATCAAGTAAAATAGCACCTTGCTGTGGACGATAAAAACGCGTTATGAGGTTAGATAAAGTCGATTTACCACTGCCTGAACGTCCAACTAGAGCAATGGTTTCTCCAGCTCTTATGCTCAAATTCACTTCAGACAATGCCGGTTGCTCTTTACCTGGATAGGTAAATGTTACATGATTAAAGGCGATCTCGCCACTTGCTTTATCCAAACGAACATGACCTTGGTCAACTTCAGCTAATTCGTCCAATACAGCAAAAATACTGGTGCATGCAGCCATTCCTCGCTGAAATTCGTTATTTACCGTAGTAATTTGCTTAAGTGGCTTTAAAAGCATGGTCATGCACACAACCACATTAGTAAACACCCCTGCTGATAACTCAACAAGGCCTGGAGTACTGGCAATAAATAGCACTACAGCTAATGCAATTGAGGCAATAATTTGAATCGTCGACACACTAATCACTTTTGTCGCAAAAAGCTTAAGTGTTTGTTGCCGGTTTTGGTTATTCTTACGTTTAAAACGCTCGGATTCTTTTTCTTGTCCGCCGAACATTAAAACAACCTTATGACCTTTCACCACCTGTTCAACCGCAGTGGTTAAGTTACCCATAGCATGTTGAATGTTCCGCGAAACCTTGCGAAAACGCTTACTAACGATCGAAACAATGATTGCGACCACTGGGCCAATTAATAAAAATATCGCGGATAGTTGCCAAGAATAATAAAACATCACCACCAGCAACCCAATGATCAAAGCACCTTCTCGAACCAAAACCAGAAGTGCATTGCCAGCGGCTCGCGCAACTTGTTCAGTGTCAAACGTTAATTTGGAAATCAAATTACCCGTTGCGTTTTGGTCATGAAAACTCACTGGTAGCGCCATATAATGCTGAAAGAGTTCTTGGCGCATGTGCATAATAACTTGACCACTGATCCAATTGAGAGTGTAGGTCCCTAAAAAGTTGCAAATTCCTCGCAAAATAAAAATGGGCACAATCAAATACGCCGCCAAACGCAAAAAGTCATACTCACCTTTGCCAAGGCTTTCATCGATGATCGGTTGTAATTGAGCAATCACGAACGCATCAATAGACGAATACCCAACCATGCCTAAGATCGCAATGATAAAGTATTTTTTATACCCAGTAAGATATGAAAAAAAGCGTTTCACAACTGGTGTGTCTGATGTCTCTGTGGTTTGTCTAGACATGTCAGCGTTCATAGCAACTAGAAAATTCTTTTATTTTATGTTTATACGCACATTGTACCGTTCATTGATTGGTTTCTAAAGCGTTATTCCCAAAATCAGAAGTCCTAACCCAATAACCACTGCACAACAACGCTGCCAGTAGACTACTGGTAAACTTGCCCCAGCAATCATCAATAACCAGCTACACAGTAAACTATAGAGCGACATAGATCCGGTAAATGGCTCTGTGAGCACCCTGTCCAATAATCTGATTAACCATTCAAGGGAGGCATCTAATAAAAATACACAATCTTGCACGAATGGATCCATCATTAAATGACTGATCATATTGAGATATATGAATACCAGTAAAACAATGCCAGCAGGCACATAAAAAAGAGTGACGATTGGAATAAACAAAAGATTCCATAACCAAGATAAGAGATGGATATACCCTAAAATATGGAATTGGACTGGCGTAAATAAAACCGTGAGGACGATTTGAAAAACAAAAAAAGCCTGAATTTTTTGCCATAGAGTATTTGCAGATAACACTAACCAATGAGCGCATAAACCAATGGATAAGAGCGCACCAAAAGTAAGATAAACACTGGCAAGCACAACACAAAATGGGTTATTCAAGACCAAAATGAGGAATACGCATAACAAGATATCACAATATCGTACTCGCACGTAAAACAAGCGTAGAAACAGTCCAATACACATCGCTACAAACGCTCGTTGAGCGGGAGCTTGTTCTCCGACCAAATCTACATAAAAGTATCCAGTCAGCACAATTAAAATGCAAAGCAGTACTCTTCTATTGCGATGGTTATATCCCACATTACAGACGCCAAGGATTCGGACAAATAGCCAATACATGCCAGTAGCCACTACCGCAAAATGAAGACCTGAAATCACAAATAGATGAATAATCCCTGCATTTTTTAAGGTTGTGGATAACTCACTGCTACTTGGTTTCACCCCCAAAAGTAATGCCGTTAGCCAACTATCACTGTGCACACC
This sequence comes from Glaciecola sp., assembly GCA_018623155.1. Classification (GTDB taxonomy): domain Bacteria; phylum Pseudomonadota; class Gammaproteobacteria; order Enterobacterales; family Alteromonadaceae; genus Opacimonas. The sequence goes on from JAAZVZ010000002.1 coordinate 43,124, forward strand.
TAAACGTCTTAACTCACTGAGCAACTGCCCCCGAAAAGATAACGAATGCCGCTTCAAAAGAGAAGATTGTACCCATCCTGTGGCCCGAATATTGTTTCCGAACAATCTCCTATGATAAGAATTTGTGGCATGCCAAGGTGCCAATACTGGAGTCATTGCAACAGAGAGTAACCAATGTTGGCCGTGTTCATATTTTACATTAGGGGTGCTGTCTATCACTTGCAAAGTTTGTTTCGATAATTCCTTTGGAGAAATTACCGAAACCAATAATTCTGTACCTCTAGGCGTTGCCCTAGTGTCCTTTATCACACCATAAACGCGCCAGTTCGCTGATTGCTCAAGGAGAACTGAATTACTTTGCCAAAGGATCGTGTGGTATGTAAAAAATATTAGACCAAAGAGTGAGCCTAAATAGAAAACTCTTCGTTGCTGGAGGTAGCATAATCCCAATAAGGCACATATAATGAAGCACTCAAATGACGTTGGCGACGATGGCCAGAATGGGAAAGTTAGTGCGACACACAATATTCCACTCCCACAAAGCCTTAGTTTGTTTGCGTTTTGAAAGCTTTGCGTATTTCGCTCTGCACTAATATTAAATTGAGGTCGCATGCCAAAGAAGTTTATTCGTAAATACTTACCGGACCACAACAGTATCAAAGAGAAAAAATCTCTAAAACTGTTCGGAAGTTTGTTACATGACCCGAATCTTTGGCATCTCAATCGTCACAGTGCTTGTGGCGCATTTGGTATCGGTCTATTTTACGCCTTTTGGCCAGTTCCCTTTCAAATGTGGTTGTCTGCTTTAACCGCAATTCCTATGCGTGTTAACCTACCGCTGTCTGTTGCCACCGTTTGGATCACCAATCCATTTACCATGCCACCAATATTCTATGGTGCATACAAGGTTGGCACATTCGCTGCGGGAACGCCTGAGCGTGACTTTAACTTTGAATTATCCTGGCAATGGTTGATAGAGAGTATCAACACCATTGGTCCAGTATTTTTATTAGGCTGCTTGATTTGCTCTGTGGTGGCAGGGTTGCTGGGTTATTTTGGCCTGCAACTCGTTTGGCGGTTACAGGTAACTCGAGCATGGGAAAAACGTAAATTACGCTTTATCATGCTCCGCAAAAAACGCTAGCATTGCCTCTTCATCCCAGATAGAAACGCCTAAGTCATTCGCTTTACTCAGCTTAGAACCAGCTCTCTCGCCGGCTACTAAAAAGTCTGTTTTTGCCGAAACACTACCAGCAACCTTTGCGCCTAAACTTTGCAAAATGACCTTAGCGTCCGAGCGTCCCATACTCGATAATGTACCAGTGATCACGCAAGTCTGGCCGTTGAGAGGTAAACTATCTGAATCAATCACCTCAATTGCCGGCCAGTGAACACCAGCTTGAACTAGACGTTCAACCACGTTCAAGTTCGCATTATTAGCAAAAAATGCTTGTACATGTTGTGCCACGACCTCTCCCACATCGTCCACTTCTTGCAATGCATCAATAGAAGCAGTTTGTAAACTCTCTAGGTCTTTAAAATGCAGTGCTAAGTTGTGTGCTGTGGCTTCACCTACCTCGCGAATACCTAAAGCGTAAATGAATTTTGCAAACGTAGTGGCTTTTGCTTTCTCAATAGCATTAATTAACTTGACCGCTGATTTGCTGGCAAAGCGATCGAGTGAAATCAACTCTGGGATAGTTAAACCAAACAAATCAGCTGTATTGCTTATCAGCTTGGCATCAACAAGTTGTTCCACAACCTTATCCCCTAAGCCATCGATATTAAACGCTTTACGTGAGGCAAAATGGATAATTGCTTGTTTTTGTTGAGCGCTACACACCAGCCCTCCAGTACAACGAGCAACAGCTTCATCCAACACTCGGGCCACAGGGCTATTACAATCTGGACAGGTAGTTGGAAACTCAATCGCAGTGACTGATAAAGGGCGTTCAGCTTGCACCACACTTACAATTTGTGGGATCACATCACCAGCTCTTCGCACGACAACAGTATCTCCAAGCATTACACCTAAACGGTCAATTTCATCTTGGTTATGCAAAGTGGCATTACTTACCGTTACGCCACCCACAAATACTGGTTCAAGTCTTGCTACTGGGGTAATAGAGCCTGTTCGGCCGACTTGAAAATCAACAGCCAATAATTTAGTCATTTCTTCTTGCGCTGGAAATTTGGCTGCAATTGCCCAGCGTGGCGCTTTTGCAACAAATCCCAAACGCTCTTGCAACCTTAAGTCATCAACTTTGAAGACCACACCGTCAATGTCATACGGTAAATCATTACGTTGCTGACCGATATAACTAAAATAGTTCTGGCAAGCATCAGTCGACTCAGCGGTAGTCGATTCTGGGCACAATGGTAATCCCCAACGGCCAAGTTGTTGCAAACGTTCGGAGTGTGATGCAGGCAGTGATTCACGCTCTCCTTGAACGAGTCCTGTAGAATAAGTATAAAATGCCAACGGCCGCTTTGCGGTAATCTTAGGATCCAACTGACGCAAACTACCCGCTGCGGCATTTCTTGGATTAGCGAAGGTCTTTTGGCCTTTTTCTTTTTGTCTATCATTAAGAGCAAGAAAGCCTTGCTTGGGTATAAATACCTCACCGCGAACTTCTAACCACTGAGGCCAACCTTCTCCAGATAATCGCAAAGGGATATTTTTGATCGTTTTTACATTAGCCGTAATGTTTTCACCGACGCGACCATCACCTCGAGTCGCAGCTCGCACCAGTATGCCATTTTCATAAACAATAGAAACCGCTAAACCGTCTAACTTAGGCTCACACGCATATTGAATAGGGTTTGTCGTACCCAAACGTTCATTAATTCGATTGGCAAAACTAGCAAATTCCTCAGCATTAAATACATTATCAAGTGACAACATAGGTTGCTCATGAGTCACTTGCGAGAAAGCGGTAATGGCTTTGCCTCCCACTCGAAGAGTCGGACTATCTGGAGCTTGCAAATCAGGATACTCAGCTTCCAGTTGTTGTAACTCGCGCATTAGCCTATCGTACTGAACATCAGGTACCGAAGGTGCGTCTAATTCATAGTATTCTTGATTGTATCGATTAAGAAGCGCTGTCAACTCGTCAATACGAGCAAGGGTCAACAAATCTGCCACACTCTTATCCTAGTAAGCGACGTTTTTCAAAATCACGAATACGCTCAACATATTGAGGTAAACCTGAAACGGTTAATTCTTGACGTGCTTCATCCAATAATCGGGCATCAAATTCATCGGCAATTTTGCGCGCTGCATTGTGCATCATATTAAAAACTTGATGAGCATCGCTTTCCATTGGCAATGTCATAAACAACGTCACCCCTTTCGTTTCAAACGTCTCCATGTGATGAATATCGAAAACGCCAGGTTTAAACATATTTGCTAAGCTGAACAGTACAGGACCTTTACCGTTGTTATTCACGTGTCGATGGAAAATATCCGAATCTCCAAATTTAAGACCTAACGTGAGCAACAAAGGCAACAACCTCGCTCCAGTGATATATTGTTCAGGTTGAGCTTTAACACTGATACAGAGAACTTCTGGTGGAATATTGGGGTCATATTTAGGCGCTTGAGTAATATCGCTTTGCTCAGAACGTGCTTGTTCCTTTGCCTCATTTAAAACGGGATCAACCGAATCAAAATCAATGCTAAATTGATTTTCATCTACTTTTTGCTTCTTCTTCCCAACCTTAGTGCGTGATCCAAACAACATACTGGCTAATGATGCTTTAGCCTTCGTTTGGGATTTTTGGGGTGCATCTTTTGTAACCGCTGGCACATTGGTAACCGGTTCTTGTATTGGAGATTCTGGTTCATTTGACGAACTGCTTGGAGATACAGCAGGTTCGTTATCACTCGGCTCTAATGGTGAGCCTGTTTGGTTATGCGACGACTCTGTTTGCACAAACTCCGCTGGCGGAGGTGTGATGGTAATATCAGGTTCAACCGATGGCTCACTGGCTTTCACTTTATTCTGATAATGTTCAGCTGGCTTTGGATTCGATACGGCAGGTGCGTACTGAGGTCCATCGTCATTGACGGGTAAGTTGTCCGGTGCATTGGGGACTTCTTCAAGAGAGCTAATAGTAGGGATCTCATCCCAATGTTCATCTTGCACATTATCCGAGAGGTCTGTATCAATGTTATCTGACTCAAGTGAGGGGGTTTCTTCGGCTTGAGTACCAACATCCGTATTTTCTGGCACAGACTGAGTGGTGACGACACGAGCAGTTCCGACGCCAAACTCATCAAAACCTTGAGCATCAAGCTGAGGTTCGACTCTTTGAGGTTTAGAGAAGTCCGTTGATGGTGGTGACTTGCCATCATCGCCGTTGCCTAATTGTTCTCTAGGGGTGTTGTTTTTGCGCATCACATAAAGTCCATGCAGCAGCAAACCTAAAATGGCTACACCACCTAGTACAATTAACACCAAACGTAAGTTATCCATTAAAACCTCTTTTATGCTTCAACAATCGCCACAGCTTCTTCCAAATCAACTGATACCATTCGAGATACACCCGGTTCAGCCATTGTTACACCGGTCAAATGCGTGGCCATTTCCATTGCAATTTTGTTATGCGAAATATAAATAAATTGTACCGTCTTAGACATTTCACTGACGAGTTTACAAAAACGTCCTACATTCGCATCATCGAGCGGAGCATCAACCTCATCAAGCAAACAAAATGGTGCTGGATTTAGACGGAAAATAGCAAACACTAATGATAATGCGGTTAGCGCTTTTTCTCCACCAGATAATAAATGAATTGTGCTATTTTTCTTACCTGGAGGACGTGCCATGATTGTCACTCCAGTATCCAACATATCGTCTCCGGTTAACTCTAGATACGCCGCACCGCCACCAAACACTTTAGGGAAAAGCATTTTAAGGTCATTGTTAACCTGTTCGAAGGTACTTTTGAAGCGGGTTTTGGTTTCGTGATCGATTTTGCGCATAGCCGTTTCTAAAGTCTCTAATGCTGCAGACAAATCGGTGAATTGTTCGTCAAGATGGCTTTTTCGCTCTGATTGCACCTCATACTCATCTACAGCCGCTAAGTTAACTGCGCCGAGTCGTTGAATTTTTTGACCAATTTGACCGAGTTCATCTTCCCAAGCAGCTATATCTGCATCACGGTCGAGGTTAGGAATAAGATCTTTTAAGTTGGCATTATGTTGAGCGAGTTGCTCAACAAAACCAGCGGCACGCACATTGTGCCCTTCTAATTCAAGTTTTGCCGATTGTATTTTGTCGTTAAGTTGCTGTAATTGATTGCGGTAACCCGAGGCACCTTGCTCGAGTACTTTTATTTCCTCATCAATGTTGGCCATGTTTTGTTGCACAATCAAAATCTGCTCTTCAACTTCAGCTTGTGCCTCCAAAAGGCTTTGTAGCTCATTGGTCTCGTCATGTTCCGGTTCGTTTAGTAATATTAAGGACTCATTAAGTTGCTCGAGTTGAAGCTGCTTTTCAGAAATCTGTTCTTCATGACTTGATAAGGTTTGTTGTAGATAATGCGCACTAGATTGGGCTTGTTGGACATTGAGCTCAGCTTGATGAGCAACCGCCTGTTGCTGCTCTACCGAAGATTGCAATTCATCAACTTTAGCTTGTAACTGAAGTTGCCGTTCACCAAATTGTTCATGAACGCCACTGTAATCTTCCAACTGTAGTTCCAACTCTGCGATTTCTTCATTGAGCAGGCTCAAATTCATTTGCTCCTGCTCTACACTGTCCTGTGCTTCAAGTAACATTTCCTGACACCGCGAATGAGTTTGCTGCGTATGCTCTGTTTTTAAACTCAATTGTTGCAACACTTGAGCGGCCTGCATAACGTGTTGTTGCGCATTGCGTTCAATATTTTGCAGACTTTCAAGCTCTGTCTTTAAAGCCATTTCTCGCTCTATTTCGAGGGAAAGTTCGTTTTCTAGTGCGTCTTTTTGGACTGCCGTAGATTCTATCTTTTGTCCCAACTCGTTGATTTTTTGCTCTCTTGCAAGTGCCCCAGTTTCGCTGCTAGTCGCAGAAAAATATAACAGGTCGTTAGCCCCAAAAGCACTAATTGAATCTTGTACATCGGTCACAGATAAAATACGTGGTACAGCTTTAGCTTGAACAAACCTTGCCAAACCTTGTTGGCTGTTTTGAGTAAATTCATCGATAAAACAAAACCCATACCCAACAGGTATTATCTGGTGAGTCTGCAGCAGCTCAATGAACTGTTGTCTTGAAATACTCACCACCACCAATGTAGGTAAGGTACTCAGCCATTGGTCAATGTGTTCGATGCCATCAGCAGCAACCTTAAAATACTCACTAAATGACTGACAATGAGCTTGAATGACATCCGGTAAGGCATCTTTTTGTTGCATCCTAAATTTGCATAGCGTGTCATGTTCAATAATTGCGGACTGATACGCTCTATCACACTCATTAAACGCCTCTTGGGATTGCTTTAATCGCTGTTGGCACGTATTTAATTGATGCTCTAGTGATGCTTGATTTTGTTGCGCCTCAGTATGCTGATGCATAGCTTCATCACTTATCTCTTTCTGCTCCGCAAGCTGAAATGACAAAGCGTCAATCTCTTGTAACAGCTCTTGTGTTTGTTGCTCCAACTCAGTATGTCGAGTTTGATTCCTGAGCTGGACTGATAGCAGTGCTTGAATTTGACTGTGTTTGGCTGCTACTTGATTTTTTATATCTTGATATTGATTCGCAGTATTTTGGCTACTTCGCAAAAACTCAGATAGCTCTGATTTTGCCTCTTGTAAAGCTTGTTGATGCTCATGTAACTGTTCTTTGAGCATTAATGACTCTGGTAGAAGCTCGTCCAAAACCGCTTGCGCGTCTTGAGCCTGTTCGGTTAATCCGGCAAAACCTTGCTGCTGTGCATCTAATTGGTATTGGACTTGCTGGATGTTTTGTTCGATTTGACGGATCCGTTCGCTTTGATATTTTTTGTCTTGCTCCAAACGGGTAATTTGAGTCACAAGCTTAAATTTTTGTTCTTGTAAATCTGACAACTGCTCTTGTGCTTCTTGCTGTTGGACTTGCTTTTGCACAAGTTGGGTATGATCGCCCTGCTCTTTTGATTTATATGCCTCCAGTTCATTAGTCAAGGCATCTATATGCTGTTGAGTTTGCTCAATCTTATCGGCTTGCTGTACCCATTTAAGCGCAAGTAAATCGTGTTGTAACGTTCGTTGTTGTTGTTTTAAATCTGTATATCGTCGAGCCGCAGATGCTTGACGTTGCAGCTTGTCAATTTGCACACCTAGTTCAGCACGAACATCATCCAACCTCTCAAGGTTTTCTTGCGTATGCTTGATTCTATTGAGTGTTTCTTTGCGTCGTTCTTTGTATTTAGAGACACCTGCAGCTTCTTCAATGAAGACTCTGAGTTCTTGAGGTTTGGACTCAATTAAACGCGATATCATGCCTTGCTCTATGATGGCATAACTGCGAGGTCCCAACCCAGTTCCTAAGAAGATATCGGTGACATCACGACGACGACATTTAGAATTATTTAAGTAGTAAAAGGATTGCGCATCTCGAGTTACGACACGTTTGACTGAAAGTTCGTTGTATTTTGCATACTCACCACCGATCCGATTAGACGTATTATCAAAAACCAATTCTACTGAACATTGTCCCACTGGCTTTCGTGCAGATGAGCCATTGAAAATGACATCCGTCATTGCATCGCCGCGCAAGTTCTTCGCTGAACTTTCCCCTAACACCCAACGCACGGCATCGATTACATTCGACTTACCACAACCATTGGGGCCCACGATCGCTGTCATCTCCCCAGGAAAAGGAATATTTGTGGGGTCCACAAAGGATTTGAATCCAGCGAGTTTGATTCGCTTTAACCGCATAGTCGTTGTTTAGGATTTATCATTATTATACTGATTATAATCTATCAAGAACTTGGCATTTATACAATGTTACAATTCGCCACACACCTAATGCAAAACCTGAGTATAATAATACTCATCACAAACAATCATCATTAACATGTATCAGCAACGTTCATATTCTGGCTTTGAGTATTTTTTATCGGGCGCTCGACTTATTAAAACCAAAGGGCTTAAGCGGTTCGTTTTTGTGCCTCTCGCCATAAATATTGTGTTATTTATTTCTGCTTTCGTTTATTTATTCGGTGAAATGGGCAGCGCCATCCAAGCGGTAATTGACCTTATTCCCGATTGGTTTGGTTTTATTAAAGAAGGTCTGGTTTACGTTTTATGGCCATTGGCCGTGATTACCGTTCTATTGGTATTTGCATTGATTTTTGGGACACTAGCGAACTGGATTGCAGCACCTTTTAATGGCTTATTAGCCCAAAAAGTAGAAGCACATCTAACCGGACAGTCATTGGGCGATGCTGGGTTGATCGATGCATTCAAAGACATTCCACGAACTTTGGTGCGTGAAGCAAGAAAATTACTCTATTATATCCCTCGAGCTATGATTTTTATTGTGTTGTTTTTTGTTCCTGTTGTGGGCCAAGTTTTATGGTTTTTATTTAATGCTTGGATGATGGCCCTGCAGTATATTGATTATCCATTTGATAATCACAAAGTTGGGTTTACTCCAATGAAAAATGCGCTTCGCACTAACAAACCATTGACGTTTCAATTTGGCATTATGGTGAGTATATTCTCACTGATTCCAATCGTGAATTTTATCGTCATGCCAATAGCAGTATGTGGTGCTACAGCTCTATGGGTTGATGAATACAAGGCAAAGTACTCGCAATAGGGATTTAACTCATTTTTACGGTCGGTCTTGCAAACGAAATTGCCAGATATGTTGATAAATACGTGGAATATAACTCAAGTCGGAATACTGTAAAAAATGCCATTTATCGTTTTTTATTTTAACCCAACGCTTTCCTGTAAATTCAGAGCATTGTTCATCAATAATGATCCCTCCAAGTTGCTCAAGCAAAACCCAGATGTAATCCTCATCACTTGAATAATTAGATGGTCTCTTGTTGGCGTAGCCTTCCAAATCACACTGTTGTGCCAGCAGCCTATCAGAAAGAACGTACTCATCAGCAAAGTATACTAAATGCGCCAACTCATGGATGAATACATGGTATGGGTGGGTTGCGTTTATATGAAGCTTATTGCCGCGAACGAAGGCTTTTGTATGATCAACAAAAACAACCTGAGCATCGAACTGCTTTGGTAGACTATTTAAACCTGCATCATCTTCTGCACTGTTAACAGTAGTAGGCACATCAAAACATGTGGGTAAAAATGCCAGGTTTTGATCAAACACATATTGATTGTACCAACGCAGTGCAGATAAAAAGTGCTCCGCAGACTTTACCTTGAAATGGATGCGTTGCTGGCAGTCCTGAATAAATCTATCAACATGAAGAGGTAAAATAGAGTGGTCTGCAGAACGAACTGTATGCGATGCCGTGCACAAAAGGAATATGAAAAAAAAGTATTTATAACGCTTCTTGTTCACGTAATTTATTCAACTCTATCCGGGCAAAGCGATATTCCACAAACTCATAAATGTTGGTGCTTAATGATAGTTTAAAAAAGTTATTGGCAATTGAGGAGTTACCTTGTTGTACGTGATATTTGCCTAAATAAAAATATAACTCGCACAAACGCTCATTCAATTGTTGCTGATTTTCAATTCCGTTGACCACTGAGTCTAACAATTCATTTTGTGAAAGTTGACCTAGAAAGAAACTGACAATACGACGTGACCAATTCGACTCTGGCAAGTCTTCTAGCGCAGTCTGCAACTCAGTGTGAGCGCTTTGAGCGTCGTACTTAACGGCGGCAAAATAACGCCATAGACTCCGTAACGGGTCCAAATTATCAAGTTCAAAATACGTCGAAAAGTCTTGGTAACTCAATTCATATCGCTCATGGTAATAAGCCGTTAGTCCTCGGTTAAAATACGCAAAAGCATAACTAGGATCCATATCCAGCGTTGCATCCAAAGCATCATATGCTTCATCAAAATTACCCAAGGTAGTGTAGTGTATGCCTAAGGAGTTATATGCTTCAGACATAAGTGGCTGTAGTCGGATTGCCTGAAGATAATCATTATGTGCCAGCGCACCCAGCCCCAAACTGTCGTGGACTAAACCTCTTTGAAACAAAAGTTGTGCTCGCTCATCATCACTGAGTTTGCCATTCAATACAATTTGATTGAATTGAGCAAGTGCGCGTTGTGCACGATAACTCGGGGCAGCGGGTTCAGCTAAAACAAGATTGCCTAATGTCGCAGAGGGAGATGCTATAGCGTTAGGTTCAGTTGAATAACAACCACCTAAAAAAACTGAACTTGCCACAACTAACAGGATGGAAAATTTGAACACAATGAACCTTTGTTTTTGTCTTGTAACCAAATCATCGCAAAATCAGCGATGATTAGCAAAAAAACCTGATATAAAAAAACCATCACAGAGCATTTACCCTGCGATGGTTCTATAATACCTTGCTAAAGCTTATTCAGCTTCAGGAGCATCGTCTTTAGGCGCTTCTTGAACTGGCTTTTCGATCAGTTCTTTCATGCTTAAACGAACGCGGTTTTGACGGTCAATTTCCATTACTTTGACTTGGACTTCTTGTCCTTCGCTTAAGTAATCAGTAACCTTAGCAACACGCTCATGTGCAATTTGCGAAATATGAACCAAGCCATCTTTACCTGGTAATACTTCAACAAAAGCACCAAAATCAGCAATTCTTGCTACCTTACCAGTATAAACTTTGCCTACTTCAATCTCTGCTGTAACGGCTTCGATACGAGCAATGGCAATATCAGCTTTGGCTTTTTCTGTTGCAAAAATCTTGATTGTACCGTCATCTTCGATTTCGATGTTGGTATCTGACTCTTCTGTAATCGAACGGATAGTTGCACCACCTTTACCAATCACATCACGGATCTTGTCCGATTCAACCTTCATTGTGTAGATACGTGGAGCAAATTCCGATAATTCTTCACGATGGCCTTGAATCGCCTGGTCCATCACGCCAAGAATGTGCAAACGCGCTTCTTTAGCTTGTTTTAATGCAATCTGCATAATCTCTTGAGTGATACCTTCAATCTTGATGTCCATTTGTAAAGCAGTAACACCTTCTGCAGTACCAGCAACTTTAAAGTCCATATCACCAAGGTGATCTTCATCACCCAAAATGTCTGATAATACGACAAAGTTATCATCTGATTTAACTAAGCCCATCGCAATACCTGCAACAGAAGCTTTAATCGGTACACCCGCATCCATAAGCGCAAGTGAAGTACCACAAACAGACGCCATAGAAGATGAACCGTTTGATTCTGTGATTTCAGAGACAACGCGAACAACATATGGAAATTCTTCCATTGAAGGCATAACAGCTTGAATACCACGTTTAGCCAAACGACCGTGACCAATTTCACGACGCTTAGGAGAACCAATCATTCCGGTTTCACCGACACAGTATGGAGGGAAATTATAGTGCAACATAAAACGAGAGTTGGTGACGCCACCTAACTCATCAATCATCTGTGCATCGCGTTCTGTACCTAGAGTCGCTGCAACAATCGCTTGGGTTTCACCACGGGTAAATAACGCAGAACCGTGTGTTCGAGGTAATAAGCCTGTTGCAACATCTAATGCGCGAATCATAGCTGGATCACGGCCATCAATGCGTGGCTCACCGGCAAGAATGCGTGAACGTACCACATCAGACTCAAGATCGTGTAGGAGGTTAGAAACCTCTTTTGCATCCTGTGACTCATCTTCTGCTAGGATTGCCTCTAGCGCTTTAGCTGTTACGGTTTCTACAGCGGCTTTACGCTCCAGCTTATCAGAGATTTGATACGCAGCAGTCATGCCTTCTTTGGCAAGTTCCGCAACTTTATTTTTAAGTTCTGTGTTCTCAGCTTCTGGTTGCCAATCCCACTTTGGTGTAGCGACTTTGGCTGCGAACTCATTCACGGCATTAATTACTGTCTGTGATTGCTCATGGCCATATACAACCGCACCAAGCATGGTTTCTTCAGACAAAACATCGGCTTCAGATTCAACCATTAACACTGCAGATTGTGTACCTGCTACAACTAAATCAAGTTGGCTAGCTTCCATTTCTGATGTGCGCGTATTTAAAATGTATTCACCGTTTTGATAACCCACGCGCGCGGCGCCTATTGGACCGTTAAATGGAATGCCTGATATGGCCAATGCTGCAGAAGTACCAATCATAGAAACGATGTCAGTTGGAATTTCAGGGTTAGCAGAAACGACTGTAATAACCACTTGAACTTCGTTTTTGAATCCTTCTGGGAAAAGTGGACGAATTGGACGGTCAATCAGACGAGCGATTAATGTTTCGCCTTCAGAAGGTCTGCCTTCGCGTTTGAAGAAGCCGCCAGGAATCTTACCTGCAGCATAAGCTTTCTCTTGATAATTTACTGTTAACGGAAAAAAATCCTGGTCTGCTTTGGCTTCTTTTTTGCCAACAACCGTTACTAAAACAGATGTATCGTCCATACTTGCCATTACAGCGGCAGTAGCTTGACGTGCAATTACGCCAGTTTCTAATGTGACAGTATGCTGACCATACTGAAAAGAAGTAGTAATAGGAGTCACTATTTATCCTTTTTATATATCTAATGTCTATCTAAATTTAAATTTTTTGCTTTTTAACGCGCGCACATTATATGAAACATTCCAACAATAAGCCATGTTTAGGCTCATAAAATACAAAAAATACCCATAGACATCAGAATCTAAACCTAATGCCGTAAGAATTAATTCCAAAGTGTTATGTCACAATAACAACTTTTTACTTATATTTAATATAGCAATATCAGATAAACGAAGATTAAGCAGATGATTTTATATCGCATCGATGACTTCAAAAGTACTCCCTCTTGGATTGAGTACATGAGTTTATATGCGATATGCAGTACGTTTATCGTTATCTCTGGTTATGCGGTCATCGGACAAATCTCAATTTCTGCAGGTTTCCTTGCATTGTTACTCTTCCTTATCGCATTGTATATTTTTGCCACGATTAAACGTGTACGTCAGCAACGTGCTATTCAGTTTTTCTGTGCCTGTCTCAAGGACCTCGAACAAAAAGAGTTGCACATCTTGGCACAGCGCTACCGTAGTACTGATCTTGAACTGATTATCATTCAGCAAAGATTGAATGATCTCAACACCAAATCCAGACCAACTGATTTAACTAAAGCCCACATTACAAGTGTCTAATTTTTTTACATATCTGATTAGAACACCAAACAATAACCAATAATTTCAATCACTTAAAAAACGGCTTACTAATTGCATTATGCTTTTTGTCTAAAGAAGTAACGAGGCAACTATGAACCGGATTAAAGACGCACAAAAACGTGTAGCGCAATTTCACCAAACCTTTCAAGAGCAAATGAACCTTCCACAACTAGATGTCACCTCAATAAGACAGCTCAAAACTGTATTAGATAAAATTTATCGATTTGAACATCGTTGTACTTTGAAAAAAATCAAATATTCCGAACCATTATGCATAGAGTTCCGAGGCGCTATTGCGGATCTAATGTTGTTGCTAGATAACTTTGATTTGCAAGAAGCCATTGCGAACCGTGACAATAATACACAAACCAAAAATATTGGGAGTGTGGCTTAAAACAATAAATACCTTGTCGATTTTTTTTACAAACCCAGACAAAAATAATTAAATTCACATTAAATTTCAACAACTTAAATGTATGGCACTTCTTTTGCTAATCTATAAATACTTTCTTATTAAACCGGACTAGACATGTCACTTGCAATCATTACCTTGTTAGTTTTACTCACATTGTATGCGATCTATTTTTATGACAAACGTTACAATAATAGTGAAAAGCAGATCATAATAAAAAAGCATCTTACAAAAGAGAGCCAAAGGAAAGTCAAGAAAACTTCCACATCTGTATCACCACAAATAGAATTGATGTTAAGCCAAATTAAAGAAAATGGTGCGTTAATTTTTGAAAAACATAAACTTCAAGATATCGTAAATGGAAAATATTGCTGGGAACTACGGACCAATAAGTTTAACAAAAAAGGTTATATAGGACTGATCGCGAAAGGGTCAAAAACCATAGCGGGTGTTGCCAAAATTATTGAATATCATGGCCCTCTATCTAAAGAAGAATTAAAAAACAATAAGCATAAGCATGGTGTATTGGCTAAACAAATTAATCAAAATGACTTTAAGCATCATATTGCGTTAGAGCTAGATGAGGTCATTGCTTTTGCACAACCTGTTCCATATGAACATAAGTCTGGTGCTGTAATGTGGGTAAAAATTGGCTCACAAAATGATGTTATGCTTGCGTTAGCTAGAGCATTATCAAGTAAGTAGAATGACTCAAAAAAAAACGAGCTTTCGCTCGTATTTTAAGTTGGTGCGGAAAGCGGGACTTGAACCCGCACGAGCATAGCTCACCACCCCCTCAAGATGGCGTGTCTACCAATTCCACCACTTCCGCAAAAATAGTCATTTATTGTCCTGGTTTATCGCCTGAATCTTTTTTGTTTTCTTCAGTTGTAACCGGGACATCTGAAGCTGGTATGGACTGCTGCACTGGCATATCAGAAACCGGCACATCAGAATTACCAGACATAACAGGCGCTGTAGAAACAGGCACTTCAATGTTCTCGAACTCGTCAACAGCCTTTTCAGTACCTGCTGTCAAATTTCCAAGTAACAAACAAATAACAAAGAAAAAGGTCGCTAAAATCGCCGTTGTTCTGGTTAAGAAATTACCAGAACCAGACGAACCAAATACGGTATTTGAACCGCCGCCGCCGAAAGAAGCGCCCATATCGGCACCTTTACCTTGTTGAATAAGGACTAAACCAATCAAGCCAAGTGCGACGATCAAGTAAGCCACAATCAAAACTTCTTGTAACATGTAAACCTCTATTTATTTGCAGCTGTGCAAATGGTTATAAATTCTTCTAATTTTAAACTTGCTCCACCGACGAGACCACCGTCTATATCTGGTTGAGCAAACAGTTCTGGTGCAGTAGATGCATTCACACTGCCACCGTATAGTATTTTTACTGACTCAGCACACGCTTGGTCATGTTTAGCAAACCATGCTCTAATAAACTCGTGCACTTCTTGTGCCTGAGCTGGCGTTGCTGTTTCGCCTGTTCCAATTGCCCATATAGGCTCATATGCAACAATAGCATTAGTAAAACCGCTAATGCCAACAAGATCAAGCACTGCTTGTAATTGTGCATTAATAAAGGCAAATAAGTCGCCTGATTTTCTGGTTTCTAACGATTCACCTACGCATAGTATGGGAACCAAACCTGCGTTTTGTGCTCTGGCAAACTTCGCTGCAACCAGTTGGTTATCTTCAAAAAACAGTTCTCTGCGTTCAGAATGACCTACAATGACATACTTAGCACCGACACTAGCAAGTTGTTCACCAGAAATTTCACCAGTAAACGCACCGCAATCATTAACTGCCAAGTTTTGACCACCTAATACGGGTCCTGACTTAAATGACGGTATATATACCGCTGGAGGACAAATCACTACGTCAACATTAGGAAGGTTTACATTATCCAGTCCTTTCTCAAATAATGAGACCAAAGATAATGAGCCATTGAGTTTCCAATTACCAGCGACTAGCTTGCGGCGTTGAGCCATCTTTGTCTTCCTTGCAAGAGTTCACAAGCGCGAGATGATACCCAAGCCAACCCATTTATACAAGAACAAAATACATAAATACTTATGCTTTGCTCACTTCTTCAACGACAGCGGCTATTTGCTGAGCATTTTGTTTCGCAACATTATCGTCTTCAGCTTCAACCATCACTCGAATTAATGGTTCGGTACCGCTTTTGCGTAATAAGACACGACCTGATTCGCCCATACTAGCTTCTGCCATTGCGACGGCATCCTGTACCGATGAATTGGATATAAAGTCTTGCGTATCATCTGAGTAACGGACATTTATGAGCGTTTGAGGAAATTTTTTCATCCCACTAGCCAACGCATACAAACTCATATTGTTTCGTAACATTGCAGTGATGACTTGTAAACCTGCGACAATACCATCGCCGGTAGACGTAGCCAACAAATTAAGAATATGACCGGAACCTTCTCCGCCTATATGCCAACCATTTTCCTGTAATAATTCCATCACATAACGATCGCCAACCTTACTGCGCTTAAATGGGATGCCAAGTTGTTCAAGAGCCAATTCTAAGCCCAAATTCGACATCTGAGTACCCACTACGCCGCCTCTTAACCGACCAGACTTCAAGGCATCGCGAGCTATAATAAATAATATTTGATCACCATCTATAACATTACCTTTGTGATCAACTAACATAATTCGGTCACCATCACCATCCAAAGCAAAACCTAAATCAGCTTCGTGTTCAAGTACAGCCTCAGCACAGGCTTTCATGGACGTTGCGCCGACTTTATGGTTGATATTGGTACCATTGGGTGATGAGCCAATGGTCACGACTTCTGCGCCCAACTCGCTCAGGACGTTTGGGGCAATGTGATAGGTTGCGCCGTGAGCACAATCCACGACGATCTTCATTCCCTTAAGCGATAACTCAGACGGAAACGAACCTTTGCAAAATTCTATATATCGACCTGCAGCATCGTCAATTCGCACAGCTTTTCCGAACTTATCTGCTGCCACACATTCCATTGGTCGATCCAGCATGGCTTCAATGGCTAACTCAACGTCATCATCTAGCTTGAAACCATTTGCTGAGAAAAATTTGATGCCATTATCATAATAAGGGTTATGAGATGCACTGATCACAATACCGGCTTCTGAGCGAAACGTTTTGGTTAGATAAGCTATCGCTGGGGTTGGCATGGGGCCCAAAAGACCAACATTTAACCCCGCAGCAGACAAACCAGCTTCTAATGCCGATTCCAACATATATCCAGAAAGACGAGTGTCTTTGCCAATTAATATTTTATTTGTGCCTTTCCCTGCAAGTACCTTACCCGCTGCCCAGCCTAACTTGGTAATGAATTCTGGGTTGATGGCTGACTCACCGACACGACCACGGATGCCGTCAGTACCAAAATATTTTCGTTGACTCATGAACGCTTACTACCTAAAGAAAATTATTCGACTGAATTAGTCTGATTGAAAATGGTGACCAAATCGCTTGTCTCGGCCACATCATGTACCCGAAGAATACTAGCACCTTTGACGCACGCTAACATAGCACATGCAAGGCTTCCTGCCAAACGTTCAGGTGTATCTCGATCCAATAACTTGCCAATCATTGATTTGCGTGACATACCGGCAAGAACAGGGACATTGAGATATTGGAACTTATTAAGATGTTTGAGTAATTGGTAATTATGTTCTAGAGATTTACCAAAACCAAATCCTGGATCTACCATAATACGGTCTATTGAAATCCCCGCTTGCACACACGCATCAATACGCTGTTGCAAAAAATCATACACGTCACCGACAACCGACTCGTAGGTTGG
The DNA here is from genome assembly GCA_018623155.1 of Glaciecola sp. Lineage (GTDB taxonomy): Bacteria > Pseudomonadota > Gammaproteobacteria > Enterobacterales > Alteromonadaceae > Opacimonas. The sequence goes on from JAAZVZ010000002.1 coordinate 60,666, forward strand.
GTTATCTTGCATGGTTCGAGGTTCACCTTGCATATGCATTAAACAAACAGGCACATTAAGTGACGCTGCCGTTTCAAGTGCCCCTGATTGTTGTAGAGCACATACATCATTGATCATGTCTGCCCCCGCATTAACCGCAGCGGACATGACTTGTGCTTTATTCGTATCAATAGAAATCACTCCATCAAACTCTTTGCGCAGAGCTTGTATAACTGGCACGACACGAGTAATTTCGTCTTCTGCTGAGACAGGTTGAGCACCTGGTCGAGTGGACTCTCCACCAATATCAATCATATTGGCGCCGTCCGCAATCATTTGTCGAGCTTGTTTTAATGCGGCATCCACTGAGTCAAATTGACCACCATCAGAGAATGAGTCAGGTGTGACATTTAATATCCCCATAACAACTGGGGTTTGAAAGTTATGAGAAACTTTAGAAAAGTCCATTGCGATATCCCTATTAAGCAATAAACGCCGGCTTAGCCGGCGTTTTTATCATTGTTTATAAACTAGTGCGGCAAATCACCGGGTTTACCCACAGGTTCATCATTACCTTTATCATCTAAAGTAGTGGTGCCACCGTCATTGTTATCAGGCTTGTTATCACGACGCTCCCAGTCTGCTGGTGGTCGTACATCAACCCGAGCCATCAAATCATCGATTTGTAAGGCATCAATGGTTTCATACTTCATTAATGCATCCTTCATGGTATGCAAAATATCTTCATTATCTTTAAGAATCTGCTCGGCACGCGCATAATTACGATCCAAGATCTTCTTAATTTCAACGTCAATTGCTTTTGCCGTATCATCAGACATAGACGAAGATTTTGAAGCTGAACGGCCAAGAAACACCTCGCCTTCTTCCTCAGCAAATAGTTGCGGCCCCATAACTTCTGATAGCCCCCACTGTGTCACCATCTTGCGAGCAATATCCGTTGCACGTTCAATGTCGTTAGAGGCGCCAGTAGTCACTTTTTCGTCACCATAGATAATGGCTTCAGCTAGACGACCACCATATAATGAAGAAATCATACTTTCTAAGTGTTGCTTTGAATGAGATACACGATCTTTCTCAGGTAAATACATTGTGACACCTAACGCACGACCACGAGGGATAATAGATACCTTATAAACTGGGTCATGCTCAGGCACGATACGACCGACAATCGCATGTCCAGCCTCGTGATAAGCCGTCATTTCTTTTTCAGATTCAGACATCACCATGGTCTTGCGCTCTGCACCCATCATGATCTTATCTTTGGCTTTTTCAAACTGCTCCATGTGCACTAACCTGCTATTGGAACGCGCAGCGAACAAAGCCGCTTCATTGACTAAGTTAGCTAAGTCCGCACCAGAGAAACCAGGCGTACCTCGTGCAATGACTGCAGGCTCGACATCATCACCAATAGGGACTTTACGCATGTGGACTTTAAGAATATGTTCACGGCCGCGAATATCAGGTAATCCAACCACAACTTGACGGTCAAAGCGTCCCGGACGAAGCAATGCTGGGTCCAATACATCAGGGCGGTTTGTCGCCGCTATCACTATGATCCCTTCGTGACCTTCAAAACCATCCATCTCAACAAGCATTTGGTTGAGGGTTTGTTCACGCTCATCATGACCTCCACCAAGACCTGCACCACGTTGACGACCGACCGCATCGATTTCGTCGATGAAAATAATACACGGAGCTGACTTTTTGGCTTGTTCAAACATGTCACGGACACGAGACGCCCCCACACCCACAAACATTTCGACAAAATCAGAGCCAGAAATGGTAAAAAACGGCACTTTTGCTTCACCAGCAATTGCTTTTGCAAGCAATGTTTTACCTGTACCAGGAGGACCGACCATTAAAACGCCTTTCGGAATTTTGCCCCCTAGTTTTTGGAATTTCGAGGGATCGCGCAAAAAATCAACTAGTTCAGACACTTCCTCTTTGGCTTCATCACAACCTGCTACATCAGCAAAGGTCGTTTTGATTTGATCTTCCGATAACAATCTTGCTTTTGACTTACCGAAAGACATTGCACCACGGCCACCGCCACCTTGCATTTGACGCATGAAAAATATCCATACACCAATCAATAGCAGCATTGGGAACCAAGAGATAAAGATTGAAGTTAATATTGATTGCTCTTGAGGTGGTTCGCCTAAAATACGCACATCTTGTTTAACCAAGTCAGAAACAAGTTGGTCATCAAAATATGGAATATAAGTTACAAACGTCTCGCCCGTTCGTTTAGTGCCACGAATTTCGTTTTTAGTGGAATCAATTCTGACCTCTCGGATCGCCCCTTGATTAGCTTCTTTCAAAAACGTTGTGTAATCCGTCTGAGGACGAGCATTTTCGCCCGGAGAAAAGTTATCAAAAACAGCCATTAGCACTACTGCTATGACCAACCATAAAATTAGATTTTTCGCCATGTCACTCAACGTGTTTAACCTCTTGTCAAAACTAGCCGATTGAAATTCAGCTACAGTATAAGACTACTATACTTTATAGCCTGTTGCCACTAAGTAAACCTCTCGAGAGCGTGCTCTTGAAGAATCAGGCTTCCGTGTTTTTATAGTGGTAAATGTTTGTTTTAATTCTTTAAAATACTCATCAAAGCCTTCACCTTGAAAAACTTTTATCGCAAACGCACCATTCTTACCTAATACCTGACGACACATATCAAGTGCCAGTTCACACAAATACATCGAACGAGCTTGGTCAACGCTTGCGTTCCCGCTCATGTTTGGTGCCATATCAGACAATATAATATCTACGCTACTATCGCCAATTCTGTTCAATAAGGTTTCCAAAACTTTTTCTTCGCGAAAGTCACCTTGTAAAAAATCGACACCAGCTATTGGATCCATAGGGAGTATATCGCACGCAATAACCTGTCCTTGAGTCCCAACTAGTTCAGTTGCCAACTGCGACCAACCACCAGGTGCTGCGCCCAAATCAACTACCGTCATCCCAGGTTTAATTAACTGATCCTTCGCTTGGATTTCTTCGAGTTTAAAAACCGCTCGAGAACGCAAACCTTGCTTTTGCGCTTTTTGCACATAATGGTCGTTAAAATGTTCTGTCAGCCAGCGTTTAGAGCTCGCAGAATGCTTTTTCTTCGTCATTGCCTAAAATATTGGTACATCATTATAGATAGAGGTAGAATACACGTTTTCAAGTACTTTATGCAAAATAACTCGTATTAATATGGCACTATCAAACAAACAGAAGCAGTACCTCAAAGGACTCGCCCACGCACTTAAACCCGTTGTTCAACTTGGCGGGAATGGATTTACCGAGGGGGTTTTAGCTGAAATTGACAACGCCCTAGCGCATCATGAATTAATCAAAGTAAAAGTGCCTTCAGAAGATCGTGATGAAAAAAAGCTCATTATGGACGCAATTATTCGTGAGACAGGCGCTGAAAAACTACAAGTCATTGGCCATACTCTTATTATGTTCAAGGCAAGTGAAGACACTAAAATAGAGCTTCCACGCAAATAATAAAAATTAGTGATACGATTCGATCAAATTGCTGGTTGGGCATGTGACACAATTAACACCTTACTCATTGGCAATCTCTAATTCCGCTTAGACTGTTTCCAGGTCCCACCATATTGGTAATCAGTGTATGTTTTAGCTTGTGTTTGACAAGTTTTACACAATAACACCCAATCATTTTGCCCTCTGTGTCGAACTCGAAACAATTCACTGGCGATTGTGTTGCATCCCTCGCATGTTTTATAAGGTTTTAGACGAGTGCGTTTTCCCACTACTCGTCATCTCCACCATTGACAATATTAGCAATAGCGTACAGTTGACTTAAAGCCAAACTGTTAATACTGCCTTTAGGGTAACGACCCTTACTATTTTGTTCGCCAGCTTCTTTTCCCATCAGTAAGCTCAACGCTTGGTCAACTGTTTGTACCGCATACACGTGAAAATCCCCAGCTTCAATCGCCTGGCAAACTTCATCGCTTAAAATCAAATGACGCTGATTAGCATATGGGATAATCACGCCATGCGAACCATTTAAGCCTCGGTGTTGACACAGAGCAAAAAAACCTTCAATTTTTTCATTAATTCCACCCACAGATTGCACTTGGCCATATTGGTTAATCGATCCTGTAATCGCTAATGACTGTTGACAAGGTAGACTCGTTATTGCTGAGATCAATGCAACCAACTCACCTAATGAAGCACTATCGCCATCGATGTAGCCATAAGATTGCTCAAGGGCGATGTTTGCTGATAAGGTTAAGGGAAAATGTTGCGCGTATTTATGACCCAAATACCCTGTTAACAACATCACGCCTTTAGAATGGATCGATTGCCCCAATTCCACTTCGCGTTCAATATCGGTTACACCATTGGCACCGGCATAAACGGTTGCGGTGATCCTAGCAGGCGTCCCAAAAGTGGTCGTCCCAATATCCAAAACGGTTAGACCATTCACCGTACCAACGGTCTCTCCAGCCGTTTGGATGATGATTTGTCCTTCTTTAATGTCATCAAGCAGTGTTTGAGGTACACGTCCAGTTCGATAGCGCCTAGCGGCTTGCACTTGACTCAATAATTGCGCATCAAGCACACATGGTAAACGCGAGCGAGCATAAAAACTTGCTTCGTTGATGAGCTCTAAAATATCTGCAAATTGAGCGCTGATCTTATTTTGATGTTCAGCATCGCGCATACTTTGCAATATCAGGCCTCGCAATGCCTCCTGGTCAACATCTGTAAAATCATAGCGCTTGGCATGTGTAATGACTTGCTGAATAAAATCTACCATATTGTTATCTTCAGCCGGCATATCGTATTCAAAATCGACCAAAACTCGAAACAGATGTGAGAACTCTTCATCTATGTCTTGTAAGGCATAAAATAGGTCTCGCGAACCAATTAGAATCAATTTAATCTGTAATGGGATGGATTCGGGTGTGAGTGAAACTGAGCTAACCATCCCAGCCTCTTTTTGCGGTAAATCGATACGCAAAACATTCTGCTTTAAAGCGCGTTTTAAAGACTCCCATACGTGCGGTTGTTCGATCATTTTATCTGCATCCAGTAACAAATAACCACCATTAGCTCGATGTAGCGCGCCAGAACTGATCATTCGGTAATCACTGATAACACTCCCACTAGCAGTCGAATACTCAATTCGACCGAACAAATTTTGGTATGTCGGATTAGACTCATACACCATGGGAGGAGATGCGTCTGAAGATTGTTGCACAATGATATTTGGCAAATACTGACTTTCAAGGACATCACGAGCTTGAGTAATATCAAACTTGTCTTCCTTTTCCTCTAATTCATCTAACCACAAAACAGAATCAATGATGTGTGATTCCAACGATAATATATATTCAGATACCTCTGGCAAATGAGTGTACCGCTGTGCAAGTTCGGCAAGAAGTGGTTTAACTGCCTGTTGTGAAGTTTCTTGCTTCAACTTACGCAATGCTTTTGCTAATTCTCTCTTCCACACAGGGAGTTCAATTAAAGCTTCCTCAAGCGCATCCTCTAGTATCGTAATATGCTCTAAAAAATACGATTGTTGCCCTTCATCTAGCATGGCAAAGGTCTCTTCTTTTATCGCTTTGCCTTCAACAATTGGCATGAAACTGACCATGCCTTCTTCTTCAAACATTGCAATATTATGAGCTTGCGCTTGCTTTTCGACCGTTTCTAAAGCGTCTTCATACTGGCTTTGATGATGTTTTTGTGTCGCGCTCTTCTTGCGTTGATAGCCGGGATTATCAAAGGCAGCTGGAAACATATCTAACAGCTGGTTGACTAAGCCTTGCATGTCTTTATAAAAGGCTTCGCTCTGTGCGGCTGGCATCTTTATCGCTTTTGGGCTACGCTCTGATTTGACGTTATTAACATACACCCAATCGTACAACTCCGTATTAATGGCGTGTTTTGCTACATAGTCTTTAACCAAAGTCGCTCGGCCAGTGGCTTGTTCGCCCATCACATACAAGTTATAACCCTTGACGGGCATGCCTAAACCAAATTCTAGAGCGTGTTTAGCTCTTTCTTGACCGATGAACACCCTAACTTCGTTACCATTTTCTTGAGCATTTTCTCGCCAATAAGCAATTTGCTCATCCGTCAAAATGACACGACACTGTGTATGATCAACGCGTAAAGATTGTTGCAATGCGATAACCGTGGATGACTTGGCTGCAGATAATTGAGACATGTATAAGCGCTTTTTAATTTTTTGCGCAATCCTACACTAAACCCGTCAAAAAATCACTGCTTACCATAGTCAATAAAGCCTCTGTGGTGTATTCTATAGCGCAAATAAAATCGTATATTGATAAGCACAAGCAAGATGACGCAAGCAACTGAAAATACTTCATATCAACCTAACTCAATCGAATCATCGGTACAAGATTATTGGCAAGAACATCAATGTTTTGCTGCGCAACCTGACAGCGATAAAGAAAAATTTTACTGCCTTTCTATGTTCCCGTATCCCAGTGGCAAACTCCACATGGGGCATGTTCGAAACTACACTATCGGCGATGTAATCAGTCGTCAGCAACGTATGTTAGGCAAAAATGTATTGCAACCAATGGGTTGGGATGCTTTTGGCTTACCAGCAGAAAACGCTGCGATTGCTAATCAAACGGCACCTGCCAAATGGACATACGCCAACATCGACTATATGAAGGGTCAGTTAAAATCACTGGGGTTTGGCTATGATTGGGAGCGTGAATTTGCAACCTGTCAACCAGACTATTACCGTTGGGAACAGTGGTTCTTTACACGCCTTTACGAAAAGGGGCTCGTGTATAAAAAAAATGCAACGGTAAACTGGGATCCGATTGACCAAACCGTTTTGGCCAATGAACAGGTTATCGATGGGCGTGGCTGGCGTTCTGGTGCAGTTGTTGAGCGCAAAGAAATTCCACAGTGGTTCATAAAAATCACTGATTATGCCCAAGCACTGTTAGATGACTTAGAAGAACTAGAGCAATGGCCTGAGCAAGTCAAGGCAATGCAAAAAAACTGGATTGGGCGTTCTGAAGGAGCCGATATTCAGTTCGATTTACCTCACCCTATTGCCGGATATGAGCAACTAGAAGTATACACAACGCGCCCTGATACACTTCTTGGTGTCACTTTTGTATCGGTTGCCGCACAGCACCCGATTGCCTTAGAGGCGGCAAAAACAAATCCTGACCTAGCCGCATTCATCGATGAATGTAAAAACACCAAAGTGGCAGAAGCGGACATGGCCACAATGGAGAAGAAAGGGATGTCCACTGGATTTAACGCAATTCATCCGTTAACAGGTGAAAGTGTACCGATTTGGGTGGGTAACTTTGTCCTAATGGAATATGGTTCTGGTGCAGTCATGGCCGTACCCGCACATGATCAGCGCGATTGGGAATTTGCTCATAAATATGGACTTCCTATCAAACAAGTTATTGAACTTGCACAAGAACATGATTTAGGTGAAGCGGCCTACACAGAAAAGGGTCTGTTAGTTAATTCAGGTAAATTTGATGGATTAGACTTTTCTCAGGCCTTTGAGGCAATCATACACGCGTTAGAAGCCAAATCACGCGGCAAGAAGACAATTAATTATCGTCTTCGTGACTGGGGTGTATCACGACAACGTTATTGGGGAGCTCCAATTCCAATGCTGAACACTGAGAATGGTGAATCCGTTCCAGCACCCGCCGAAGATTTACCCGTACGACTTCCTGAAGACGTGGTCATGGATGGTGTTACCTCGCCGATAAAAGCCGACCCGGAGTGGGCCAAAACGACTTATAACGGCCAACCTGCCACTCGTGAGACTGACACTTTTGACACCTTTATGGAGTCCTCTTGGTACTACGCACGTTATACCTCGGCACCATCTGATGCGATGTTGGATCCAGCAGAAGCCAATTACTGGTTACCAGTGGACCAATATGTTGGTGGCATTGAACATGCCATTTTACATCTATTATATTCGCGTTTTTTCCACAAATTATTGCGCGATGAAGGTCTTGTCGAATCTTCTGAACCATATAAGCGTCTTCTCTGCCAAGGTATGGTACTAGCCGATTCATTTTATCGTGAAGATGATGCAGGCAAAAAGACTTGGTATTCCCCCGCAGATGTCACTGTAGAGAAAGATGATAAAGGACGGATTGTTGGAGCGACTTTGAATTCAGATGGCCAACCGGTTATACATGGTGGCATGACTAAGATGTCAAAATCCAAAAATAATGGAATTGACCCACAATCAGTCATTGATCAATACGGTGCGGATACGGTCAGACTCTTTACTATGTTCGCAGCCCCACCAGAACAAACATTAGAATGGGTTGATTCTGGCGTAGAAGGCGCACATCGTTTCTTACGCAGAGTTTGGAACTTGGTTCACGAACACTTACAACATGGTTCTGTTGCATCATTAAACAAAGATGATTTGTCTAAAGCTCAGCGTGAATTACGCCGCATTATTCACAAAACAATTGCAAAAGTGAGTGATGATATCGAGCGACGTCAAACCTTTAATACGGCAATTGCTGCAATCATGGAATTGACCAATGCACTGCAAAAAGCTCCGAAAGACACTGAGGTTGACCGCACGGTAATTCGAGAAGGCATTGAGTCATTAATACTAATGCTTACGCCTGTCACACCGCATATTTGTCATGTACTCTGGCAAGCGCTTGGGCACAATGATGTCCATAATGCCCCATGGCCTGAGGCGGATACTGATGCCATGGTTGAAGATGAAAAGCTCATTATTGTACAAGTAAATGGTAAACTCAGAGCCAAAGTGACCGTCTCAGCAGATGCCACACAAGCTGACGTAGAAAAAGTCGCTATGGCTGAAGGCAACGTGCAATCATTTGTCGAGGGCAAAACCGTACGCAAAGTGATTTATGTCCCGGGTAAATTACTAAATATTGTAGCGAATTAATGATGCAGACTGGGTTCATTGTTATTGTTGTATTGTTTTTGGCGAGTTGTGGTTTTACACCACGACAAGCCAATTTAGTGCCTCAAGAATTGCGCCAACTAACATTAACATCACAACCGTCAACACAGGCTTTCGCTGAATCTCTGAGACAGTTAGGTATGGTAAACGACTTAGTGTGGAGCTCAGAAAGTAGTATTCGCCTACGTCTCAAAGATGAAAAAGTGACCCGCCGACTATTATCGGTATTTGCTTCCGGGCAGGTTGCCGAGTACGAACTCAACTATACTTTGCGTTACCAGCTATCTGTTAATTCAGCATCCATTCCACTAGAGATAACCATTTTGCGAGACTATCAGGATGATCCAAAACAGGTATTAGCCAAGTCTCTAGAGCTTGAGCTCATTATGCAAGAGCTGCGGGGACAAGCTGCAGAACAGTTACTTAGAACGCTTGCGGTAAATTATGAAACCGCTTTGCTAATGGAGTAAGGTGTGCAAATTAAATCGAACCAGCTCAACGCTCAATTAACTAAGCACATACCCAATGTGGTGCTTATTTTTGGTGATGAACCTCAGCAAGTGATTGAAGCGATGGATTGCGTACGCCATATTGCTAAAGCAAATGGATTTTCGGAACGAACGTCACTGACCGCTGATAGCCAATTTGAGTGGGACAGTTTGTTTGACGCAACACAAACGATGTCATTGTTCAGTGACAAACAAATGATTGAGTTGCATCTACCCACGGGAAAACCAGGAGTCACTGGCAGTAAAACACTGATCGCGCTTGCGTCACAGTTGCATGATGACCTTCTTTTGGTGATCCACGGTCCTCGGATCGGCAAAGATGTACAAAATACTAAATGGTTCAAGACAATTGCACAATGTGGCTTATTTGTGCCCTGTTACCCTCTCTCCGGACAAGCTTTACAGCAATGGTTAACAGGGTTAATGCAAAATGCTGAGCTCAACATTGAACATGAATGTATTCAATTTATTGCAGATGCATGTGAAGGAAATATGCTTGCCGCTTCTCAAGAAGTACAGAAGCTAGTGTTACTTCATGGTTCAGAGCGTATTACACTCGACATGTGTCGACATGCAGTAGTCGAACAATCTCGATTTAATGTATTTCAGCTTATTGATGAAGTATTGAGAGGAGACAGCGATGCTATTGTACGACTTCTTCTACGTTTAGAGGGCGAAGGCGTTGAACCAAATGTCATTATTTGGTCTCTTCTCAAAGAATGGCAAAATTTATTGCAACTTCAATCACTGATACAAAATCAACAACCCATTCAGTGGCAGCGTTTTGGCATTTGGCCGCAACGCCAACCATTGTATCAAGCAGCACTGCAAAGGCTTAAACCACAACAACTTGACAGTATTGCAAATGAATTGACCAGTGCAGATAAGCAATTCAAATCGGAAACAACCGCTAGACCTTTTATTCAACTTGCCCATTTGTGTTTACTATTTACTACACAAGGGGCCACTCAGATATCATTACAACGAGCATGAAAGTTGTCTTCGGGGGCACCTTCAACCCAGTTCACTTTGGTCATATCAAACCGCTTTTAGGTTTGTGTGAAGAGTTTGGCTTTCCACAAATTGGTATGATGCCTAACTTCGTCAGTCCCTTTAAGCAAGATAAGGAGATGATTTCAAACACCCATCGTATCAATATGCTTGAACAGGTCGTCACCGAATTCCCCAGACTGTATCTGATTCGCGATGAAATCGAACGGGAATGTATCTCCTACACTGCTGATACAGTTCAGTCCTGGCTTGAGAAAACACCATCAGAACACATCGTTTTTGTGATGGGTTCAGATAGTTACCAACATCTGCATCTCTGGCATAAAGCCCAGCTGTTACTTAAGCAAACCACAATAATTGTTTTACCTAGGAATAAGCCTGTACAAAAAAACATCAACCTCGCCCACAATCTGAATACGGTCAAATCCGACAGTATACTTAAAAAAGGGCAGATTTATCTTGCACAAACTGCGCTGTACCCGATTTCTTCAACACAAATTCGCCATGCTATTCAAAACAATCAAGACTGTGCTAAATATCTCCCCCAAGGCGTGTTAAACTACATTCAACAACATCATCTATACCAACACCACAATTAGAGGTACTCTTGGAGTTAAAAGCGTTATTAGAATTTGTCATCGATAAAGCAGATGACATGAAAGCACGTGATATCATTACGTTAGATTTGGCAGGTAAAAGTACAATTACCGATGCCTTCGTTATTTGTTCAGGCAATTCCAAACGCCATGTTTGTGCTATTGCCGAAAATGTGGTTATGGAAATGAAGCATGCAGGCTCTCCCCCCCTAAACATTTCCGGTACTGAAGACGGAGAATGGGTCGTTGTCGATATGGGTGATGTTGTTTTGCACGTCATGCAAGATGCGTCTCGGGACTATTTCCAGCTTGAGAAACTTTGGGCATAACTGGAAGTATCCATGCGCATATCAATCATTGCTGTTGGCACTAAGATGCCTACATGGGTAGATGAAGGTTGTCGTGAGTTTTTACGTCGCTTTCCACCCGAGCTTGATGTGCACTTTAAAGAAATTCCAGCCGGTAAACGCGGCAAAAATGCTGATATTGCTCGTATTCTCGAAAGAGAAGGAGAGCTTACTTATCAAGCTATTGGTAAAGGAGATAAAGTCGTCACGCTTGAAGTCAAAGGCCGTCCATGGGATACGCCTCAACTTGCTAAGCAGCTGCAAAACTGGCAAATGGACGGACGAAATATTAGTTTACTCATCGGTGGACCGGAAGGGCTGGCCCCAAATTGTTTAGCATTGGCCGAACAAAGGTGGTCTCTTTCAGCGTTGACTTTGCCCCATCCTTTGGTCAGGATTATCGTCACAGAAAGCCTTTATCGAGCTTGGACTGTCAACCAAAATCATCCATATCATCGGGAATAAAACATTATGGCTGAACGGCGTCAAGCAATCCGTGATTACACTGCCGAAGATAAATTATTTTTTCGACGTGCATTCATTGCGGTGTGTTTAGTTTTTGTTGTTTTTTTAGTTCTTCTGATCAACATGTATCAATTACAAGTGGTCTCCTTTACTGACTATCAAACACGTGCCGATGGCAATCGCATCAAAGTCGTCCCTATCGCGCCGAATCGCGGATTGATTTTTGATCGCAACGGTATTTTATTAGCCGAGAACCGTCCATCATTTAGTTTGCGCATTGTCAAAGAACAAATCCATGATATCGACCAAACGGTTGCCGAGCTCTCTAAACTACTTGTCATTAATGACGAACAATTAGAAGACATTCGTGACAGCATCAAAAACGCTCGTCGTTTTCAACCTGTGACTATTTTAGATAATCTTAACGAACAACAGGTTGCTAAGTTTTCCGCTCAACAGCATCGTTTTTCTGGCATGTTTGTTGAAGCAGGGTTGACCAGATACTACCCATATGCCGATGCTTTGACTCACGTACTTGGCTATATTGCCAAAATCAACACCCAAAATTTGGAAAATATCGCATTAAAAGGGCAATCTTCAAACTACGCTGCCACCCGCTTCATTGGGAAACAAGGTATTGAGCGCTACTATGAAGAGCGGCTACATGGTAGTGTGGGATACAAACAAGTGGAAGTGGATAACAAGGGTCGAGAACTACGTGTTCTATCTATTGAAGAACCTACTCCAGGTGAAGATTTAGTCTTAAACATCGATATTCAACTTCAACTGTTCATCCAAAGTATTATGCTTGATAAAAGAGGGTCAGTCGTTGTTTCAGACCCTAATTCGGGACAAGTACTAGCGATGTACTCGAACCCAAGTTATGACCCCAATTTATTTGTTCGTGGAATCAGCCAAAAAGAATACGACAAACTCATCCAAAATTCGGATCGTCCATTATTAAACCGAGCCGTACAAGGACAATACCCTCCCGCATCCTTAATTAAACCTCATCTTGCTTTACTTGGACTTGAATACGGGGTGATATCAGAAAATACCAAGATTCACGACCCAGGTTTTTTTCAATTACCCGATGTTTCACATCGCTGGCGAGACTGGAAAAAAACAGGGCATGGCCATGTTGATGTCAAATATTCAGTTGAAGTATCTTGTGACACGTTTTTTTATGACCTGGCTTACAAGTTAGGTATCGATACGATTCACGACTACATGACTCAATTTGGTTTTGGTTTATATACCGAAGTCGATTTGGTCGAAGAAACAGATGGTAATATGCCATCTAGAGGTTGGAAACAAGCTCGTTTCAACCAGCCTTGGTACATTGGGGACACCATTTCGGTGGGTATCGGTCAAGGTTACTGGACAGCCACTCCAATTCAGCTTCTCAATTCATTAAACACGTTACTCAATGATGGTGTACGCTACATTCCTCAAATCCTACGTGGCTCACTTGAGCAAGAATCATTGGTCGAACAAGGTACAAAAGAATTCCCTCCCATTAAAATGTTGAATAAGAGACATTGGGAACATGTTCGTGCATCAATGCGTGATACTGTCAAACTAGTTCACGGCACCGCTCATAGCGCGTATCGTGACACTGAGTATTCATCTGGCGGCAAAACAGGGACTGCACAATTATTCACTGTTGGGCAGGATGAAGACGTCGACGATATAGAAATAGCCGAATATTTAAAAGACAACGCAATGTATTTCGGTTATGCCCCTGTTGATGCACCTCAGATTAGTGTAATGGTCGCTTTAGAAAATGCCGGTGGTGGTGGTTCTAATGCAGCGCCCGTCGCGAGACAAGTGATGGATTATTACCTCGTCGACAGGGTAGCCCCAACTACATTATTCTCGCAACTCGAGGTAATAAAAAGTGACTAATTCAACCTCTTCCTTTTGGTCGCAATTATTTCAGCGTTTGCATATTGATCCATGGCTAATCTTAGGATTAATGGCCTTAATGGGCACTGGGTTAATCACGATTTACTCAGCCGGTGGTCAAGACATTGTCTTAATTCAGAAACAATTAACAAGACTGGGAATTGGCTTGGTCGTCATGCTTGTTTGCGCACAAATACCAATACACTTGTACCGGTCTATTGCGCCTATATTTTATATGATTGGTGTCTTGCTCCTCATCGCCGTCCTATTTGTTGGCGTGGAAGGTAAAGGTGCCCAACGCTGGCTTGATTTGGGATTTATGCGCTTTCAACCATCGGAAATACTCAAATTATTTGTACCTATGGCGATTGCATGGTACCTCAGCCAAGAGCCCTTGCCCCCGAAACTCAAACATGTGTTGATTGGCTTTATACTTGTCATCATTCCAGCGCTATTGATTGCAAGACAACCCGACCTTGGCACGGCTTTACTTATTGCTAGTTCGGGGTTGTTTGCTTTATTTTTGGCAGGCTTAAGTTGGCGAATTATTACTATATCCGGCATCCTTGCAGTCAGCTTCATTCCGGTAATGTGGTTCTTTTTGATGAAAGCGTATCAAAAACAACGCGTGATCACGTTTTTAAATCCAGAAAGCGACCCATTAGGCGCAGGCTACCACATTATACAGAGTAAGATTGCCATTGGCTCAGGTGGCCTGTCCGGCAAAGGCTGGTTAAAAGGCTCACAGTCACAATTGGAGTTTTTGCCTGAACGACATACAGATTTTATCTTCTCTGTTTTCAGCGAAGAGTTTGGCTTGATCGGTGTTTTGCTGTTACTCGCTTTGTATGGGTTTATCATAGTAAGAGGTTTGATAATTGCCGGCAGGAGCCAGTTTATATTTTGTAAACTGCTAGCGGGCAGTATCACCCTGACCTTTTTTGTTTATGTATTTGTCAATATTGGCATGGTCAGTGGATTGTTACCTGTCGTTGGAGTACCCCTTCCACTCGTGAGCTATGGTGGAACATCTATGGTGACCTTACTGGCAGGATTTGGCATTGTGATGGCCGTTGCCACCCAAAAGAAGGTTGTTTCTCGATGAAGTATTGGGTAGTACTATTTTTCATTCTGATAAGTGGTTGTACTCAGTCATATCGCTATGCACAGCGTGTCGATTCTGCACCCGCAGTCCTCATCCCAGATCATGAGCCATCAGTCATTATTCCTCGTTACGAACCATACCGCTTAGCAAATTTGCGCCCGTACAAAATTGCCGGCATTTCGTACCAACCATTATTAAGTGGGTATGGTTTTGTAGAAGAGGGTATTGCCTCTTGGTATGGACAAAAATTTCATGGCTATGCTACCGCCAATGGTGAAACATTTGATATGTATGAGTATACCGCTGCCCATACAACCTTACCTTTACCTTCTTATGCAAAAGTAACCAATTTAGATAATGGCAAATCACTCATCGTTCGCATCAATGACCGTGGTCCTTTTCACAATAACCGTGTGATTGATTTATCTTTTGCTGCGGCAAAAGAACTGGATTATTTAGACTCCGGAACGGCCAAGGTTCGTATCGAAGTAATTCATATAGACAAAAATAACATAGTCACGGTTGGCAAGAGCACTCCGGTCCCTCTCTCAAAATTTTTGCCCCCCTCTCCCCTCGAAGAACCTGAAAAACATGAGCAGTACTTTGTGCAAGTTATCGCTGCCACAAATAGAGATAATATCCAGTTGATTGGTGGTGCTTTGCAACAAATTTATCAAACAAATTTTAAGATCGTCTCCCGTAATAATCTATATCGCTTAAAGCTTGGTCCTTTTGATGATTATTTGAGCGCCTCCAACGTCCTAAAGGCTTTACAAAATAGTGACTATCCTGAAGCATTTATCGTTTTCGAATAAGTGAGCAACTTTTTTGTCCTTTTGAGGTCACATTGTCCATACAATCTTGTTACAATCTTTGCAGTTCACTTATAAATCGGTTTGTTTATGTTTAAAGCAGTACTTCTCTCCCTTTTTTGTTGGTTCTTTGTTTCCTTCGCGCATGCTATTGTGGTGATTCCCCCGCCACCATCTGTTGCAGCTGAAGGCTTTTTGTTAATCGATGCCAAAACTGGTCATGTTATTGCTGAACAAAATGCTGATGTTCAACTCGCGCCAGCTAGCTTGACCAAAATCATGACGATGTATGTTATCGGTCAAGAATTACAAGCCGGTAATATTGCTCTAAATGATATGGTAAGTATCTCCGAAAACGCCTGGGCGAAAAACTTTCCAGATTCATCCAAGATGTTCATTGAAGTCGGAACAAAAGTCAGCGTTGCTGATTTAATGAAAGGTATTGTGATCCAATCAGGTAATGATGCTTGTGTCGCAATGGCTGAACATATTGCTGGAAGTCATGATGCATTTGTAAGTATGATGAATGCTTATGCAGCTAAATTGGGCATGTCGAGCACTAACTTTATGAATGCTCATGGTTTACATGATCCTGAGCATTTCACAACGCCTCGTGATATGGCTCTTTTGTCGCAGGCTTTAATCAACGATAACCCTGAAGAATACCAGCTATACAGCCAAAAAGAATTTGAATATAACAATATTAAACAATTTAACCGCAATAGTTTATTATGGGATAAAGCACTCAACGTCGATGGCATTAAAACTGGCCACACCTCTGATGCTGGATACTCGCTGATTACTTCTGCAACCCAGGGTGACATGAGACTGATTTCTGTTGTAATGGGAACAGAATCAGAGCGTGCTCGCAAAACTGAAAACAAAAAACTCCTTCGTTATGGATTTCGTTTCTTTGAAACCATTGAGCCTTACCAAGCTGGTGAAAGCTTCGTTGCCCATCGTATTTACATGGGTAACCGAGATACGGTTGATTTGGGCATTAATCAAGACGTCTCTATTACGATCCCTAGAGGACAAGCACAGAATTTAACGGCAAACTTTATCCTTGACCGAAAACTTGAGGCTCCTCTTTCTGCAGGTGAGACAGTTGGCAAATTGGTTTTACAAATCGAAGATGATGTCATTGCTCAATATCCACTGGTCTCTTTACAAAGTGTAGAAGAAGGCGGCTTTTTCTCTAAAGCAGCTGATTTTATTAAACTCAAACTCAGCGGTGACGAACAATAATCTCTGAGGTGATGTATTCATAACGGTCTGAGTGTATAATCAGGCCGTTTTTTATATCTAAAGGTGATGATGTGGATACCCGATTTGACGAGCTTCTTGAGTTTCCTTGCTATCAAACATTTAAAGTACTTGGTTTGGCCGTGCCAGATTTCCCTGATCAGGTGATCAGTCGCCTACAGCAACTCGCTCCAGGCGATTATAATCCAGCCATAAAACCTAGTTCTAAAGGTAACTATCACGCACTATCGCTCAGCGTGAAAGTGACTTCCAAAGCACATATGGAGTCTATTTATACTGAACTCTCTGCATTGGACGTGGTTCGCGTTGTAATATAAGCGTAGCTCTCTATGGATACCATTATTGTTCGCCAATTAGGGCGCTGTGAATACGCTCCAATCTGGCAAAAAATGCAAGATTTTACTGATCGACGAGATGAGCAGACTTCCGACGAAATTTGGTTAGTCGAGCATGATGCCGTATTCACTCAGGGACAAGCCGGAAAAGCTGAGCACATTCTCAATGTGTCCGATATTCCTATTGTGAAAGTGGATCGCGGTGGGCAAGTAACCTATCATGGGCCAGGGCAACAAGTGATGTACGTCCTACTCAATATCAAACGGCGTAAGCTTGGGGTGCGCCAACTCGTGACGGCTCTTGAAGAGACAATCGTGGCGCATTTAGCTCAAGCGGGTATTGAGAGCTATCCCAAAAAGGACGCCCCAGGTGTCTATGTCAATGAAGCCAAGATTTGTTCAATCGGCTTGCGTATTCGCAAAGGCTGTTCTTTTCATGGATTAGCTCTGAATGTGAATATGGACCTAAGCCCTTTCCAACTGATCAATCCCTGTGGTTATGCTGGTTTACAAATGATTGACGCACATCGTCTGGGCGATGAACGTCCACTAGAACAAGTGGGAGTATCTGTAGTAAAATGTTTTAAGGCGTTAATTGGAGCGCCTACACTAGATTTTAGAGAAGGTTTTGATGAGTAACTCACGGACACAAGCAGGCGTCAAACTGCGCGATGATGAGAAAGTAAAATATATTCCGGTGACAATCGTCCCCACTGAAAAAGAAGAGATGCTTCGTAAACCAGAGTGGATCAAGATCAAACTTCCACGCACAACGGATCGCATCGACAACATCAAAAAAGTCCTGCGTGAAAACAATCTTCATTCTGTCTGTGAAGAAGCAAGCTGCCCGAATTTGGCCGAGTGTTTCAATCACGGTACCGCTACGTTTATGATTTTGGGGGATATTTGCACTCGTCGTTGTCCATTTTGTGATGTGGCACATGGAAAGCCCTTACCGCCAAGTGCTGAAGAACCCGAAAAGCTGGCCAAGACGATTGCTCAAATGGATCTAAAATACGTCGTCATTACGTCAGTTGACCGTGACGATTTACGCGATGGTGGCGCTCAGCATTTTGTTGATTGTATCAATGCCATTCGCGAGCATAGCCCGAATACCAAAATTGAAGTGCTAGTGCCTGATTTTCGGGGTCGGATGGATACGGCATTAGAAATCCTAAAAAACGGCGTACCAGACGTTTTCAACCATAACTTAGAAACCATCCCTGATCTATATCGCGAGTGTCGCCCCGGCGCAAATTACAAATGGTCACTAGAGTTATTACGCAAATTCAAAGCGCAACACCCTGACATTCCGACTAAATCAGGACTGATGATGGGGATGGGTGAAACCAACGAACAAATTCAACAAGTCTTAGACGATTTACGTGAACACAACGTTGATATGTTAACTCTTGGGCAATACTTACAGCCTTCGCGCCATCACTATCCAGTGAAACGGTATGTGACGCCGGCTGAGTTTGATGAATTAGGTGAATACGCCAAATCCATTGGCTTTACACACGCAGCGTGTGGGCCAATGGTGCGCTCCAGTTACCACGCTGATAAACAAGCTGCGGGCGAAGATATTGTAGGACAGTTCACCCCAAGTAAATAATATTGCCTCTAATGAGTCTTGACAAAAAAAGCATCCTCAAAGGATGTTTTTTTTTGACCATAGCAAAACTTTTTATCTGAATGTATCATCAGAAAGAAACTTCAAACCAAGTATGTACACTATATGACAGTTAAAAAACGGATCTATATCGCCTATACAGGGGGTACTATTGGAATGAAGCCATCATCTCAGGGATATGTGCCAAGCGCTGGCTTTTTAGAACACAGTATTGGTAAGCTTTCAGAACTAACTCGTCCAGAAATGCCTGAATTTGTGCTTCATGAATATGATACCCTCTTGGACTCTTCCGACATGCAACCCAGTGACTGGCAACTGATTGCTAACGACATTGTAGCACGATATGAGGACTTTGATGGATTCATTATCTTACATGGTACAGACACTATGGCGTATACTGCTTCGGCGTTGTCTTTTATGTTTGCCAATTTGGATAAACCTATCATTGTCACAGGCTCACAAATTCCTCTTGCACAACTGCGTTCAGATGGTCAAGAAAATTTGTTGAATGCCTTGTATCTCGCTGCACATCATCCGATTAACGAAGTATGTTTATATTTTAACAATCAACTACTGCGGGGAAATCGTACCCGTAAATTAGATGCAGATGGCTTTGCCGCATTTGGCTCCCCTAACTTTCCAACATTAATTGAAGCAGGCATTCACATCCAACGCAATGACTTTTCCCCTCCCCCGTGCCTAGGGACAATGCAGATGACTCAAATAACGGCACAACCCGTTGCATTATTATATTTGTATCCAGGGATCAGTGCGCAAATTTTGGAAAACCTCTTACGTCAGCCCGTCAAAGCGATTGTCTTGTTGAGTTATGGTGTTGGCAATGCGCCACAAAACAAAGCAATATTAGCCCTATTAGCAAATGCCAAGGACAACGGCATCATTGTGCTCAACTGCACACAATGCTTACACGGCAGCGTTAACATGGATGGCTATGCAAATGGAAGAATTTTGTCGGATGCTGGTGTGCTCAATGGCTACGATATGACACCGGAAGCGGCTCTGACAAAGCTTCATTACGTTTTATCAGTAACGGATGATTACCAAGAGCAAATCGCATTGCTTGGACAAAATTTAAGAGGCGAAATGTCGCTCAACAACTAAAGTTTGGTGCGAAAAATTTCGCTTTCTTCCGACAGTTCTCGACGCAACTCAGACTTGCTCTTGTGCACCATTTCACCATTTTCACCAATGGTCATATGCTCATTGGTTTTGGCAATTTTGGCTTGATACAACATGACAGCCTGCAAAGCGTTGTCTTTTTGTTCATCGGATAACGTTTCACCGTTTGCCCATTTACCTGTCTCAACCGCAGTTTGTAAGTTCGTAAAAATTTCAGGAGTCATTCCAGCAACCAGTTGTTCTATATTCATAACAATTCTCCTAAAATTTAAATTTTTTGGCTTTTATAAAGGCGATGCGGGCACGATTAACAACGTACCATAAGAAACCAAGAAATAACATTAACATACCAATACTATGTTGCGTTCCTCCAACCTCAGGGGCTCCCCAATACAATAAGCCAAAGCCAGTAATAAACACTAACACAGCTACGAATGATTGGGTTTGTAAGCTTTGATGTTGGTCATAGCGCTTGCGTTTTTCTCTTTCCAAAATGGCATCTGCATCATCTGCGCCAACGGCAAATCCACAATGTGGACACGTATTAGCCTTATCGGAGATTTTCTTTTTGCACGCAGGGCAATCAATGAGCATATGTTACCTTTACTGTAGTGAGATACGTTCATCAAAGATGAAAGCGAAAAAAAAGCTGATACCTATGATATCAGCTTTTTGTGTATAATTTAATGCTACTCACTTACTGGTCTTTAACTTTATCCCAGTATTGATTCATAGAATCTTTCATTTCTTTACGTAACATCAAGATGCCAAATAAGTTAGGCAAGGTCATCACCACAATTGCTACGGCTGAGAAGGTCCAAACCAAAGTAGTGTCTGAGAACGCTGCCATAAAGAAACCAGCAACGTAAACGACGCGATAAGGCATGATGGATTTAGGCCCAAATAAATACGTCATTGCACGATCTCCGTAATAAGACCATGCTATCGCGGTCGAAAATGCAAATAACAGTAATCCAATCGAGACAATATATTGTCCAAAGTCACCAAAGAAACCACGTGAGAACGCAATCGTAGTCAAACGCGCAGAGTGCACAAGAGATTTGCCTGATACGACTAGGTTGTCTTTTTGTGGCTTACCCTCTTCCACAATAACCATACCTGTAAAGCTGTCTTCTTCAGACGCAATGCTAAATACAACATCTTCAGCAACTGAACGAGAGTTTATGATAGTGAAATCAGAGTTAATCGCTTTGCCACTCACGACTTGTATGCGACCGTTGTATGGCGTAACCGCTTTATCGTCAATGTTGTTCAGGTATTTATAAAGAGATTCAACATCCGCTTGATTTTGGTCACTATACTGGCCAGAAACAATCAGCATATCGGCTTTGTCGAATACATTGTGGTGTTTTTCATTCCATACGCCTGACGATAAAATCACCAAACCTGTAATCGTACAAATAATAATGGTGTCGATAAATGGCTCCAGGATTGAGACCATACCTTCGGCTGCAGGATCTTTGGTTTTCGCTGCCGCATGTGCAATCGGCGCTGAACCTTGACCGGCTTCATTTGAGAACAAACCACGGTTTACTCCACGGTTGAACGCATATGCCAAACTGGCACCTAAGAAGCCCCCTGCCGCAGCAGAACCAGTAAACGCATCGGCCCAGACTGAGGCAAATGCCGGTCCTAAATTGCCCAAATTAGCAAAAATAACCGCAAGCGCACCAACAATATAAATTATCGCCATGATTGGAACAATTTTGGACGTCACTGCGGCGATACGTTGAATGCCGCCTAAAATAACTAAGCCTAGTAATACCGCTAAAATGCCACCCATCAACATAGGATCGATACCAAAAGACTGCTCCATTGCACTCGCAATACCGTTAGATTGAGGTAAGTTACCAGTACCAAATGAACAGATAACAGTCGCCACCGCAAACGCAATCGCCATCCACTTCATGTTCAAGCCTTTGTCCATAAAGTACATTGGACCACCGGCCATAGTGCCGTCTTCAGTTTTTTCGCGGTATTTGTGAGACAAGGTGACTTCGACAAACTTCGTTGTCATCCCTAAGAATGCAGTGACCCACATCCAGAATAACGCTGCCGGACCACCCAAAAATATCGCAAAGGCAACACCTGAAATATTACCTGTGCCTACAGTACCTGATAATGCTGTAGTCAGTGATTTAAATGGCGTGGTATCACCTGGGTCATCATCGTGGGTATATTTACCAGATACGACTTTCCACCCGTGTTTAAAAAAACGGATCTGCGGAAATTTTAAGTAAATGGTAAAGAACAGGCCGGTTCCGAGTAAGACGTACGGAAACCAAAAGGCACTGCCCAAAAACCCATCTAACATGAGTAAAAAATTATTGAGTGCTTCCACTTGTTGCTCCTTTATAAAGGTTTATTGTTGTAATACTTGCATCACAGCACGCATAGCCACTAGGACATCCGCACCGAGTTGTTGTGAACGAGGTATTGACCAACCGTAGACGGCGTCTGGTAAATCGGCATTGTCTTTAAATGGCATCTCTAGTGTGTAAGATAAACAGTCAAAACGATGACCAATAGCATTGGCTGCAATCGTGAGATTGGCACTTCCCGGCGCATCTTTGGGGTAACCGTAAGTATCTTGAAACTCTGGCGTCGTCTGCATCAATACCTCTTTAAATGTCTTTTCTAAATGGGCAAGACGCTCATCGTAGTTGGGGTTTCCCTCACATCCAGCCACAAAATTATAGGGTAACGCTTCATCGCCGTGCATATCCAAAAACAAATCAACCCCGACCTCGTCCATCTTGTTGCGCACAACGAAAACCTCTGGAGAGTGCTCTAATGAGGGGCTTTCCCATTCTCGGTTGAGATTCACACCAGCGGCATTGGTGCGCAAATGACCACGTACACTGCCATCCGGATTCATATTAGGTACAACGTAAAACACCACCTGATCCAACAAGTCACGAGCAACGCCATCACTATCGTCCAACAGACGAGACAATAAGCCTTCTGCACACCATTCGGCCATGGACTCACCAGGGTGTTGACGAGCAATGACCCAAAACTTGAGCTTGGGTGTATCTGAATGCTCATCACCAATAACCAATAGGTCCATATCACGACCATCCAGTGTACGACCAAGTAATTCATGGCGACATTCAAAGGCGGTTTGCGCAGAAGCGATGAGATCCATGTGACGCTCATAACTATAAGGGGCAAAGTAGGCAAAGTACATCACATCGTGTTCTGGGGTCACATCAATGGTTAAGGTATCCCCATCAAATTGAGTGTCCACACGAAACCACTCTTCGCGATCGTAACTGGCTACAGTTTGATAACCTTCCCACCCTTTGGGATAAGCTGAATTCGTTAAATCTGTGATGTGCAAGGTATGGTTGACCATAGCTGTGGTCGAGAGGCGAAAATGAAACCACTGATAAAAATCAGATTGATGGTCTTTGTTAATCCCCAAACGAATGTCTTGAGGAGATTCTGCCGAAATGACGCGGACATTGCCGCTATCAAAAGCACTGCTGATATGCATAGCTATTTCCATATTATTTTTATAAATAGGAATGTAGCATAATCTTTGTGGAAATGACCAGTTTTGTCTTATGTGATATTCGACACTAGCTGGTGAAAGCAAGCTTGACCTTCATCCCAAACTCAGTGCTATAACCCACACTCCTACCAACAATCGTTCCTTTAGAATCAATAATATAGACACTGGGAAAGGCACTGATTTGAAACTCATGCGCCGTACTGCGTGTACCTAACAAAACATTGCTACGATCAGTACCTGTCTCACCGATAAATTGCTCTACTTCCTCAAGATTCTGAAAGGACAACGCAACCTTGACCACATTCACTTGTTCAGGATTGAGCTCATCGACATTGTTTATGCTCCAATAACAGACTTTGCACCAAGGAGCAAAAAAATACACCAATGTCGGTTTATCATTGTTTAGTAGAGGTTGAGTCGCCCCATCAAGATTCACAAATTGATGTTCAGGAATCGTCACAGATCCATCTGCAACCAGCATGTCGCGTTGTTGATACCACACGACGGCCAACAATATGGCAACAAATATGAGGATTTCTAGAAAACTCTTGCGCCATGTTCTGTCTTTTGATGAGCTTTTGGTTTGATTCTGCGCCATAAGAGATAAATCAATAATGTTGTCTTCAAAAAAGACCACAATTGTATCAGTTATCTTTCAACTAAAACAAAAAAGCCCCAACCAAAGTTAGGGCTTTCTTCTCAAAAAGCGAGTTATTTTGCAGGTAAACTCGGCGCAAAGATACCCGCCATGTCTTGTGCGACTCGCATAACCTGGCAGCTGTATCCAAACTCATTGTCATACCACACATACAATGTTGCTCGGTCACCTGAAACGATTGTAGCTGAACTGTCAACAATCGATGCTGCACGTGCGCCAACTAGGTCACTCGAAACGATTTCGGTGGATGACGTAAAGTCAATTTGGTGTTGCAAATCTGAGAACAAGGCTGAGCTCTGTAAGAAATCATTGATCGCTTCTTTTGAACCCGCCTCTTTTTCAAAATTCAGATTCAAAATCGCCATTGACACATTTGGAGTTGGTACACGTATAGCATTACCGGTTAACTTACCCTCCAATTTTGGATACGCTTTTGAAACGGCTTTAGCTGCACCAGTTTCAGTGATAACCATATTCAATGGTGCACTGCGTCCACGGCGCTCGGCTTTGTGATAGTTATCAATCAAGTTTTGGTCGTTGGTAAACGCATGCACCGTTTCAACGTGACCATTTTTGATCCCGTATTCTTCGTCTAATACTTTCAGAACCGGCGTAATGGCATTGGTGGTACAAGACGCTGCAGAGACGATCTTGTCATCCGTGGTGATATCTTGATGGTTCACACCATACACGATGTTTTTGATATCGCCCTTACCTGGCGCGGTTAATAATGCTTTTGCAGCACCTTTGGCTTGCAAGTGTAAGCCTAAGCCATCGCGATCACGCCAAATACCGGTATTATCTATAATTAACGCATTATCAATGCCATATTGAGTGTAGTCGACGGTTTCAGGAGAGTTAGCGTAAATCACTTGAATATATGAGCCATTAGCCAAAATCGCTTTACGCTCATTATCTACAGTGATTGAACCATTAAAAGGACCATGTACTGAATCACGACGCAATAAAGATGCACGCTTTTCTAAATCGCCGTCTTTACCACCACGCACCACAATCGCACGCAAACGCAACTTGTTGTTTTCTCCTTGGCGCTCGATCAATAAACGCGCCAATAAACGACCGATACGGCCGAATCCGTATAACACAACATCTTGTGGTACCTGATCATCGTCTTTGTCTACGACAGGAGCTAATTGCTCTTTGATAAATCCAACCAAATCATTGGATTCTTTGCCCTGACCATAGTGATAATCATAAGCTAATTTACCGATATCGATGCTTGCTGGAGCAACTTGCAGTTCATTGATTGCTTCGAGAATTGGGTATGATTCACGTAAACGTAGTTTTTGGCCTTCGTGACGGCGTACCGTACGATGTGCTTTAATCACATCAATGGCGCTGGCATTTAATAACGAGCGACCGTAAACGGTGATTTCAATCGCTTTGTTGCGATACAGTTTACCAATAATTGGCATCATTTTTTCTGCGTATTCCTGACGCTCTTGCCAACTTTTCTGAAGTTCCAATTCGACTGCTTGATTCATTGTAATTAAGGCCTTTACTCAAACTAGTTAAACACTTGCCACGGTACGTTTGTAGGGTACAGAGGCGACAATTCGAAACTAAGTGTATACAAGGAAAATGGGCTTGCCAAATTGTTGGATAATTACAAAAAATGGATATTTTCAGAGGAAATCAAACAATTGTATGTTGTTTTTCAACATTATTAAGGTTCGTTACATAGAACACGCATGAATGACGTTTTCAGACGAAAATAAAGCACACTATATAAGACTAAAATATATTATTTTTTTGCGTGATATAGGAGTTATTCATCCGAGTGAAACTGCAAAGAGACACTATTTACGCAATACCTCTCTCCCGTGGGCGCAGGACCATCATTAAACACATGGCCTAAATGCGCATCACAGTGCTTGCACAAAATCTCAGTACGTACCATACCATGAGAATGGTCAGGGGCGAATTTGACGTTTTTTGTGGCATCTTGGTCGTAAAAGCTCGGCCAGCCACAACCCGATTCGAACTTGTGTTCAGAACTAAACAGTGGTGCATCACAAACCACACAGTGATAGAGACCCAACTCAAAATGATTGTTGTACTCTCCCGTAAATGGACGTTCGGTGCCTTTTTCTTGAGTCACGTATAAAGCCTGGGGACTTAGGTGGGCTGTGCTAAATGATTTGGTCATTATAATTCTCTTGTTCGGTCTGTTTGTTTAAATATCACAAATGAGCGATTTGAGATCACAAATTGCGATTTGGCAATGTAAGCCCCCAAGGGATTAAAGTCTGTCATACGTGTATCGAGCACAACCTGCCAGCGATGGTTCTTTTTGACCTTGGGCAAGACCAGATGGTGATCGAGCGTATCGGCATTGACACATATCAGCCAGTGCTCCTGATTATCCGAACTGCCGATTAGCTCGACGGCAAAGCCTTTGTTCGTGGGATCATGCCAATCAGAATCCGCTTTAGGGCTGCCGTCAATTTTGTACCAGTGCACAGCGTCCACATTACACTGATCAAAAAATGTGTCATCCGCTAATTGGGCATTGGTCAGGATCTGACTAGATTGTTTTAACGCAATACAATACTGGCAAAACGCCAAAAAATCCGCCTGCTGACGATTGAGATCCCAGTCACAATAATTGAGCTCATTATCTTGACAATACGCATTATTGTTACCGAGTTGAGAACGGCTCAATTCATCTCCATGCAAGACAAGAGGCGTGCCTTGCGCAAATATCATTGAAGCAAACAAATTGCGTTTTTGCCGCTCTCTGACATGGTTGATCACCACATCATCGGTAGGTCCTTCAACGCCATAGTTGCAACTAGCGTTATGATTATGGCCATCGCGGTTGTCTTCTAAGTTTGCCTCGTTGTGTTTGTCGTTGTAGCTCACGACATCTTGCAAAGTAAATCCGTCGTGAAAAGTCACGCCATTGACTGACGTGTAAGATGCACGAACGCCTTTGTGAAATACATCTCGCGAGCCAAACATACAGGTGGCAAAATCGGCCATTTTGTTGCTATCTCCGCGCCAAAAACTGCGCGTAATGTCGCGAAATTGATCGTTGATTTCGGCAAATGACACGGGGAAATTCCCCAGTTGATAGCCGTACTCACCTATGTCCCAGGGCTCGGCAATGTGAATTTTGTCACGTAGGATTGGATCTTGTTGCAACGCTTTGAACAAACCAGATTTTAATGAAAAAGCGTGTGGTTGACGTCCCATATTCGTCGCTAAATCATAGCGAAACCCATCAAAGCCGTATACAGTCACCCAGTGCCTGGCCGCATCCAAAATCATTTGTAAGTTATATTGATGGGCAAGATTAATGGTGTTGCCACATCCGGAATAATTCGCATACTCACGTGACTCAGGCAAGAACGTATAAGCAGTATTTGGTTGGGTGGCACGATGATGAAGGATTGGCCCATCTTGACCACCTTCGGCAGTGTGGTTAAACACCACATCCAAAATCACCTCAAACCCTGCTTTATGCAGTGTATCCACACAAATCTGCAATTCAGTATGTGCATCTTGAAATGCATAACGAGGATCTGGGGCAAAAAAACTCGCTGTATTATAGCCCCAGTAGTTCGTAAGACCTTTTTCCACAATAAAAGGCTCTGGCATGAAAGCCATCAAGGGCATTAACTGGATCGTGGTGACACCCAACTCTTGCAAATGTTCAATCACAGATGTATGGCACAAACCAAGATACGTCCCGCGATGCGCTTCTGGCACAGCTGGATGCAGCACACTCATGCTTTTGAGATGCGCCTCATACACCACACGATGATGTGGTTGGATAGGCTTGGTCAAAGGTCTCACCGCACCCACGGCTTCTGTAAATGCTGGAATTTTGCCTTTGGGGAACCACAATGCCGGATTGTTTTGATATTGTTGCTTGTCCCAATACCATGCATGAGAGAGCTGTTGTGCATAAGGGTCACTGATAAAACATGCCTTACCCTGTTGCAACGTGACACAATACAGATAGACCAAGTCAGAATAATTTGAACTGATCGACCAATACCAATCTGACCCCACTCGTTTGTTGGCAGGGAAGCGCACCACCTCCTCTTGGGTATCGGCGTGAAATAATACCAATTCCACGGACTTGAGTTCTGGGCCATACAAGACAAACTCAAGACGTTTTTGAGTCACAGTCACACCATACGAAGTACGCAAATTGGCCGTGATCATCGTTGCACTAACACCACGCATGCCAATGGCGGTAAATTGAGTATGAATTGGCCACTTGTCACGGTCACCGTTTGTGGCACAAAACAATCACTGCCTCCATACACTGCGGCGTCTGAATTAAACACGACTTGATACTGCCCATCAGCAACGTTGTGCAAGGTGTATTGATCGTGTGGTGTAGGCGTAAAATTACACAGTACAACAGCCGTTTGACCCGAATCAGAATGGCGACTAAAGCACACAATAGAGCGTTCTGCATCATCATGCGATAACCAGCGAAAGCCAGTATCATTATGACATTGTTCATGCAATGCAGGAGTCTGTCGATATAAGTGATTCAAATCGCGATATAAGGTTTGAATTTGTTGATGTTTTGACTCTTGCAACAAATACCAATCGAGCTGTCCATTGTGATCCCATTCTCGATACTGCCCTAATTCGCACCCCATAAAAGTGAGCTTCTTACCCGGATGAGTAAACATAAAACTGGCGTATGTGCGTAAATTTGCTCGTTGCTGCCAATCATCACCTGGCATTTTGTTGATGAGCGAACCCTTACCATATACGACTTCGTCGTGAGAAATGGGCAGCACAAAATTTTCATCAAACGCATACACCATCGAAAACGTAATATCATTATGATGGTATTTGCGATACGCCGGGTTGCGACTGATATAGGTTAAGGAGTCATGCATCCAGCCCATGTTCCATTTGAAACCAAAACCCAAACCGCCCATATCGACAGGTCGCGAGACTTTGGCAAACGACGTGGATTCTTCGGCAATGGTCATAACGTTAGGGAACTGCTCGTAAACCGCTCGGTTCATCCACTGTAACAAACTAATCGCTTCGTAGTTGTGATTGCCGCCGTCGACATTGGGGATCCACTCACCATCGTTGCGTGAATAGTCCAGATATAACATTGAGGCCACCGCATCCACACGCAAACCATCAATGTGAAAATGCTCACACCAATACAAAGCGTTTGCCACCAAGAACTGACGCACTTCATCTTTGCCGAAGTCATAAATGCATGAATGCCAATCCGGATGCCAACCTTTGCGAGGATCCTCGTATTCGTACACACAAGAACCGTCGAACTTGGCTAAACCATGTCCGTCCTCAGGAAAATGCGCAGGCACCCAATCAATGATGACACCAATATCGGCTTGGTGACAGGCATCGACAAAATATTTGAAATCATCCGGTGAACCAAAACGGCTGGTCGGGGCAAATAAACCAACAGGTTGATAGCCCCAAGAACCATCAAATGGATATTCGGAAATCGGCATGCACTCGATATGGGTATATCCCATATCTTTGACATACATGACCAAATCATCGGCAAGCTCTCGATATGATAAATATCGACGACCATCAGTGGGTCTGCGCCATGAAGCGAGTTGTACCTCATAAATACTCATTGGTTGAGAATATGGGTTTGTATTCGTCCGTTTGCGCCACATATCATCCGACCATTGATACGACGAATGGTCAAAAATCACTGATGCATGAGATGGATATTGGTCGTGATAGAAACCAACCGGATCGGACTTATGTGGTAAACGGTCACCATGAGCATTGCGCAATGCAAACTTATATTTTTGTCCAATTTGTGCACTAGGTATCACTAACACCCAATATCCCATGTCCGTTTTTTGCATAGGATGCGCCGTATCGTTCCAATGATTGAACTCACCGATCACCGAGACGGCCGAAGCATTTGGAGCAAAAACAGCAAAACGAACTGCCTGGATCGTGTCACCATTACCTTCATCTAAGGTAATGACTTGTGCCCCTAGTTGGCGGTATACATTTTGAGGCGCATGGTCAACAAAATGCACAGCATGGTAAGCTTCATTCTTGTATCCATATGGGTCTGCAATAGTGAATTTGGAATCGCTGGTTTGTACACTCAAACGATATTGATTGGGGATTTTACTCGGGATAGTATTACTGAATATCCCCTCTCCTTCTGCAGTGAGTTCGACAATTTGATTTCCTTGGACATCGACTACATCTACTGCAGTTGCGTCAGGAATATAAACCCGACAGTAGTCACCTAACTCATTGCGAAATACGCCTAAATCGTTGAAAGGTAAACTTGCACGTCCTTGTACCAAATGATGATAATCAGTCATTATTATCCTTGTTTTTAGGTTTGGCTGGCGTCTCTGCGCGCCTGAGAAATATTTGCCGATAAATCCAATATATCACGATTACTAAAAATATCTTCCAAGTTCTGTGACAACTTACGACGCCAATTGGGGTATTCATTAAACGTGCCGGGAATATTGACGGGTTTATCCATTTGCAACCAATCTTCAAGTTGTAAAGACAATAATGCGGAACTGCCCCTTGCCATGTGCACTTGCATGCCGTAGTTCAGCGCTTTCGTCATGCCCACATAATTCACATCATGTCCAACTTCACTGGGAATCGAGCCGTGCCCATGGAGGGTATTTAATATCTGTTGTTTGTTTTCGTGACGAGACGCATACAAGGGTTGCAAGATTTCTTCAGTCGGATACAAACCAAGTTCTTTACCTAATGCCAAATCATTGCAGTGCCAATAACCAATCAACGTTGGAAAGTCATGAATGGTTAATGTGGACATTGATTGCACTGGATAGTGTGAAGGAGAATAAAACCCTCCGTCCTCAGCTTGTTCAAAGAAAAATACTCGGTACGAATATACGCCATTAGACGCTAACTTTTCCCTGATTTCTTCAGGGACCGTACCCAAATCTTCACCAATAATAAGGGTCTGATGGCGGTGCGACTCAAGCGCCAAAATACCCAATAAATCATCGACAGGGTAATAAACGTAGCCGCCCTTATCAGCAGAATCACCTTTAACCACCCACCACAATCTCAGTAATGCCATAGCATGGTCGATACGCAAAGCACCAGAGTTCGCCATATTAGATGAAAACAAATCAATAATGGGTTGATAGCCTTTTTGGTAAAGAACTTCTGGATCCATCGGTGGTAAACCCCAATTCTGGCCTAATGGACCCAAAATATCAGGTGGAGCACCAACACTTGCTTCAGTCACATACAAGTCTTTAGCCGCCCAAATCTCAGCACTTCCCTCGCTCACACCTACCGCTAAGTCACGGTAAATCCCGATCGTTAAGTTCAATTCTTTGGCAACAGCACTTGCGGCCGCAAATTGTTCCGCAGCAAGGTATTGCAAATATCCATAAAAGCGTACACGTTTAGCATTGGCTTGGGCAAAATGAACGACGGCATCGTTCTGATAAGTTTGATATTCTTCTGGGAAAACTGGCCAGCCCCAACTATCTTTGCCTTCTTCTCGCAAATACTCTTGCAACGCGTCATAAGTGGCTAGTGATGCGAGACTCTTTCCACCCTGGTCAATGAAAGCATCCAAATCACTAGTATCACCTTTGCTGTACTCTTCATACAAAGCATTCAGTATAGGCATTTTGAGTTCAGCAACCGCTTTATAATCAACGTATTCAACTGCTCGAGTATATTGCAACTTAGCTTGGAATTCGCTATCACTGACCATTTTTTGAATTGCAGGAGATTGATATTCAGCCACTGCAGTGACATCGATATAGAGATGGTTAAGCCATTTTCTTGAGGACGGACTGTAAGGTGAACACGAGTCTGGTTCATTCGGATATAGCGCATGAATAGGGTTTAAACCAATAAAATCAGCTCCTTGTTGGGCAGCATTACGCAATAATGCTTGAAGGTCCGTAAAGTCACCCATGCCCCAATTGCGTTCACTCCGCACACAATACAACTGTACACTTAAGCCCCATACTTTATGCCCTTGAGCGATTTTTTCGGGGGTAAAACATGCATCAGGGGCCATGATTACACGCCCTTCGGCTATAGCCTGAGTATTGTGTATCAGCTCAATTGTGTGATACCCATCAGGTAAATCAAATTCTAGTTCAATAGCGAATTCTTGATATTCAGAATCTTCAATGTCTGCTGCATTGATTAAAGTGTGATCCGTTGCAATCAAATTTTGTAAAAGGTGCTCACCCGTTTCTGTTGTAACCCTGATAGACAAATCCGTATTGACCAACGCAATAGGTAAACGCAGTGCAATTAACTTCTCAGAACTATGTCGGAGCACTTTGACCGGGTCAAGTGGTGTTAACCAAGCATCGCTCACTTGTTCATTTATTTGACTCATCAAGACGTTTTCATTGTCAACGTCATAGCCCATTACACTTAAGATTTTTTCTTTAGTTCCTGGGGCAACCTGAGTGGGCTTACCATAAGCATCAATAAATTCCGTTTCGATCCCACGCATCGTGACCAGCGCGTTAATGGGTGTTTGCGACATAAAAAATCTCAAAATAAGTTAATTTCACCTTTCATTATTATGACTTTGTAGTCTTATTAAAAGTGAATACGATTGCATAGAATTCAGTTTACACTTTTTATGTAATAAAACTACATTTTATCGATAAAAACTTGCTAAAAGCCCATTGCAACCCTATAATTTACGTAAATTTATTTCATTTTATGTTTCTCGATAATATTAGAGGTCGTTATGACAATTAAAGTAGGTATCAATGGGTTTGGTCGTATTGGTCGCTTAGTTATGCGCGCAGCAGTTGAGCGTGACAATATTGAAGTAGTAGGTATTAATGACTTACTCGATTTGGATTATATTGCCTACATGTTCAAATACGACTCTACCCATGGTCGATTTGATGGCAGCGTTGAAGTCACTGAAGGTGGTTTATTAGTTAATAACAAGTTTGTTCGAGTCACCAACAAAACGAACCCTGCTGAGCTGGCTTGGGATGCCATTGATGTTGATGTAGTGATTGAAGCTACTGGGATCTTTTTGACTTCAGAAAAAGCGCAAGCGCACTTAGAAGCGGGTGCCAAAAAAGTTGTAATGTCTGCCCCTTCTAAAGATGACACACCTATGTTTGTTATGGGTGTGAACCATGACAGTTACGCAGGTGAAACTATCGTTTCAAATGCATCCTGTACTACGAACTGCCTTGCTCCACTTGCAAAAGTCATTAATGACAATTTCGGTATTAAAGATGGTTTAATGACCACTGTACACGCCACGACTGCAACTCAAAAAACAGTTGATGGTCCATCTGCTAAAGATTGGCGTGGTGGCCGTGGTGCAGGTCAAAATATCATTCCATCTTCAACAGGTGCTGCCAAGGCGGTAGGAAAAGTCATTCCAGCATTGAATGGTAAGTTAACCGGTATGGCTTTTCGTGTGCCAACCCCTGATGTTTCAGTTGTTGATTTAACTGTGAACCTAGAGCGTCCAGCATCTTATGCAGAAATCTGTGCAACGCTGAAAGAGGCAGCTGCAGGTCCGCTAAAAGGCATTTTAGATTACACCGAGGATGCCGTCGTTTCTAATGACTTTATCGGTGACAAACACACATCAATCTTTGACGCCTCTGCTGGTATTGCCTTGACAGACACTTTTGTCAAATTAGTTGCTTGGTATGACAATGAAGTGGGTTATTCAAATAAAGTCTTAGACTTAGTCTCTCACATTCAAAAATAATTGTATCCCCCCTCAAAAAGCCCAGTCTTGGGCTTTTTTCTATCTTTGAAACATAGCACACATCATACCGCTGACATAAAAGGCCCAACTTGAACATGAACTATGTAACATTAAGCACTCCTTCCGCTAGTTGTAAAATAGCTCTTCATGGTGCACATGTCACCTCCTACATTCGCGATGGAAAAGAGCGTTTCTTCGTCTCTGAACAAGCAGTCATTGATGGCACAAAAGCAATTCGAGGAGGTGTACCAATATGCTGGCCATGGTTTGGACAGTTGCATCCAGAAATCAAATCCCACAACATCGCACATGGATTAGTACGAAATCAACCTTGGCACATTATTGCACAGACTTACCGTCAAAATGAATCTTCAGTGACACTGTCACCCACTGATTGCCAACACCCATTATGGCCAAAGGGATTATCCTGTAAGGTCAAAATAACGTTAAATGATGTACTTGAAATTCGCTTGATTACAAGCAATGAAAGTACAGAACTCTTAACATTTTCTGGTGCATTGCATAGTTATTTCAGCGTTCCCGATGTAACAAAGGTGCAACTTAAGGGGTTTGGCAACGCACACCAATACATAGATAACAATACGGGCTTGTTACACAATTTTAGTAATGACAATTATGAATTAAAGGGTGAAATCGATAGAGTGCATTTACTACCAGTGCCTACAACGTTAATTGCATGTGATACCCCTGTAATAATTGACCACCAAGGGCATGACTCACTGGTAGTTTGGAACCCTGGCAATCTGAAGGCCAAAGCACTGAGTGATTTAGCTGATCAGGAATATCGGGATTTTGTATGTATTGAAACGGCCATTACTCAAGGACAGGCGTTATCGCCAAAGAGTCATCATGAGTTAACTCAACGCATCCGCTAAATAAAAACGCACATCACCCAAAAAGATAATGTGCGCTTACATATATCGCTTATGCTTTATGCAACAGCTTTTGCACCTTCAACCGCTTCTTTGGCTAGCTGAGTGATTGCATCCCAATCACCAGCTTCCATCAACGCATCGGGCGCTAGCCATGAACCGCCCACACAGTGAATGTTGCTCAAGCCCAAATAATCATGATAATTTGATAAACTGATACCGCCAGTTGGACAAAAAACCATATCGGGGAATGGCCCAGCAATCGATTTGATAGCTTTCACCCCCCCTACTGCTTCTGCAGGAAAAAACTTAAGATAAGTATATCCAGCATCTCGAGCACGCATCAGGTCAGAGGTTGACGAGATACCTGGGATCAGAGCAATTGAACCAGCTTGTCCAGCTGCTAACAATTCTGCTGTCATGCCAGGGCTGATCGCAAATTTAGCACCTGCTTCAGTCACTTGCTGTAACTGCTCGGCATTGGTTACAGTACCTGCACCTATCATTGCATCAGGTAGTTCTTTTGCAATTAATTCAATCGCTTCGAGTGCAACGGGAGTACGTAACGTGACTTCCAAAATATTTATACCACCAGCAATCAATGCTTTAGCTAACGGCACTGCGTGTTCTAATTTTTTGATCACAAGCACAGGGACAACGGGAGAGGTTGCAAATACATCTTGTGCTGAATATTGCCATGACTGACTCATTTGGCATTCCTTACATGTTGATTAAGGTACGCTGCGGCACCGAGTAACCCATGATCGGGTTCGTTAATTAAATACGTAGGGATATCTTTTATATAATGGGCCATTTGGCCTTTGGCTTCAAAGCGTGACCTGAAGTCACTTTCTTGTAAAAAGTCAACAAAACGCGAAGCAATTCCACCACCAATGAAGACACCACCGGTCGTTGCCAAATTCATTGCTAAATTACCAGCAAATCCACCCATAATAGCGCAAAACTGCGCGAGCGTTTTTTCACAAATAGGGCATTGTTTATTAAGCGCACTCTCGGTAATCAAAGCCGCTTCGTTATAAATAGGTTCAACTCCGTCAGCTTGCGCTAAAGCTTTATAAACATTTACTATACCGCGTCCGGACATTACCTCTTCGGCAGAGGCTCGACCATATTGTGTCTGCAAATAACGCCAAATAATCACGTCTGTTTCATCCACTGGTGCAAAGTCAACATGGCCACCCTCACCGTCTAAGGTTTGCCAACCGCTTGTTGTTTGCGTGATATGTTCAACGCCAAGGCCAGTACCTGGGCCAAAGACCGCTACATTTCCATTTTGCACAGGCGTGCCTGTCCCAATTTGAATGATTTGTTCTTCTTTTAGAACTGGTAATGAGTGAGCAACGGCAGTGAAATCATTAATGACAAATAAATGCTCAAGACCAAGATTATTTTGCAATCCCGAACGAGTAAATGCCCAATCGTTATTCGAAAACTTGATCACTTCTTGATTGACAGGGCCTGCAATCGCTATACATGCTGATGTGAAGGTTTTATCCTTGTGCTCTGAAAAATAGTGCTCAATAGCGGCCTGGATACTGACAAATTCTACACATTGAAACTTTTCAATATCTGTAATGCCATCATCGGTGACCGTTGCAAGACGAATATTGGTACCGCCTACATCTGCAATTAACTTATGCCCAGTTGGGGTGTTTTCTCTAACCATTCTATGATGCTCCTTGCTCTACAAATAAAGTACATGCACCTTCCTCGGCGCCAGAAATGGATAAACGCATACCTGCGAACATTTCGCGACCCATGCCAACGTGGTGTTTCACAAGATTTGCTGGTTTTGCGTCACGTTTATCAAGTTCATTGGCATCGACTAGTAAGGTTAGTGTGCCGGTGGTGGTATTAATTTCAATTAAATCGTCATTGTGCACTTTAGCTAACAAACCACCCTTGTAAGCTTCAGGAGTGACATGAATTGCTGCCGGGACTTTTCCTGACGCACCAGACATCCGCCCGTCAGTTACTAAAGCCACCTTGTATCCGCGGTCTTGTAACACACCAAGCGGTGGTGTTAAGCGGTGTAACTCGGGCATACCAATTGCGGCAGGGCCTTGGAACCTTACCACCACAACGCAGTCTTTGTTAAGTTCTCCAGCTTGAAATGCCGCATCTAATTCAAATTGATCTTCAAAAACTACCGCAGGCAATGTCAGTTTGCATTCCGGTGAACGTAAGGCTGACGTTTTAATAACCGCACGACCTAAGTTTCCTGACAAAACAGATAATCCACCATCCGGTTTAAATGGCATAGCAACCGATGCAACCACTTCTTTATCTAACGATTTGGACGGGCCTTCCACCCACTCTAATTCACCATCCCGTAAGACTGGCTCTTTGGTATACATTTCAAGGTTATCAGAACAAATTGTTTTGACATCATTATGGAGTAAACTAGCGTCAAGTAATTCTTTTATGAGTAACGACATACCGCCAGCCGCGACAAAATGGTTAATGTCCGCATGACCGTTAGGGTAAATTCTTGTAAGTAAAGGCGTTGCTTTGGATAAGTCAGAAAAATCATCCCAGTTGACGATGAAACCAGCCGCACGGGCAACTGCGATTAAGTGCATCGTGTGGTTAGTTGATCCCCCGGTTGCTAATAACCCAACAAGGCCGTTAACGATGGTTTTTGCATTGACAATTTCACCAATAGGACGGTAATTATCGCCTAAGTCTGTGATACGAGTAGCTTGTACACCTGCAGCTCTGGTCAATGCATCACGCAGTGGTGTACCAGGATTGACAAAGGAAGAACCCGGTAAGTGCAGCCCCATGATTTCAACCACAAGCTGATTTGAATTGGCTGTTCCATAAAAGGTACAAGTGCCTGCAGAATGATAAGACTCACTTTCCGCTTTTAACAACTCTTCACGACCGGCCTTGCCTTCTGCATAAGCTTGTCGTACACGCGCTTTTTCTTTATTTGGTAAACCAGAAGGCATTGGGCCTGCTGGAACAAAAACCGTTGGCAAATGGCCAAAAGATAAACTTCCCAACAACAT
This sequence comes from Glaciecola sp., assembly GCA_018623155.1. Classification (GTDB taxonomy): domain Bacteria; phylum Pseudomonadota; class Gammaproteobacteria; order Enterobacterales; family Alteromonadaceae; genus Opacimonas. Next base: position 98,615 of record JAAZVZ010000002.1, read on the forward strand.
CCCTGGTACGATTTTGTCACAGATCCCAAGCATCATCGCAGCGTCAAACATATTGTGTGAAAGCCCTACTGCCGTTGCCTGAGCAATAACGTCTCGCGAGAGCAATGATAAGTCCATACCTGCATTACCTTGCGTTACCCCATCACACATTGCCGGCACACCCCCTGCAAATTGTGCAACTGAGCCGACGCTCTTAATCGCGTCTTTAATAATCGCAGGATAGTTTTCGTATGGCTGATGCGCAGAAAGCATATCGTTGTATGAAGAGCAGATGGCAATATTCGCTTTGACCATTGACGTTAAATCAGCTTTCTCTTGCTTACCACAGGCCGCAAAGCCATGTGCCAAATTACCACATGACAATGCACCGCGATGTGGCCCTTCACGACGAGCAGCATCTATTTTGTTAAGGTAATCTGTTCGAGTTTGTTTAGAACGCTCAATAATGCGTTCAGTTACTTCTTGAATAATTTGATTCATTGGTCCCTATTCCTATGGTGCCCACATTAGATTGACCGTTGCGCGATTCATTACCGCACTGATTGGCATTTCTAATTCAGAACTTTTAAGTGCTTTTGCAATGGTATCTTTTTTGGATTCACCCACTAAATGCAAAAAGATATTCTTAGACGCCAAAATTGCTGGTAGGGTCAACGACATACGTTGATGTGGCGCTGTGGTTGGTTGTACGGCAAGGTATTTGGCTTGTGAATTCAGATCTAAGCCTTGTTCTATCTGATCTGAACAAGGAAATAAAGATGCCGTATGGCCGTCTTCACCCATTCCTAAAATCACTACATCGAATGGTAATTGCACATCCTCTAGTGCCGTTTCACAAGCAGCGACAGCCTCTTCAGCACTGGAAAAATCATGTTTTAACGTAATAAATGAAGCAGCAGCGGCATAACCTTGTAATAAGTGTGTGCGCACAAGCTTATCATTGCTCGCATCATCGCTCACATCCACCCACCGATCGTCCGCCAACGTAATGACCACCTTACTCCAATCAATCTTGGTTTGCGCCAATGTTTGAAACAATGCTACGGGTGTGCGGCCACCACTGACGACCAAAGTAGCTTGTCCCTTATCTGCAATTGCTTGGGTGAGTAATTCAGTAATAGTAATGGCAAACTCAGCGGTTAACTGCTCTGCAGATGAAAATTCATTTGATACAAGAGCCATATTATTTTCCTTTTGCTTTTTTGACAGCTTGTTGTTGATACCATGCACGACCTGTTTTAGCCAGTAGACCGATTGACTCAACCGGTCCCCAGGTACCTGCTTGATAAGGCTCTGGAGGTTCATTCTTAGCTGCCCATGCACCGATAATCGAGTCGACCCACGACCAAGCTTGTTCAACTTCATCACGACGAACAAATAATGCTTGATTACCAAGCATTACTTCTAGTAAGAGTTTTTCATAAGCATCGGCAATTCTTTCGTCCGAAAAAGCTTCTGAAAAAGATAGGTTCAACTGCGTTTTTTGCAAATCCATCGAACCTGATGATGTCAGTCCAGGCACCTTGTTCATCACTGTGATCTCAACACCTTCGTCAGGTTGTAAGCGGATGACCAATTTATTTGGTGGTAATTGAGCGAAGCTGTCTTTGAACAAATTGTGCGGCTGTCGTTTAAAATAAATCACTACTTCAGACGTCTTCGCTGGCATACGTTTCCCGGTTCTTAAATAGAAAGGGACGCCTGCCCAACGCCAATTATTGATGTGTGCTTTAATTGCAACAAACGTCTCTGTTTGGGATTTTTGATTTGCATCCGGCTCATCCAAATACCCAGGTACTTCTTTTCCATGCACGAATCCACCAACGTATTGGCCGCGGACCGTCATCTCATCAATGTTGGATGAATCAATTGGGCATAATGCTTTGAGTACCTTGAGCTTCTCATCGCGAATGTCATCCGCGTCTAGCGTAGCAGGTGGCTCCATTGCAACTAATGACAAAATTTGCAAGAGATGGTTTTGTACCATATCCCTCATTTGCCCTGCGTCGTCAAAGTATCCCCAACGTCCTTCAATTCCAACCGACTCAGCCACACTGATTTGGACGTGGTCAATACTGTTATGATCCCAATTATTGGTAAAAATTGAGTTTGCAAAACGAAGTGAGATTAAGTTAAGGACAGTTTCTTTACCAAGATAGTGATCGATGCGATAAATTTGCTTCTCTGAAAAATATTCAGCGACCGTTTCATTGATGACTTTGGACGTTTCCAAATCATGACCGATTGGTTTCTCTAACACTACTCGCATTGAATCATCAATGGCGTTGCCATGTTTTAATCCCGCGCAGATATCACCAAAGATTGAAGGCGGTGTCGCAAAATAACAGACCATGGTGCGTGCTTCATTGACAAGTGGAGTAAACTGCTCATAATCGGTAGGCTCGAGCATATTTATACACATATAGCTCAGTTTTTCTGAAAAACGCCCCCAAGTGTCTTCACAAATCGCTTCGCCTAAAAATTTCTCAAGGTTTTCACGCACAATCGCAACATATTCAGATTGTTCCATGGCTTGTCGTGCCACACCAATAAACTTGGTATCTGAATGAATCAAATCTGCTTTTTCAAGCTGATAAAGTGATGGAAGCAATTTGCGACGAGCAAGATCACCGATCGTGCCAAATAGCACAAAATCACACGGGTCGAACGATGGTTTAATCACGTTTATATGCCTTTTCAATGAACGTAACAGTGTTACGAACTCTTAATTATTACGATAAGTGTAATCAATTTTGTAGTAAAATTACAACTTTTAAACCCTAAATGTGCAAAATTCATCTTGCCAAAGGCTTTGTTCTGAAAGTTTTACTGTAATTTTGTGCAAAAACAATACATCTTGTGTGGAAATATAGGTATATTAGTACTCATACATGTAACACGAACAGCAGTATGAAGATATTAGAACAAATAACCCAGCAGTTTGATGCTTTTAGTAAGAGCGAAAAGAAAGTTGCACAAGTCATTCTTAACAACCCACAAAACGCCATTCATTCATCTATTGCGACACTGGCAAATCTTGCTGAGGTAAGTGAACCAACGGTCAATCGCTTTTGTCGTCGGCTCAATACCAAAGGGTTTCCTGATTTTAAATTACACCTGGCACAAAGTCTTGCCAGCGGTACGCCTTATGTTAATCGCAACGTAGATGAAAACGACGGACCTGCTGAGTATACCAATAAAATTTTTGAATCGACCATGGCTGCTCTTGAAACTGCTCGCCAGTCTGTTGATATAAACGCGATTAACCGAGTTGTGGATCTATTAACTCAGGCGAATAAGATATCGTTTTTTGGTCTTGGGGCATCTGCTTCAGTCGCTCAAGATGCGCTTAATAAGTTTTTTCGTTTCAATGTACCGGTCGTGTATTTCGAAGATATCGTTATGCAACGTATGTCTACAATGAATTCGACCGATGGTGATGTTGTGGTGTTGATTTCTCACACTGGACGAACTAAATCTCTAGTCGAAATTGCTCAAATCGCAAGAAGCAATCACGCGGTCGTTGTCGGTATTACCGCAAAAGACTCGCCTCTCGGTCGCGAATGTAGTTATGTCCTATCATTGGATGTTGCTGAAGATACCGATATGTATATGCCCATGGCTTCGCGAATCGCACAACTCGCTTTGATAGATATCCTAGCGACAGGTTTCACGTTGAGACGAGGTAATCGATTTAGAGAAAACTTGAAACGTGTCAAAGAATCACTCAAAGATTCACGTTTTTCGATTAAATGATCAACAAATGTTCGAACCCACCTTCAAGGTAATTAAATTACGTAAAAAAAGCACATTTTTAATGATTATTCGAAAATCTGTAATATAATTACAATATTAATTAGATATAATTCGTTATTATCGACAGACACAACACGGACTTAGACATGATACTCAATCGTCGCACAAAAATTCTTGCCACTCTTGGCCCTGCAACTGATTCACAAGAAACTTTAGAAAAACTCATCGCGGCTGGTGCCAACGTGGTTCGTATGAACTTCTCGCATGGTACAGCACAAGATCACATAGACCGTGCTGCTCGTGTTAGAGCTGCTGCCAAAAAGCTCAATAAATATGTTGGTATCCTTGGCGATTTACAAGGTCCTAAAATACGTGTTGCTCGTTTCAAAGAAGGCCCTATTTATTTGAATATAGGCGATGCTTTCGTGCTTGATGCCAACTTAGACAGAGATGCTGGCACTCAAAACTCAGTCGGTATAGATTACAAAGATTTACCAAACGATGTGGTCTCTGGTGATGTTTTGTTGCTTGATGACGGTCGTGTTCAATTGATCGTTGAACGCATTGATGGCAGTGCTATCCATACCAAGGTATCAGTCGCTGGAAAATTATCCAACAATAAAGGAATCAATAAGCAAGGTGGTGGTCTTTCAGCTGCTGCTTTAACGGACAAGGACAAAGAAGATATTAAAACCGCTGCTCAAATTGGGGTTGATTATTTGGCTGTATCGTTTCCACGTTCGGGTGCCGATTTAGAATATGCTCGAGAATTGGCACTAGCAGCGGGTTGTAACGCACAAATTTGTGCAAAAGTAGAGCGTGCAGAAACCGTTGCAAACGATGAGGCGATTGACGATATTATCCGTGCCTCGGATGCGGTCATGGTTGCTCGTGGTGACCTCGGTGTTGAAATAGGCGATGCCGAACTCGTAGGGGTGCAGAAAAAACTCATCGCCCGCTCTCGACAATTAAACAAAATCGTAATTACTGCTACTCAGATGATGGAATCTATGATCGAGGCCCCCCTCCCAACTCGTGCTGAAGTGATGGATGTAGCGAATGCAGTACTAGATGGTACAGATGCCGTCATGTTATCAGCAGAAACCGCTGCTGGTAAATTTCCAATCGAAACCGTTGAGGCCATGGCTCGAGTGTGTATTGGCGCTGAAACACATCCCAGCATTAATACTTCAAAACACCGTATGGATGAAAAGTTTGAATCCATCTCTGAAACGGTTGCAATGGCAGCCGTTTATGCTGCTAATCATCAGGCTAATATCAAAGCGATCGTGGGATTAACGGAATCAGGCAATAGTACAAAGTTGATGTCTCGCATTACCACAAACCTACCGATAATCGGTTTGTCTCGACATGATTCGACATTGAATGCTCTTGCACTATATAGAGGTGTCAAACCAGTATTCTTTGACTCCACACAATCACGCCCAGGTCAAATTACACAAGATGTTGTGAATGCATTAAAAGCCTGTGGTTATCTTTCTGAAGGTGATAAGTTCATATTCACCTATGGTGATACTATGGAAACCGTTGGTGCAACCAACACATGCAAAATTGTTACAGTCAATTAATTTCATTACTATCTTAACAATTAATTAACAACTGTCTTATTATCCTATATTATGTCTCCTTATAAAAATAAGGAGACATCGATGGAAAAACAATACGACATCATCGTTTATGGTGCAACTGGATACACCGGTCAACTAGTCTGTGAGTACCTTCGCGACCACTACAGCAATGGGGCTGTGCGTTGGGCCATTGCCGGTCGTGACGAAACCAAACTTTCCCAAATCAAATCAACACTAGGCCTTGCTGAACACATAGACGTGCTCGTGGCGGAGAGTCATGACCAACAAGCTCTTATGCCACTAGTAGCCAGTGCCAAGGTCATCATCACTACCGTCGGCCCATACCAGCTTTATGGCAATGAACTCATTCGCTTATGTGCCGAAATGGGTACGGATTATGTCGACTTATGTGGTGAGCCAACTTGGATGCGCCAGCAAATTGACGGCCTCTCAGATACCGCTAAAGAAAGTGGTGCTCGTATTGTTCACTCTTGCGGGTTTGATTCGATTCCTTTCGATTTAGGGGTGTTCTTTTTGCAAGATCTTGCATGGCAATATTTCAACAAACCCATGAATAGAGTCCAATGTCGTGTGCGCAAGATGAATGGCAAATTTAGTGGTGGAACAGCGGCAAGTTTACAAGCGACCATGGCAGCTGCCATGAAGCAACCAGAACAACTCAGATGGTTAAAAGACCCATTTAGTCTAGCCAGTGGATTTGTCGGGCCTGAACAACCAAAAGGTTCTGAGATCCACTTCGATGAAAACTTAAACTCTTGGGTCGCGCCGTTTATTATGGCAAGTATTAATACCAAAAATATTCATCGTTCAAACGCCCTACTCGATCATTATTATGGTAAAGACTTTCTGTATGACGAAATGATTTTGACAGGTCCTGGTGAACAGGGACAAAAAATCGCACACCACGTCGCCAACGATAAAAGTTTATCGGGTCCGAATGCCCCACAACCAGGTGAAGGGCCCACTCAAGAAGAGCGAGAAAATGGCTCATACGATGTGTTATTTATTGGGACGCTTGATGAGCATGAGATAAAAGTGAGTGTAGGTGGGCATCTCGATCCAGGTTATGGCTCTACCTCTCGTATGCTCGTTGAGGCTGCTTTGTGTCTTGCTCAAGATGATTTAGCAACGTTGGGTGGTGTCTACACGCCTGCTCCAGCCATGGGTGAATCATTAATTAAACGACTCATCCAACATGCTGGGTTATATTTTGAAGTTGAAGAGCGCCATTAGTCCGACTGTGGCGTTATTCAACCTAATTCCAATCCGTAAAATAAGTCTCGCTATCCACCCCGGGTTTGGGCATCGGTTTGAGAGAGGATGTGCCTAGGTATAAAAACCCAATAATTTCGTCTTCTTCGCTGATCCCTAACGCTTTTTTCATATAGTTGGATTGAGCGAAACTACCGGTGCGCCAAATTCCAGCAAACCCTTGTGCTTGCGCCGCCATTTGCATAGAGTGCACGGCACACGCGGTTGAACAGACTTGTTCGACCATAGGTACTTTGTCATGTTCCACATACTGGGTATATGCAATGATCACCATCGGCGCACGCAACGGCAACTGAATGGCTCTCGCTATACTTTTCTCATCTTTGTCTTCCTTGATGGCGCATTCTTGCAACATATCACCTAACTTATTCAGCCCTTTACCTGTGCAAACAATGAAACGCCATGGTTTAAGCCCAGCATGATCTGGGGCGCGCAGTGCTGCTTGCTTGATATTTTCTAACGCATCACCTTCTGGTGCTGGCGCTGACAGTTTAGGTTGAGAACTGCGCTGTAATAACAAATCTAAAGCATCCATGTGGTACCTTATTCGTATAATGAAAAAACAAGCAAAATGTACCTGTAATGCCCAAAAACACAAAGTGTTTTTTGCAACTATTTTTGTTTATGACTGATGCGTTACAAAAAATTACAAAATTGATGTAGCAGATTTACCCTACCCTCTTTAGGATGTATCTGTGTAATAATTAAAGGTGTATTTTCGCATGGCAGCAAACCAGTCATTTACCAAATCACTATTTTTGGGGATTTGGAATGTGCTCAACTTCTCCCGTAAGTTAGTGTTTAATCTAATTTTCATTCTTCTCCTTATCTTTATCATCATAGCCATTGCTAACTCTGGCAAAGATGAAATAAAAGTACCTCAAGGCGGAGCATTAGTATTGAATCTAACGGGTAATTTGGTTATCCAAAAAACATCTGTTGATCCGTTCGATGAGTTTGCCAATGAAGCTTTTGGTGGCGGCTCTGGTCCCAACGAAATTCTGGTTCGCGATGTCGTAAAAGCCATTGAAAACGCCAAAGAAGATCGCCGCATCAGTGCGTTGCTGTTGGATTTTGATGGGTTACGTGGGGCAGGCTTGGATAAGCTTCGTGTTGTCGCGGCTGCTTTAGAGGATTTTAAAACCTCTGGCAAACCAGTGATTGCACGCGGCGATATCTATGGCCAAGTACAGTATTACCTAGCCGCGCATGCAGACAAAATCTACCTAAACCCAGAAGGTGCAGTGCTATTTGATGGGTTAACGCGTCAGCGTATGTATTACAAAGAGGCTTTAGAAAAACTAAAAATCAACACACATGTATTTAAAGTTGGAACCTATAAGTCTGCAATCGAGCCTTATTTGCGCAACGATATGTCACCGGAAGCAAAAGAAGCCAATGAAGCTTGGATGGGTAGCTATTGGGAACAAATGAAACAAGATATTGCGAATGCCCGCGGCATTGATGTGGCTAGCTTTGATGAAACAGCTGAAGCCTTTATGAACAAATTTGAAGCCGCGAATGGTGACTTTGCACAATACGCATTGTCCAACGGCTGGGTCGATGCACTCAAAACACGTGAACAAATTCGCTCTGAAATGATTGATCTAGTAGGTAAAGACGATAAAGATAATTCATTTAAAGGTATATCATTTGCCCGTTACATGAGCGTAATTAACTTCCCATTACCACAAGAATTCACCAAAGACGGTATTGCCGTTGTTGTGGCAAAAGGCACGATATTAGACGGAAATCAGCCCTCTGGCACCATTGGTGGTGAATCTACCGCTCGATTACTACGCAAGGCGCGTAACAATGAGAACGTCAAAGCAGTGGTCTTGCACGTCGATTCCCCAGGAGGCAGCGCCTTTGCTTCGGAGATCATTCGACAAGAAGTGATAGAGCTGAAAAACGCTGGTAAGCCAGTTGTTGCAGTAATGAGTACATATGCCGCGTCAGGTGGCTATTGGATCTCTGCCAGTGCCGATAAAATCATTGCCTCACCTGCAACCATCACAGGTTCAATCGGTATCTTTGGCATGCTGATGACTTACGAGGATACATTAGCTCACCTTGGTGTATATACCGATGGTGTATCCACGACAGAATTAGGCTTTTCCTCTTTATCAAAAACATTACCTGAAAGTCTTGAACAAATCATTCAACGTTCCATCGAACGCGGTTATGAACAGTTTATTACGCTTGTAGCAGAAAATCGTAACATGACTCTTGAGCAAGTTGACTCTATTGCTCAAGGCCGTGTGTGGATCGGTGAAACGGCGCTTGAGTTGGGTTTAGTCGATGCGTTAGGTGGCTTGGAAGAAGGCATCAAAGCCGCCGCTGAATTAGCTGGACTCGAAGATTATCAAGTTAAGTACATTGAACGCACTCTTTCGCCTAAAGAGCAGTTTATTCGTGAATTGTTACAAAACGCAGCGATTAAACTAGTGCAAACACAAATGATTGATTCGAATAGCCCACTATTAGGCTTGTTCGGTCAAATCGCGCGCGAAATATCTACTTTTTCTCGCTTAAACGACCCTAAAGCCACTTATGCTATGTGTCTGGAGTGTGAACTCAAGTAAGGCAGCCTACCTTTCAATAAATAAAGCCCAACGCAAAGTTGGGCTTTTGTTTATGAACTAAAAGGAAGGATGAAGAGCAGACAAATTAAAACCAATGTTCAGTAAATGATTTGTCCAAACTTTCAAATGCGGTTTTAAGAGTTGTCGCTAACTCTTTATATCTAGGAGGTTGCTCAGTCTGCGCAATGATTACACCGGCTTGTCGCATTTTGGCCACAATCTCACCATGCCAAGCTCGCATGGCTGGAGGCAGTGGTTGATTCGCTCTATGTCCTAACCATAGCTGTCCTTGTAGAGGTAAGCTCAAAAATAATCCAGCCATCGCCAATGCTTGCGGCAAATAACTCATGCCGTGATTGTTCACCAATAACACAAATGAAAAAATACCCAATCCAGGTAACACTTTATAACCAAATTGCGTGGCGCTTATGACACGACATTCGGGAAAGAGTGCAAATAACTCTTTGCGCATTGGCCAATTTTTCATGTACCGATGGCCGTCTTTTACCATGGTGGCAAGGGATACTGACATTTGAAACCTCAATTGTGGTTAGCAATTAAGCAAATTCTACTAAAAAAATTCAATTACGTTAATATACGCAGAAATTTTATATGAAGTTCCATAATTACTGGTTGAATCTTTGCAGTTTAGCACAATATAGACTAGTAATTATATTTACCAAGGCTTTGCGCCTAGACTGGAGAAATCAATGTCAGAAGCAAGACACGTAAAACTGCTAATTTTGGGTTCAGGACCAGCTGGATATGCCGCTGCTGTCTATGCTGCTCGAGCAAATCTTAATCCAGTATTGTTAACCGGTATGCAACAAGGTGGACAACTTACCACGACCACCGAGGTTGAAAATTGGCCCGGCGATCCAGAGGGATTAACGGGACCTGATTTGATGGTGCGCATGCAACAACACGCAGAAAAATTTGATACGGAAATCATTTTTGATCACATTCATACTACTGATTTTTCTAAGCGTCCATTTACCCTTACAGGTGATGCAGGGACCTACACTTGTGATGCCCTGATCATTGCAACGGGTGCTTCAGCCAAATATCTTGGCTTAGAATCAGAAACTGCCTTTATGGGTAAAGGTGTTTCAGCATGTGCGACGTGTGATGGGTTCTTTTATCGCAATCAAAAAGTCGCCGTTGTCGGCGGTGGTAATACAGCGGTAGAAGAAGCACTTTATCTATCTAACATTGCTTCGGAAGTCCATGTGATTCATCGCCGTGACTCGTTCCGCAGTGAGAAAATCCTTGCCGACCGCTTACTCGATAAAGCTGAAAATGGAAATGTCGTATTGCATTACAACCGTACTCTTGATGAGGTATTAGGCGATGAAATGGGTGTAACCGGTATTCGCATTAAGGATACACAGTCTGACTCGACAGAAGAAGTCGAAGTTATGGGACTCTTTATCGCCATTGGCCACCAACCAAATACGAGTATTTTTGACGGTCAATTAGATATGAAAGATGGCTATATCACCGTCAAATCTGGTACTGAGGGTAATGCTACGCAAACCAGTGTACCAGGTGTATTTGCTGCGGGTGACGTCTCTGACCACATCTATCGTCAAGCAATTACCTCTGCGGGTACAGGCTGTATGGCTGCACTGGATGCAGAGAAGTTTCTCGATGCACTAGATGACTAAAGAATATGAAGGCAGCGATTCGCTGCCTTTTTTATGATGATTGAACTCCCTTTATTATCACGACACGACATTGCATTCCCCAATGTAGATTTGGCCCTAGACGAACCCAATGGATTGTTGGCTTTCGGTGGGGACCTATCATGTAAACGATTGCGTAACGCATACCGGTTAGGGATTTTTCCTTGGTACAGTAAAGGCGAGCCTATTTTGTGGTGGTCTCCAAATCCTCGAGCAATTATTACTTATGATCGGTTCCACATTAGTAAGTCATTGCGCAAATGGCTCGGCAAACACGCCTATCGAGTAACCATAAACCATGCTTTTGACCACGTCATCGACACTTGTAGCTCCATTCCACGGAGCTCCATCAAACACGATGACGGAACAGAATCTGCTAACGGCGTCTGGATCAACGCTGACATGATATCCGCATACAAAGCCCTTCACCGAGAAAATGGGGCTCACTCAATTGAAGTTTGGGAAGACGAACAATTAGTAGGTGGTTTATATGGGGTCTGCATTGGCAATGTATTCTGTGGTGAGTCTATGTTTCACAAACGCACAAATGCATCGAAACTTGCCTTTGTGAGTTTAGTCCAGTTTTGTAAAACACAAGGGATTCACTTTATCGACTGTCAACTCGAAAATCCATATTTACAAAGCTTTGGCTGTTTTGCCATTCCTCGAAATGATTTTCAACAACGCCTGCAGCATGCTTACACTACGCCTTATTCTGAAAATATATGGCATCCTCAAGTTCTACCTACTCTAGTTAAACCATAGTGGAGCATGGTATGAAATTTGGCTTAACCTCACAGTTTACTTGCAGTTACTTGCCCGATAGGGACGAACGTTTATTGGTGCATGTTGGTGATGCATTGGAAGGACAGGTTTATGATAAGCTCATCCAAGCTGGCTTCCGCCGCAGTGGTGAACAAATGTACCGACCCCATTGTACTCGCTGTGATGAATGCAAAGCGATTAGAATTAACCTTGCTGAGTACACTCCTTCGCGCAGTCATAAAAGACTTCTCAACAAAAATAAAGACTTGCATCTATTTTGGCGCTCAAGCAAGGATATCAAATTAGCTGATTACTTCCCCTTGTATGCTGATTATATTAGTGAACGGCACCGAGATGGCAGTATGTATCCTCCAGATTTAAACAGCTTTCTAACCTTCAACCAATGCGCCTGGCGACAACCATACTTTTTGGAGGCTAGGTTAGATAATCGAATTGTTGCTGTGGCCATTACCGATAAGGTTGCAAACGGGCTCTCAGCCTTTTACACGTTCTTCGCTCCTGATTTAGACAAGCGTTCCTTAGGTAGCTTTATGATTCTTGCCCAAATCGAGCAAGCACAACAGCTAGATTACCCTTACTTGTACTTGGGTTATTACATCAATGAATGCAACAAAATGAATTACAAAACCCAGTACTCTGGCTATGAGTGGTTTAATGGTGAGAATTGGTTAAATGAACCTCTCACAGGCTAAATTAACGAAAGTATTACTTTACATATGACTGAGTTTTCTGTATCTTCTGCGCGTTATTTTTGAGCAAACAAAGGTTTCTAAACTAGATGGCAAAAGAAGATTGTATTGAAATGGAAGGCACAGTGTTAGATACACTGCCAAACACTATGTTTCGTGTTGAATTAGAAAACGGACACGTGGTTACTGCCCACATTTCAGGTAAGATGCGTAAAAACTACATTCGTATCTTAACCGGTGACAAAGTTACCGTTGAAATTACGCCATATGACCTTAGCAAAGGACGCATAATATACCGTGCTCGGTAATAGTACGATATTCATCAAAAAAAAGAGGCTTTCGCCTCTTTTTTTATTCCTTTTCAACCGTGATGGGTGCTTTAGATGGCTCTTGTGGTTTAAAATCGAAAGTAAGTGCATTTTTCTTCATATCTACCTTTACATAACCACCGTTGGACAAACCACCGAACAATAATTCGTTCGCGAGCGCTTTCTTGAGTTTGTCTTGAATTAAACGCCCCATTGGACGGGCGCCCATCGCTTTGTCATAACCTTCTTCAGCTAACCATTCTCGAGCTTTATTTGATACCTCGAGCGAGACTCCTTTGATATCTAATTGTGCTTGGAGTTCAATCAGGAACTTATCAACCACCTGTAAAATAACCTCTTGAGTCAAGTGATTAAACCAGATGATACCATCCAAGCGATTGCGAAACTCTGGTGAAAAGACCTTGTTAATTTCACTGAGTGCATCATGTGAGTGGTCTTGCTGTTTAAAGCCAATGGATTTACGGACAGTCGCTTGTACCCCCGCATTAGTAGTCATCACTAAAACAACATTGCGGAAATCCACTTTACGGCCATTATTATCAGTCAATGTGCCATGATCCATAACTTGCAACAGAATGTTATAGATATCACTGTGCGCTTTCTCTATCTCATCCAGTAACACAACTGAATACGGGTTTTTGATGACGGCATCCGTTAACAATCCACCTTGATCAAATCCAACATAGCCTGGAGGTGCACCGATCAAACGAGACACCGCATGACGTTCCATGTACTCTGACATGTCAAATCGTACTAATTCGACACCCATAATTTTGGCTAATTGCGCGGTGACTTCAGTCTTACCTACTCCCGTGGGACCTGCGAACAAGAATGAGCCAATTGGTTTGGCTTCATTTCCTAGCCCTGAACGGGATAAGTGAATCGCATCAGTTAATGTACTGATTGCGTCATCTTGACCGAACACCACCATTTTGAGGTTACGTTCAAGGTTTTTAAGGACTTCCATATCTGACGCGGAAACTGATTTTTCCGGGATACGTGCGATCTTTGCAATAATTTTTTCAATTTCTAAATCAGTGATTTCAGAAGGACGCTTATCTTCAGGTATTAAACGTAAACTCGCCCCAGCCTCATCCATTACATCAATGGCTTTATCGGGTAAGTGTCGGTCATTGATATATTTGGCTGACAACTCTGCAGCTGCTTTGAGCGCTCTTTGCGTAAACTTCACACTGTGATGTTCTTCATATCGCGACTTGAGTCCCATCAATATCTTCGTTGTATCTTCAACGCTTGGTTCTACAACGTCAATCTTTTGGAAACGTCTGGCTAATGCTCGATCTTTTTCAAAGATACTTTGATACTCTTGATACGTAGTAGAGCCAACACAACGAAGCTCACCACTGGAAAGTTTCGGTTTCAGGAGGTTCGATGCATCCATCACACCACCAGACGCTGCGCCAGCACCTATAATGGTATGAATTTCATCAATAAATAAGATGGCATTTTTATCCGCTGTGAGTTCTTTTAAGATCCCTTTGAGGCGTTTTTCAAAATCCCCTCGATATTTGGTACCCGCGAGCAAGCCCCCTAAATCTAATGAATACACAGTTGCTGCGTGCATAACCTCAGGGACATCTTCATTGACGATACGATACGCTAACCCCTCGGCAATCGCCGTTTTACCAACGCCCGCCTCGCCTACAAGCAGAGGATTGTTTTTACGCCGACGACACAATATCTGAATGGTGCGCTCTACTTCATGGTCACGACCAATTAAGGGGTCAATTTTGCCTTCTTTCGCTGTTGAGTTCAGGTTAGTCGTGTACTTTGAAAGCATTGATGAATCTTCATCACCTTCAACGCTATCTGATTGTGGCTCATCGCTTGAAGGCTCTTCATCCTGTTTAGTTACCCCATGCGAGATGAAATTGACCACATCTAAGCGTGTGACATCGGATTTTTTCAAGATATATACAGCTTGAGATTCTTGTTCACTGAAAATAGCCACTAATACGTTCGCGCCAGTCACCTCTCCTTTGCCGGAAGATTGAACGTGAAATACTGCGCGCTGCAATACCCGTTGAAATCCTAATGTAGGTTGAGTTTCTCGTTCATTCTCCTCATCCTCTAGCATCAAAGGAGTGGTGTCTTTAACAAAGTCTGTGAGTTCTTGTTTGATGGTTTCTAAATCGGCACCACAAGCTTTTAGTGCCTCTTGCGCCGCAGGATTATCTAACAACGCCAATAACAAGTGTTCAACCGTCATAAACTCATGTCGGTGCTGACGCGCAAATATGAATGCCTCGTTGAGGGTTTGTTCTAAATCTTTATTTAGCATATTAGATATGACCTCTTTTGCTTACGCAATGTGATTACGCGCGTTCCATTGTAGACATCAGTGGATGCTGATGCTTACGCGCATATTCGTTTACCTGCATGACTTTAGTTTCTGCTATCTCCGCAGTAAAAACTCCACATACAGCTTTTCCTCGATAATGTACTGTCAGCATTATTTGATTAGCTTGTTCGGAATTCATGCGAAAAAACTTTACTAAAACGCTGACCACAAACTCCATCGGCGTATAATCGTCATTATTTAGAATGACCTTATACATCGGCGGCGGTTGGGTTTTCTGACGCTCACTTTCGAGCTGCTTGTCGCCGTCTAGGATGGTTGTATTATCTTTACTCATACTTTTAATATAATACCTATCGAGAGTTTTTCATCTATTAATAAAAAAATAAATTTTTTTATTCGTTCATGAACTTGACATAACGCAAGACCAGTGACTACTTTTATATAAGTTATGCGGAATTCTATTGGCTTTGCAGACGATTTTCGCTCAACTTTGACACTATCCTATATTATATTCAGCTGTTTTTATAGTCATAGTGGAATCATTCACTCACATTAAAGAAAAGCAGAGAGGAACAAGTATATGGCGCTTGGCAAAGTTAAGTGGTTTAACAACGCTAAAGGTTTCGGCTTCATAGTCCCCGAAGATGGAGGTGAAGATATATTTGCTCATTATTCAACAATAAAGATGGATGGATACCGCTCTTTAAAGGCAGGACAGGAAGTCACTTTTGATGTCGCACAAGGCCCCAAAGGCTTGCATGCGGAGAATATTGCTTTAGATCAAGATTCGGAACGCTAGTCGGTGTTTTGTTGAAATATTCAAAATAAAGCAGGCTCTGCCTGCTTTATTTGTAAAACAATTATTGTGCATGAAGTTAAATCCTTCCCTGTGATAAACTTTTGCCTTTACAAGTAAAGATAACGCTACATCCATGATTGTCCTTTTCAACAAACCGTTCGATGTCCTATGCCAATTCTCGCCTCAACCTGGCAAGCGCACATTAAAAGATTATATCGATGTACCCAAGGTCTATGCTGCCGGTCGTCTCGACCGCGACAGTGAAGGGCTCTTGGTACTCACTGATGACGGCGCTTTACAACATCGTATTACTCATCCTAAACAGAAAATGAGCAAAGAATATTGGGTACAAGTGGAGGGCGAAATCAGTCCAGACGCTATTGAGCAGCTATGTCAAGGCGTGATGTTAAAAGATGGTATAACGCGTCCAGCAAAAGTCAGTGCCATCGCGGCACCGGATGTGTGGGACCGAGACCCTCCGATTCGGGAACGTAAGTCCATTCCGACGTCATGGATAAGGGTCGTCATCAAAGAAGGTCGTAACCGCCAGGTGCGCCGAATGACCGCAGCAGTAGGCTTTCCAACATTGAGATTAATTCGTTATCGTATTGGAAGCTGGACACTAGATGCTATTACGCATGGAGAATATAAAATAATCGAACATTAAGGCGATGAATCGCGGGCAAAAAAATGCTAAAATAGTTATGTTTTAATGAACATAATGATTAACGTTGCCTGCATGCAAAGCACATCCCAAAATACACATGAAATAATTCCTGAAAACACCAAAGTCATCGTCGGCATGTCCGGTGGTGTAGATTCCTCCGTGTCGGCCTATTTGCTAAAAGAAGCAGGCTATCAAGTCGAAGGCGTTTTTATGAAAAACTGGGAAGAAGACGACAACGACGAATACTGTGCGGCGGCAGAAGATTTGGCTGATGCTCAAGCGGTGGCAGACAAATTAGACATTGAGCTACACACAATCAATTTTGCCGCCGAATATTGGGATAACGTTTTTGAGTATTTCTTAGCCGAATACAAAGCAGGTCGTACCCCGAATCCTGACATCATGTGTAACAAAGAAATCAAATTTAAGGCATTCTTAGAATACGCTGCAGAGGACCTAGGGGCTGACTTTATCGCAACTGGGCATTATGTTCAGCGTAGAAAGGCCGATGGCACAACCCAAATGCTCAGAGGCTTAGATCAGAACAAAGACCAAAGTTATTTTCTGTATACCTTAAGTCATGAACACGTCAGTAAGACTCTTTTCCCAATTGGTCACCTTGAGAAACCTGAAGTGCGCCGCATTGCCGAAGCACAGGGCCTGGTGACGCACGACAAAAAAGACTCAACGGGCATTTGTTTTATTGGTGAGCGTAAATTCAAAGACTTTTTAGCACAATATCTGCCTGCCCAACCAGGCCCTATTGTTACCGCTGAAGGTGAACGAATCGGAGAGCATCAAGGCTTAATGTACCACACCTTAGGGCAGCGCAAAGGTTTACTGATTGGTGGTACCAAAGACCATGGCGATGAACCTTGGTATGTCGTAGACAAAGATGTGCCCAACAATACGCTGATTGTTGGGCAAGGTGCTAATCATCCTCGGTTATTCTCCAAAGGTCTCATTGCGAACCAACTGCATTGGGTAGATCGTATCGCCTTAACTGAAACTACACGCATGACCGTCAAAACACGATACCGACAGCATGACATTGATTGTGTTGTTGAACCAACAGATAACGATTGCGTTAAAGTCATCTTTGACGAGCCACAAAAAGCCGTTACACCGGGTCAATCCGCTGTATTTTATCAAGGTAACGTGTGCTTAGGAGGTGGCATCATTGAGAGTTATATACGTTAATGAGTGAAGCAATAGAATCTACCCTAGCCCTTGCCGGAGTGTGCCAAGCCGCCGCTTTAGTGCAAGCCATCGCCCGTGCAGGTCAATGTGATGATACGGCATTTCAAGCAAGCATTTCTAGTATTTGTGTGACAGAGCCTGAGCACCCACAACAGGTATACGGTCAATTATCAAATTTAAAAATTGGGTACACGACATTAGTGCATCAACTCAACACCAGAAGTGCTCAAAAAGATGCCGAACTCACTCGCTACGTTGCCAGCTTATTGGGTTTTGAGCGAAAGCTGGCCAAAAGGCCAGACGCTATGAATGAGCTAGGCCAACGCATCAGTAATGTGCAAAGGCAGTTAGCCCATGTTGAATTTGAACATCACCAAATATTAAATAGTTTAGCCAGTGCTTACGTTGACATAGTCAGTCCACTAGCACCGCGAATTCAAGTCGCAGGGAATCCTGCGTATCTCGGCCAAGCCCCTATCCAGGCAAAAGTTCGAGCATTATTACTAGCAGGGGTTCGCTCTGCTGTATTGTGGCGCCAAATGGGAGGCCAGCGCCGCCAAATTTTATTAAATCGTAAACGCATCTTGCGCGGAGCCCAAGCTGCCTTACAGCAAATGAGTTAGACGTTAGGAGCCTTTTGTGGATCTATCTTTATTAACCGCCCTATCCCCAGTCGATGGGCGTTACGCCAGTAAAACCAATGAACTTCGTGAATATTTTTCCGAGTTTGGCCTTCTAAAATACCGTGTCATTGTTGAGGTACGTTGGTTACAACGCTTAGCTGAGACGGCTGAGCTCAAAGAAGTTCCTGCGTTTTCTGCTCAAGCCAATGAACACCTCAACCAAATCGTTGCTTCGTTTGATGAAAGTGATGCGCAGCGTATCAAGGATATTGAAAAAACGACCAATCATGATGTGAAAGCCGTTGAATACTTTCTCAAAGAACGCGTTGCAGATGTATCTGAACTCAATGCAGTGTCTGAGTTTATTCACTTTGCTTGTACATCAGAAGACATCAATAACCTTTCTCATGCTTTAATGTTAAAAGAAGCACGTGATGCAGTCATTTTGCCTTACATGGATAAGCTCATTTCAGCGTTGCGTGAATTAGCTAAAGAGTATCGCAGTATACCCATGATGGCACGTACACACGGTCAGCCAGCCTCTCCAACCACTATGGGTAAAGAGATGGCCAACGTAATGGTGCGCTTACAGCGACAACGTGAACAAGTAGCTCAAGTATCAATGCTTGGCAAAATCAACGGTGCAGTGGGTAATTATAACGCACACTTGTCAGCCTACCCTGATGTTAATTGGCATGCCTTAAGCGAGCAGTTTGTAACCAGTTTAGGCATTACTTGGAATGCGTATACCACACAAATTGAACCACATGATTATATTGCAGAACTGTTTGATGCAGTGGCGCGATTTAATACCATCTTGTTAGACTTTGACCGTGACGTATGGGGCTATATTGCTTTAGGTCATTTCAAACAAAAAACCATCGCAGGTGAAATTGGTTCATCTACTATGCCCCATAAGGTCAATCCAATTGATTTTGAAAACTCAGAAGGTAATTTAGGTATTGCCAATGCCTTGTTTGCACACCTTGCAACTAAATTACCGGTATCCCGCTGGCAACGTGACTTAACCGATTCTACCGTATTACGTAACTTAGGCGTTGGCATGGGTTACTCATTGATTGCCTACCAAGCAAGCCTGAAAGGTATTAGTAAACTCCAAGTCAATGAAGCGAGCCTACTAGCTGAGCTAGACGATAACTGGGAATTACTTGCAGAACCGGTTCAAACGGTCATGCGTCGCTATGGAATTGAAAAACCATATGAAAAGCTTAAGGAACTCACCCGCGGTAAAAAGGTAAACGCCGAGATTATGGCTGACTTCATTGACGGTCTTGAACTTCCTGAGAGCGTTAAGGCGGAGCTCAAAAGCTTGACTCCTGCGAGCTATATTGGTGATGCGATACGTCTTGTCGATGAGCTATTGGACGCATAAAGTCCTGTAAAGATGCCTCTTTTTTTTAAAGAGGCATCTTTTACTCCACATTTCATCTATGCCAATATACGTCGAATCGCATTTATATCTGTATGGGCAATAGGGAACCACACAATATGACTTCGCATATCAACGATATCATTGATTTTGATCCTGAAGTTTTTTTAAAGCAATACTGGCAAAAAAAACCTTGTATTATTCGCAAACTATTTCCAGATTTTAGCGATCCAGTAGATGCTGATATTTTGGCCGGACTTTCGCTTGAAGAAGAAATTGATGCACGCATTGTCAGTTGTGAAAACGGAAACTGGGATGTTCAGCAGGGGCCCTTTAATACAGAAGACTTCGATGAACATTGTGTAGGCAACTGGACATTGATGGTACAAGGTGTCGACAATTACTTACCTGAAACCCAATTCTTAACTGAACAGTTTTCTTTTATCCCACACTGGCGCTTTGACGATTTGTTGGTAACGTACAGTGTCGCCGGTGGTGGTGTGGGGGCTCATTATGATGAGTATGATGTATTTATCGTCCAAGGCATGGGACAAAGGCGCTGGCAAGTTGGCCACAAACTAAGTAGTCACTCTGAAAAACTCTATCCTCATTCCGATTTACAACAAGTAAAACCATTTGAACCTATCATCGATATTGTGATGCTACCGGGCGATGTTTTATATATTCCTCCTTTCTATCCACATCAAGGTAAATCCATCACTGAATGTCTGAATTATTCAATTGGTTTTAGAGCCCCAAATCAAAGTGAGTTATTTCAAGGTATAGCGGATGGAATATTGGATAATGATATTTTAACCAAACGATTTAGTGACCCTAATCGGGAACTCACAAATAAACGTTCAGCAGTCAATGAGCACGATATTTTTGTCTTAAAACAGCTAATGCATCAGTTCATTGATTTAGACGAAATGGATTATTTACTCACCGAAATGTTGTCCAAAACTTATCATCCAATCCATGATGATTATGCCCTTGACTCGCCTTACAGTCGACCTGAAATGCTACAGCTCATCAATACAGGTTTCACTTTGACGCCGAATCTTGGGGTTCGACCGCTCTATTCTGAGCATCAAATCAATGAATTCTTTGTGTTCTTTATAAACGGTCATCGCTTTGAAGCAGATGCTGTGGATAGATTTTTTTTCGAAACCTTATTAAATGCCACACAATTAAATGTTGGCCACAAAGACCAGCTTCAATTTAGTAGCGTTGATATCATTACAAAGTTAGTGAATGAAGGATTTTACTCAATCCTAGACTAATTGACCTGCCAAAGTTTATCATCTTCGCTCATATGGTATAAATCATGGGCACGGGTACCAAGTAAGGTAAGGTATTCTTTTTGCGTCTCATCGATATTGTCAGCCTGAGAAAGGTTTTCAACCTTTAACTGCCATAGCAAAGAAAAGTGTTTTAACACCCCTCGAACGTCTGCTGATACATCTGCTGGCACAAAATCCACAGGCAAATCACCGCTGATGACCCAAAAAAATTTCCCATCACGGGTTTTGATTTTCCATACCGCTACCATTGGAGCAAGGTAGCGGCTATCTTCCACTACTACAGATTCAAATAACACACCATTTTCAGCGAGATGCTTGTTGGCTTTTTGAAATTGTTCTCGCACCCACTGGGCTAATTGTTCTTGATCTTGTGGAACTGATTCGGCCATGTTGGATCCTATAGTGATAATGAATTAAGTAATATTTGTAATGGATGACGAGGTTTTCCATCACTGTAACGCGCAACTTGGCTGCGACAAGAATACCCAGTTACCGCGCGTTGCTCAGGAGTAAAGCGCGCAATGGCATCGCGCCAGCTCAAGTCATATATACCCTTGCTGTTTTGTAAATGCACGACTTCATGACCATAGGTACCTGCCATACCACAACATCCAACAGACACTATCCCAAGCTCCAATCCTACATCAGCAAATATCTTCTGCCATTGTTTTTCACTCGTTGGTAAAGCGGTTTTCTCTGTACAGTGAGTAAAAAGCGCAAACTCTTGTGAAGATTGAGCGGTTATTTGAGTGAGCGCCTCTGAAGCATATTGTGAAAGCCACTCATGCACTGCTAACACGCTAAAGTCACCACGCTGAGCTCCTAAGGTCTTTGTGTACTCATCTCGATAAACTAAGAGTAAAGAAGCATCCACTCCAACCATTGGAATATTTAGCCTTGCCATATCATTCAAGAATGCTGAAGTATTCTTGGCTGTTTGAGCAAACTCCTCTAAAAATCCTTTGACATGCTGAGGTTTACCATTAGGGTTAAATGGCAGTAACACTGGGTTAAATCCTAGTTTTTGTGCGAGCAAGACAAAGTCTTCTACAACCTGAGCATCATAAAAGCTCGTAAAGGGATCTTGCACAATTAATATGGTTTGAGCCTTTTGTTCGTCTGACAACTGCTGTAAGGCAGTTATATCAAATTTTGTAGAAACCCGTTTCTTTAACGTTGGTGTAGATAGCAATGGTGCATCCACATACCCAATACTTTCACGGATCAACCACTGCATTAGCCGAGTTCTCATCACAGCATTGTGCAAGGAAGCGATTTTGGCTAACCAAGGTGCCATACGTTCAATGTTGGCTACCAAATAGTCTTTTACAGGACGTGAGTAGCGCTGATAATACAATGCCATAAACTTGGCTCTAAAATCAGGCACATCCACACCCACTGGGCATTGTGCGGAACAAGATTTACACGCTAAACATTCGTCCATCACATGCATGACTTCGTGTGAAAAATCCGCTTTGCTTTGTGCCGAGTTAGTATTGATTAGACGACTGAACCATGAAGAAGTCCCTTTACTGACATCCAAAGCATTGGTATCAACACCCTGCTTGGCCAACAAACGTAACCATTCTCGAATCATCCCTGCACGGCCTTTGGGCGAATGACGACGGTCTCCTGTGATCTTAAAAGATGGACACATAGGTGATGAGGTGTCGTAATTAAAACACAACCCATTACCGTTACAACTCATTGCAGGTTCATATGCTTCTTTAAAAACCATCGGAATCGTTCGATCGTATGTACCTCGTTTATGATCGCTGACTTTGACTAGCTCAGCATCGGACTCATATGGCGTACAAATCTTGCCTGGATTCATCTTGTTGTGCGGATCAAATACAGCTTTGATTTTGCGTAACTCATCATACAACTCTGCACCAAAAAACGCTGGCGCGTATTCACTGCGATAACCTTTACCGTGCTCACCCCACATCAAGCCGCCATATTTAGCGACTAAAGCCACTACTTGGTCTGATATTTGTTTTAGTAAGACTTCTTGTTGTGGGTCATTCATATCTAGAGCTGGGCGAACGTGTAATACACCTGCATCAACATGGCCAAACATACCGTAGTCTAACTTGTGTGAATCGAGTAAATCGCGAAACTCCATAATGAAATCGGCTAGATTTTCAGGAGGAACCGCAGTATCTTCTGCAAACGCAATCGGTTTCTTAGCCCCATCGGTTTTACCAAGCAAGCCTACTGCTTTTTTGCGCATTGCATATATTTTTTGAATATCCGCAACATCATAGGTCACTTGAAACCCTATCACCCCAGTTTCACCTGATTCAATTTCAGATTGTAAACGCGCTTCCAAAGCAGTCAATTTAGTTGTTATTTCAGCGTTATTTTCACTATTGTACTCAACCATATTCAAGCCAAGGACTTCAGCATTGGGTACATCTTGAATCAAATCTGAAACCGAGTGCCAGATAATGTCCGCTTTGGCTAGATTGAGTACTTTTGAATCAACCGTCTCAACCGAAGTTGCTTCCGCTTCGACCATCTTGGGCGCATGACGCAATGCTGATTCAAAAGAATTGTATTTAATGTTTACCAATGCTTTATATTTTGCAATTGGAGTAATGTTGAGTTTGGCTTCTGCAACAAATGCCAGAGACCCTTCCGAACCTGCAATGAGTCTGCTTAAATCAAATTGCTCTTGTTCTGGAATGTAGGCATGCTCTAAATCATAGCCGGTTAAAAAACGATTCAGACGAGGAAATTTTGCTAAAATCTGTTCTCTCTTAGCGACACATGATGCTTGGATTTGTTCACTGATTTGCGCATAACTCTGTTGTGCATGCGCTAAACAGTCATGAATAGCCGTTGGCGTGGTGTGTAACACATCACCATTGGCTAATACACTGGTAAGGCCAAGAATATGATCAGACGTTTTACCATACACCAAAGAACCTTGACCGGAAGCGTCTGTATTAATCATGCCTCCGATTGTGGCGCGATTAGAGGTAGAAAGGTCTGGTGCAAAAAAGAAACCAAATGGCTTAAGTGCATCATTGAGTGCGTCTTTGACCACACCTGATTGAACCCTGACCCAACGCTCCTGCGCGTTAATCTCTAGAATCTGATTCATGTGTCGAGCCGTCTCAACAATGATCCCAGAAGTTAATGACTGACCATTAGTACCAGTACCACCACCTCGAGCAGAAAACACAACATCTGGAAAATCATTCGCAACTCTGCCAATGATGGATAAATCATCCACTGATTTAGGATACACCACCGCTTGTGGCAATTTCTGATAGATAGAATTATCAGTGGCCATTGCAAACCGCGACGAATAGGCCGTTTCGATATCACCATTAAAGGCACTGGCACGCAATGCATCTAAATACTCTTGATAGTGAACAGATAAAGCTTCTTGTGGATCAAGTACCGGTAACATATTGAATCATTAATCGTAAAATATGTGCGACATTATACAAAAAAGCCCTGAAAGATGCATCTTTCAGGGCTTAAATTACTCTGTGTACAGGTGTAAACTAAGCGTGTTTTTCAGCCAGATACAACCAGGTTTCAACAACCGTATCAGGATTCAGTGACACACTATCGATACCTTGCTCAACTAACCAGGCAGCAAGATCTTCATGGTCAGACGGGCCTTGGCCACAAATTCCTACATATTTACCGCGATTTTTAGCTGCTTTTATTGCCATTGCAAGAAGCTTTTTGACGGCATCATTGCGTTCATCAAATAAATGCGCAATCAAACCAGAGTCGCGGTCAAGTCCTAGAGACAGTTGGGTCAAATCATTCGAACCGATCGAGAATCCATCAAAAATGTCTAAAAATTCATCAGCTAACAAGGCGTTAGATGGCAATTCACACATCATGATAACGCGCAATCCATTTTCGCCTTGTACCAATCCTTCCTCGCGCAGTAACTCAATGACTTGACGGCCTTCTTCCAATGTTCGGACAAATGGGATCATAATTTCGACATTCGTTAGTCCCATGTCATTGCGAACACGTTTAATCGCTTCACATTCCAATGCAAAGCAATCACGAAAATCTTCAGAAATATAGCGTGACGCGCCTCGGAAACCAAGCATTGGGTTTTCTTCGTCCGGTTCGTATTGATAACCACCGACTAAGTTAAAATATTCATTCGATTTAAAATCAGACATCCGGACAATGACTTTTTCAGGCGCAAACGCAGCACCGATTGAGCTAATTCCCTCAACCAATTTTTGAATGTAGAACTCTTTAGGTGAAGCGTACCCTGCGATCATTTCAGCAATTTCGGTTTTCAAATCAGCTGGCTGTTCATCAAAGTTTAAAAGTGCTTTGGGGTGCACACCGATCATGCGATTAATAATGAACTCTAAACGAGCAAGGCCGACACCCGCATGTGGCAGTCGAGCAAAGTCAAATGCGCGATCCGGATTACCCACGTTCATCATTATTTTTAATGGCAAGTCTGGCATTGAATCAATGCGTGAGGTAACCACATCAAAGTCCAATTCTTCTGCGTAGATGAAGCCTGTATCCCCTTCTGCACAGGAAACCGTCACCTTATCACCTGTGGTGATGCTTGACGTTGCATCGCCACAGCCAACTACTGCAGGAATACCGAGTTCACGTGCGATAATTGCCGCATGGCATGTACGTCCTCCGCGGTTAGTCACTATGGCTGAAGCACGCTTCATAATCGGTTCCCAATCTGGGTCCGTCATGTCTGTCACGAGCACATCACCTGGCTCAATTTTGTCCATTTCAGCAATGGAACTGAGAACTTTTGCAGTACCCGCTCCGATCTTGTGACCAATCGCTCGACCAGTGCAGACTGTCGGAGCATTTCCGTCAAGTTGATAACGCTCAATGACTTGGGCATCTTCACGTGAGCGAACAGTCTCTGGACGAGCTTGTACAATGTACAATTTACCATCTGTTCCGTCTTTAGCCCATTCAATATCCATCGCACGCCCGTAATGTTCAGCAATAATTACAGCTTGCTTGGCTAATTCTTCCACTTCAGCGTCGGTTATAGAAAATGTCAAAGACTGCTCTTTTGGCACATCCACAATCTCAACTTGTTTACCGTGTTCTTGAGAAGTTGAGTAAATCATCTGGGTCAGCTTACTGCCTAAATTGCGACGCAACACTGAAGGACGGCCAGCGGCAAGAGTGGGTTTATGGACATAAAACTCATCAGGATTTACAGCGCCTTGCACCACCATCTCACCTAAACCAAAACTAGAGGTAATAAATACTACATCTTCAAAACCAGACTCAGTATCAATCGAGAACATAACACCTGAGGCCGCTTTATCTGAGCGAACCATGCGTTGAATACCCGCAGATAATGCTACCCCTTTGTGATCGTAGCCTTGATGAACACGATAACTTATTGCTCGGTCGTTAAATAACGAAGCAAATACATGTTTAATGGCAACTAATACTGCCTCATAACCTTTTACATTGAGAAACGTTTCTTGTTGCCCGGCAAAGGAAGCATCGGGCATATCTTCTGCGGTAGCAGATGAACGTACCGCAAATGATGCAGCGTCTCCAGCATCACCAGAAAGTTCCGCAAAAGAGTCCGCAATGGCCTTTTCTAAGGCTGGTTGAAATGGCGTGTCAATGATCCACTGACGAATTTCTTCACCCGCTTTCGCAAGTGCGTTTACGTCTTCGACGTCTAATACATCGAGGACTTCATGGATACGCGCTTCTAAACCACTTTGTTCAAGAAACTCGTTAAACGCATACGAGGTCGTTGCAAAACCACCCGGCACCTGGACGCCAGCATTGGCTAAATTCGAAATCATTTCCCCAAGTGAAGCATTCTTGCCTCCTACTCGGTTAACATCATGCATACCTAATTCTTGATACCATAGTACGTATTCTTGCGCTTGTTGTTGCACTTGCGAGCCTCCAGCCGTATTGTGTAATAGCTTTATGGTTATCGACACTATTTAATGTGTGTTTAAAATTTAACCAAAAAAGTAAAATAGCATTGTAGAATGCTGACTATAAATTTGTAAAATTTAATTGTAATTCGTAATAAAATTACAAGATTGTTAAGGAGTTGTGATGCGCGCAGCCTATTATATTTCAGATGGTACAGCCATAACATCCGAGGTTTTCGGCCATGCTTTACTCTCTTTATTCCCGATTGAGTTCAATCACATCACAATCCCTTTTGTCGAAACTGAACAACATGCAAATGAAGTGTTAAAACAAATTTCTGTAAGTTTTCAAGAAACGAATCAACGTCCGTTGGTTTTTTACACAATCGTTAACAGCGACATTCGTCATATTATTGCTAACTCTGTTGGTATCAATTACAACTTTTTAGACCAATTTGTGGCACCTCTAGAAAAAATTCTTGGGGTACCTTCAAAGCCTGAAAAACATCGTACTCACAGCATCCATGAAACGACATACGACATTCGTATTGAAGCCGTCAACTATGCTTTAACGAATGATGATGGTGCCAACTTACAAAATTATGACGAAGCTGACATTATTTTGGTTGGAGTATCGCGCTCGGGTAAAACACCAACAAGCCTGTATTTGGCTTTACAATACGGTATTAAAGCCGCTAACTACCCCTTCACCGAAGAAGACATGGGGGATATGATTAAACTAAATCCTGCTTTACGTAGGTTCAAGAATAAAATATTTGGTTTAACCATCGCAGCAGAACGGCTTCATCAAATTCGCTCGGAACGCAGAGCTAATTCAAAGTATGCTTCCATGCAACAATGTCGCATGGAATTGCGCGAAGTAGAAAACTTATATCGCAAAGAACGCATTCCATTTCTTAACAGTACCAAGTTTTCAATTGAAGAGATATCGGCCAAAATTTTAGCCACAACTGGACTCAAAAGACGTAAATATTAGTCTTTGGCCAATGGTCGGCCACCAGTCACTTTATTGGCTCGCCCTTCTGCTTTTGCTTTTTCAGCTCGCAAACGACGAACTTCTTTTGGATCTGCGATCAATGGTCGGTATATTTCGATGCGGTCACCGTCTTTGACCGTATCATTTAAACGACACGTTCGGTTCCAAATACCAACTTTATTTTCTGCAAGGTCAATCTCAGGGAACATTTGTTGAACATTGGATTGAGTAATGCAGTCCTCGACTGAGGTTTCCAACGGCACTTCTAAGGAAATAATTTCTTGTTTTTCAGGCGTGCCATAGACCACTTCGATTGTGCATAATTCAGACATTACACATTTCCCTCTGCTAACGCTTTTTGTTTTGCTCTGGCAATAAACGCACTGACCATTGCATTTGCGAGTTGAGTGAAGATTTTGCCAAATGCCATCGCGATGAGTTTGCTTTTGAATTCAAAGGCCAAATTTAACTCAACTTTACACGCCTGTTCATCGAGCTCAGTAAACGTCCAACCGCCACTTAAGGATTTGAAAGGCCCATCGGCTAGTTGCATATGAATAGTACGATTGGTTTCTAAGGTATTGAACGTGGTAAAGGTATGACTAATCCCGGCTTTTGCAATATGCATTGACGCTTTCATATGCGTGTCATCCACCGAATGCACCTCTGTACCCACGCAACCCGGTAAAAACTCAGGATATGCATTCACATCATTTACCAAATCATACATGGTCTTTGCACTATACGGCACAAGTGCACTTTTGTTTATTTCCGCCATATCACCTCTACCTCAAATAACATACGAATAATATCATAACCCCCATCTTTAAACGCAAAAAAATATCCCCATATCGCTATACACATACAAAATTACCGATATACTAAGTGGATGAAAAAGAAGTCAAATCCTAACACCACCATCGCGCTCAATAAAAAAGCGCGTCATGAATATTCCTTTATTGACAAATATGAAGCCGGTATGGAATTACAAGGGTGGGAAGTCAAAAGTATTCGCTCAGGTAAGGTAAATTTGGTGGACGCTTATGTGTTTATCAAAGATGGCCAAGCGTATGTGTCTAATATCAATATCACACCGCTTAATGAAGCATCCACTCATGTTATTTGCGATCCTAGAAGGGTCCGCCGCTTGTTACTCAAACGCCGTGAACTCGACCAACTCTTAGGTGCAGTTGAACGCGATGGCCACACCATTGTCGCCACCGCAATGTATTGGAAAAAGTGCTGGGTGAAAATTGAAATTCAATTGGCCCGAGGCAAGCAGTCACACGACAAACGCGATACGATCAAAGACCGCGATTGGGCACGTCAAAAAGAGCGGATGATGAAACACAAAGGTTAATCCAGTTCGGTATAGTCTGTTAGAACTCTTTTTGCGCTGCGATAATTTTGTGTAGCAGTGTTAAGGCCAGGTATAGCATAACAAGTAAGGCCAGCTGCAACCGCTGAAGCAACTCCTGATTCACTATCTTCAATGGCAATACATTCACTGGGGATTGCACTGAGCTCGTGTAAAACATAATCGTAGATATCCGGTGCCGGTTTGGATTGTGCAACATCGCTTTTCGAACCTATAATCACAAATTGATTTTGGGGAATATTACACGCTTCGAGTAATGCATGAATATTCTCTTTTGAGGTTGTACTGGCAATAGCAAAACGGACTTCCCGGGTAGCAAAGCGAGCAAATAAATCAGTTAATCCGGTTCTTGGCTCAACTTTTTGTTGCGTTAACGATTGTAAATAGAAGCGGGATTTTAACGCATGTAATGTATCAGCAGAGCTCACAAGGTTGGCATCTTGGCTTGCCAAAAACTCAGAAATACGACTTTTTCCACCCGGGGCATTGAGCATTTCTTGATATTGAATTTGACTCCATTCCCAAGGCAAATCCAATGCTGCCAATGCACTATTAAATGAAGCTCTGTGGAGCTCGGAGGTCTCAGCAATGGTTCCTAAACCACCAAAAATAATCGTTTGCATCTTTAAACCTTAATAAATATAAATATTTACTTATACCTATAAGAGTTAAGAAAAGCTCAATAATGCTCATTTTTTGCAAAAATATAATATTTTTTATCGCTTATTTAGGATAAAGGTTGTAGATTTAGCCTTTCATAATTCGGTTATGATTCTGTAACAACATATAAGGACACGTAATGAAACTTGAATCTATGGTCTTGCACCACGCTTATAAATCTGATTCTGCTACTAATGCAGCGGCTGTACCCATTTATCAAACTACCTCTTATACCTTTGATGATACCCAGCACGGGGCTGATTTATTTGATTTAAAAGTAGCTGGAAATATTTACACGCGAATTATGAATCCCACCACAGCGGTACTAGAGGAGCGCATGGCGGCTCTTGAGGGTGGCATCGGTGCATTATGTGTTGCATCGGGTATGGCGGCTATCACATATGCAGTAGAAGCGATTACCCATGTCGGCGCCAATATCATCTCGACCAGTCAGTTATATGGCGGAACCTATAATTTATTTGCACACACACTTCCTCGCCAAGGAGTTGAGGTGCGCATGGCATCGTTTGATGATCTTGACGCATTAGACGCACTTTTTGATGAAAATACTAAAGCCGTTTTTTGTGAATCCATCGGTAACCCAGCGGGTAACGTAGTCGATTTACAAGCACTGAGCGACATTGCTCACAAGCATGGTGTGCCTTTAATCGTCGATAATACAGTTGCAACACCTGCGCTGATTCGTCCGTTTGAACACGGTGCAGACATTGTGATTCACTCACTCACCAAATACGTTGGGGGTCATGGCACCACAATAGGTGGTGTGATTGTTGATTCTGGTAAATTTGATTGGGTCGCGAACAAAGAGCGATTCTCAATGCTCAATGAACCGGACCCGTCTTATCACGGTGTGGTCTATACCGAAGCACTTGGTCCTGCAGCCTATATTGGTCGTTGTCGAGTGGTACCATTGCGCAACACAGGTGCAGCCCTTTCTCCACAAAATGCTTTCCAGCTTCTACAAGGATTAGAAACCTTACCACTGCGCATGGAACGTCATTGCCAAAATGCTCAAGCACTCGCGGAGTACCTGACCGCTCATCCTTTAGTGAATTGGGTAAACTATGCAGGATTAGAAGAAAGTCCATATCATGCAACATGCCAAAAGATGTCGGGTGGTCTAGCTTCTGGCATCATCAGTTTTGGGATCAAAGCAGACGATGCCAAAGTCGCTGGTGGCAAATTTATAGATGCTCTACAAATGATATTGCGCTTAGTTAATATCGGTGACGCAAAATCTCTTGCGTGTCACCCTGCATCGACGACACACCGTCAATTATCGCCCGAAGAGTTAGCAACTGCTGGCGTTTCGGAAGATCTCGTGCGCATCTCAGTGGGCATTGAACACATTGATGATATCATCGCGGATGTTGAACAAGCACTGAAGGCCTCTCAAGCCTAATAAAAACACTAGCCTCAAATGAGTTCTTTACGCTATTATACTAGCAAAAATAAAGAACTCATTTGATTATGGCTAACCGCTCTGTAGATAATTTTTCAGAAATTCGACTCGAAGATAATGACCGTGTTGCACCTCGCTCGCGTCCAGCTTCACCGCCACCATCCGTTAACTCATCCAACTCTTCCCTTACCGTCATAGCTTTCATACTTGCTTTACTTGCTTCGTGCGTAGGAGGTTATTTGTACTATTTGCACACGCAAACGATAGTAGCCTTGGACGATGCCCAAAATCGGATTGTAGAATTGGAGAATCAGCTCTCTGCAACAGGTGAGGAAATGGGTAGTTCCACCGTTGCATTGCAAGCGAAACTCAAAGAGTTAGCTGCTAAAAGCGACCAACTCTGGGCACAAATGGATAAGCTTTGGGCATCAGCGTGGCGACGTAACCAAAAAGAATTGCGCGACTTGGAAAAAGTCGTTGAAGACAATCGAACGAATCTACAAAAAGGCCAAAATACCCTCACGGCTAACATTGCAAAGATCAATACAAGTTTTGGCGAATTAGATAAAAGTGTTAACTCATTAAGTGTCGATATCAGTAGTTTGCAAAATGAATTATTAGCTGTCAATCTAGAGATTGAATCAGTCAAGCAATCTGTGTTGCGAAGCCAAAGTTCAAACAATACAGTAAATGACAAAATTGCGATATTGGAACAACGCAATAATGCTCTTAAGCAAAAGATGACCAAGCTGGAACGTACGGTGTCTACTTTGCGCTTATCACCAACAAGCTAAATATGACAAACTCTGTTCTCATAATAGGTGTAGGTGCCTTCACTCATGGTATTGCTCAGCGTCTACAAGACGCTGGTATGTCAGTTATAGTATGGTTAAATCGAGACTATGGTCATTATGGTGCGAAACAAGTTGCGACGTGTTTTTCGTTACACGATTACGACAGTCCTTTAGCGTTACTGGCTGAACACCCGTGCACCTATGTATTGCCTATGTCAATTGACTGGGCACAGCAACCTTGGGCCAATGAACTTATGGCAAAAACCAAGATCCTCTGTCCTTCCGGGGAAGCATTGAAACTTGAACGAGATCGCTTTTTTGCACATAGCTTATGTGAACAATATGGTATTGCCCTACCCAAAGCATATGTTGCAATGAATCGCATAGATGCTGAGTCATTTATCGCACAAAATCCGGCACCTTACGTATTAAAAAATACATTGTGTTCTCCCACCAGTCCCATTCATACCATTGTGTGTGAAACATTAGCGGATACCAAAAGCTGGTTACATCGTATCGATTACGCCGAAGGCGTCTATTTACAAGAGTACCTTGGGCATCGTGAAGCTGGGCATATCGCTTTTGTACAAGGCGAGACCATCACACCGCTGATTACCAATCAAGAATACAAACGCGCTTTTAATGGCAATATGGGTAAAATTGCAGGTGCTCCTCTAGGTGGCATTGTCGAACAAGACCCTCATGACAAATACGGGCTTGTTGCAGAGCTCATCGAGCCTCTAAAACCTTGGTTTAAAGCTGTCAATTATTGCGGTCCCGTGCAGGTCACAGCAATATTCAAAGAGAATCAATGGCACGTCATCGAATACAACTGCAGATTAGGTGTGACCTGCGGCACTATGATCATAAGTATGCTCAATAACCCTGTTGATGTTTTTAAGGCACTAGAAGGTGCGTTATTTAAGCCTGATTTTAAACCTACTCATCGCATTGGTACGTCAGTCACCTTAGCGGGTTATGGTTACCCTTTCCTAGAAGTGACGGGGCCTGCGTTCCCATTGTTAATCAACCATCATAAGCAAGCTGATATTTGGTTTAACGAAGTCATGGCCGGACAAGATAACGAAATTCTTGCTGATGGCCACAGATTACTCGAAGTGAACGCGTTTGGTGAAACGGTTGAGCAAGCACTCAAACATTGCTATACCCAGTTACAGGGCATTCATTGCTCCGGTAGTTATTATCGAACGGATATTGGTGAAACTATGTGGCCTCCGGGAAGTGCTTGATGGATTTTAGTTTAATTCGTAACGCTTGGGTTGAAATCAACACCGCTCAATTGGCTGAAAATTTTGCCATCATTGAGCAATATGCCCCAGCTAACTTAAAACGATTATGTGTTGTCAAAGACAATGCATATGGCCATGGTGCTGTTACGACTGCGCGCTTAGCACTAGAAAATGGTTATAGTTATTTTGCTGTTGAAACAATTAAAGAAGCATTAGAGCTTCGACAGGCAGATATCAAAGCCCCCATTTTGTTATTCGGTGAAGCTAGCCTTGAAGAACTCAAAGCCTGTGCAGCACTGAAAATTACCCCTTGTATCAATTCAGCCTATCGTGCTGAACAACTCAATAACGTATTAAAGCAAGCTAACCAGACCTTAAATGTACAGGTCGAAGTCGATACTGGAATGAGCCGCTGGGGAGTACCAGATACACATGCTGTGGAATGGATAACGACATTATCTCAGCAATATTCTCATTTGCGATTAGAAGGTGTGATGAGTCATTTTGCGATGTCAGATGAGGCAGATAAATCATTTGCTTTGCATCAGCTAGGGCGATTTAAACAAGTCGTTCATCACCCAGATGTGCAAAGGCTTAAGCTTCCCTATATTCACATGAGTAATACAGGCGGATTGTTAGATTTACCTGATGCACACTTTACTATGGTGCGAACGGGTATCTTGCCCTTTGGGATCTATCCTTCACTTGTCTGTAATCAATATCCTGGACTCAAGCCAGTGATGTCGGTCAAAGCCAAAGTCATGACACTGCGTGATCTAGCGATAGGCGATAAAGTGGGTTATGGGATGCATTTTACAGCCACAAAACCGATGAAAATTGCGGTCCTACCAATTGGTTATGGCGATGGGTATCCACGGGTTAGAAATAACGGGTATGTTCTTATACACGGTTCACAGTGTCCGGTCGTCGGTGGTAATGCAATGGATGCAATGATGGTAGATGTTACGCATTTACCGGATGTGGCATTAGAAGACGAAGTGGTATT
Organism: Glaciecola sp.; assembly: GCA_018623155.1. Lineage (GTDB taxonomy): Bacteria > Pseudomonadota > Gammaproteobacteria > Enterobacterales > Alteromonadaceae > Opacimonas. The sequence continues at coordinate 133,029 of JAAZVZ010000002.1, forward strand.
AATGGGACAACAAGGTCATGAATATATTGGACCAAGAGATTTGGTAGCTTGGAAACATACTGTGTGTTATGAGATTTTAACTAATTGGCGCTCGAGATTACCTAGAATAGAAGTTTAAATAGGATTTGTTCACACAAAATAAAAAGCCAGTTCAACTGAACTGGCTTTTTGCTATTCAAAACAAGACTTAGCGACGTAGGCCTAAGCGCTTGATCAAATCTTGGTAAGCTTCTAAGTTACGACCTTTTAAGTAGTCTAATAACTTACGACGCTGAGAAACCATGCGTAATAAACCACGACGTGAGTGGTGGTCTTTCTTGTGTGCTTTAAAGTGTGACTGTAACTTGTTGATGTTATGAGTTAACAAAGCAACTTGTACTTGAGGTGAACCGGTGTCGCCTTCTTTAGTCGCGTAATCAGCAACGATTGCTGCAGTTTCTTGAGTATTTAGTGACATAATCTTCTCCAAATGTTGATTAAGTAAGCCCGATCACTAATTCAGATCTTACGAAGAGCGCGCATTATATAAAATCTGTGCGCAATTGCAAGCAATCACAGGATTTAAAAAATTAGTTAACAATTAATCTCTTAGAATACACAATCCCATCTTCAAGTACCTCTCCAACACCAATAAATTCTTCTTCACAATATAATCGATACATACCAACACTTGCTGTAACTGCTTGTGGCTGCCCGTAACGCAACCCATCTCTTTGTCGAAGTGATACTTGACATTTGGGTAATGAAGCTACTGGTGAATCCGCTGGCAATAGATACTGATCAATTAATTCAAAACGCTCGTCTTTATGCTCATCAGCAATCGCTTGTAACTCATCAAACGTCAGCATTTTGTCAATTGGGTAATCCGCAACACGTGTGCGTCTTAGTTCAGTAACATAAGCACCACACCCCAAATCTTGACCGATATCATCCACCAAAGAGCGAATATAAGTGCCTTTGGAAACACGTACGGTTAACGCAAACTCATCAGCTGTGATCTCATCGATCGACATCTCAAAAATAGTGATCGGACGCGATGGCCGATCGATAGTAATGCCTTGTCTAGCATACCAATACAAGGGTTTCCCTTCGTGCTTAAGCGCGGAATACATCGACGGTACTTGCTCAGATTGGCCAAGATAAGCTAAACAAGCGTTTCGAATTTGGGACTCAGTCACATTAACTGGCTTGGTTTCAACGACTTCCCCATCAGCATCTGAGGTGTCGGTTCGAATGCCGAGCTTCGCTCGTACATAATAGGTTTTGTCTGCATCCAATAAGTATTGAGAAAACTTGGTCGACTCACCTAAACAAATCGGTAACATCCCGCTGGCAAGCGGATCTAATGCACCGGTATGACCTGCTTTTTTGGCATTAAAAATGGCTCTGACACGTTGCAAGTAACGATTAGATGATTCGCCTAACGGTTTATCTAATAAAAAGACCCCGTTAATCGCACGACCACTTTTGCGACTTCGCGCCATGTTTATTCATCCTCTGGTTGAGGACTTAGATCCTCGGTATCACCTGATTTTTTTGCGTCTTCACGACGAACTTGTGATACCAAGTTTGAAATACGCATTCCTTCAGTGATAGAGCTGTCTTGAATAAAACGCAAAGATGGAGTGCTGCGCATCTTTACACGACGACCAAGTAATCCTCGGACAAAACTTTTGCCTTCGTCCAATAATTTCATTGACGCTTTATTTTTAGCCTCATCCATTTCTAAAAAAGTAACATAGACCTTGGCATACGCTAAATCTCTTGAGACCTCGACCCCTGATACGGTAACCATACCGATTTCGGGGGCTTGGTGCTTAAACTCATGATTGAGGATGCTGGCAATTTCTTTGTGTAGTTGTTGCGATACACGATCGGTTCTGGAAAATTCTCTGGCCATATACCTATCTCCTAGACAAAAACGGAGGCCAGTAGCCTCCGTCGTAATAACGTACTGTGGTGATTAAATCTCGCGAGCCACTTCGACCACTTCGAATACCTCGATTTGGTCACCCACTTTGACGTCATTATAGTTTTTAACGCCAATACCACATTCGATGCCTTTCTTGACTTCTTGAACGTCGTCTTTAAAGCGACGTAATGACTCCAGTTCACCTTCGTAAATCACCACGTTTTCACGTAACACGCGAATTGGGTTATTACGCTTGATGATACCTTCAGTTACCATACAACCAGCAATCGCGCCAATCTTAGGTGACTTGAATACATCGCGCACTTCAGCCAAACCAATTATTTGTTGCTTGAATTCTGGAGAAAGCATACCGCTCATGGCTGATTTGACTTCATCAATCAAATCATAAATAACTGAGTAATAGCGCAAATCGATTTCTTCAGCTTCTAATACGCGACGCGCAGAGGCATCAGCACGAACATTAAAACCTACGACGATTGCACTTGATGCAGCTGCCAAGCTTGCATCTGTCTCAGTAATACCACCGACACCAGAGCCGACAATGTTTACTTTCACTTCATCAGTTGAAAGTTTGATCAAACTTTCAGAAATCGCTTCGACTGAACCTTGTACGTCAGCTTTTAAGACAACGTTGAGTTCAGAAACATCACCTGCTTCCATATTTGCGAACATGTTTTCAAGTTTCGCTTTTTGTTGTTTAGCAAGTTTGACTTCACGTTGTTTAATAGAACGTTTCGTTGCCACTTCACGAGCTTTACGGTCATCTTTAACCACTAAAGCATCTTCACCAGCGACAGGCACACCTGATAGGCCCAATACTTCAACTGGCGTTGATGGGCCAGCCGTTTTGATTTCAGCACCATGTTCGTCACGCATCGCACGCACTCGACCATACTCAAGACCACATAGCAAAATATCACCTGGGTGAAGCTGTCCTTCTTGGACCAAGACAGAAGCAACTGGTCCACGGCCTTTGTCCAATCGCGATTCGATTACGATACCGCGCGCTGGACCGTTATCAACAGCCTGTAAATCGAGGATTTCAGCTTGCAAACTAATGGCTTCGAGTAACTCGTCAACGCCTTGACCTGATTTAGCAGAGACATGAACGAATTGATGTTCACCGCCCCATTCTTCCGGAATTACTTCCAGTTGAGAAAGTTCAGTTTTGACTCGCTCTGGATCCGCAGCCTCTTTATCAATTTTGTTTACTGCTACAATCAAAGGCACACCAGCAGCTCTTGCGTGCTGTACAGCTTCTTTAGTCTGTGGCATTACACCATCATCTGCAGCCACTACAATAATTACAATATCTGTTGCGGTAGCTCCACGAGCACGCATGGCTGTAAACGCTGCGTGTCCAGGCGTATCCAAGAAGGCGATGCGACCGTTGTCAGTTTCTACTGAATAAGCACCAATATGCTGAGTAATACCGCCTGCTTCACCGTCAGCCACTTTAGATGCACGAATATAATCAAGTAATGATGTCTTACCGTGGTCAACGTGACCCATAATCGTCACTACAGGTGCTCGGCTGACTTTTTCACCGTTACCTGATTCAGCAATCAATTCATCTTCTAATGCGTTCTCATTAACCAGTTCATATTTGTGACCCATTTCTTCGATCACTAGTGTTGCCGTATCTTGGTCAAGCACTTGATTGATGGTTGCCATTTCACCCATTTTCATCATGGTTTTGATAACTTCGTTAGCTTTAACAGCTAGTTTATTTGCTAACTCACCAACCGAAATGGTTTCACCCAATTTCACCACGCGCTCAACGGGCGCAGCTGGCTTGTTGAAACCCTGTTTAAGGTTGTCAGCTGCTTTTTTCTTCTTACGACGACGACCGCCACGCTCAATTTGCATGTCTTCCTCGTCTTCAGCTTCTTGCGCATATCGGTTAGAGTGCATATGCACTTCTTCCGCTTCTTGCGCTTTGCGACGTTCTTCTTCTTCTTTCCAGCGACGCTCGTTTTCTTCTGCTAGTTTTCGTGCCTCTTCAGCTGCTTTTTTCGCATCCTCTTCGAGCTTACGCTGTGCTTCGGCTTCTTGTTGTTTACGAATTTTCTCAGCTTCTGCACGAGCCGCTTCTTGAGCGGCAACCTCTTCTGGAGAGAGAACGGCTTCTTTTTTCTTGCGTTCTTCGGCTTCTTTTTTGGCTTCAGCAGCGCGCTTTGCTTCGGCTTCAGCAGCCTTACGACGAGCTTCTTCTGCTTCACGAGCCTTTGCTTCAGCTGCTTTTTTAGCTTCTTCAGCTGCTTTTTGTTCAGCTTCTAAACGCGCTTGCTCTGCCGCTTGGCGTTCAGCCTCTTCTTTGGCTAAACGCGCTTCTTCTTCTGGTGAACGCTTTACGAATGTGCGCTTTTTGCGGACTTCCACTTTGACGTTTTTTGAACGACCAATATTAAGGGTCGTAGTTTTCTTTCGCGTCAACGTCATTTTTTTCGGCGCTACATCACCATCACCGCCGTGTTGCTTACTCAAATGCTCAAGCAGTTTTTTCTTTTCGTCTTCTGTGACGCCTTGACCAATTTGTTTGTCAATACCTGCGTCTTTAAATTGTTGCACGAGTCGATCAACATTGGTGCCGATATCACTTGCTAATTTTTCTAAGGTTACCTCAGACATATGCTCTCCCCTATGTTGATATATTACTCATCACCAAACCATTTGATATTACGTGCAGCCATGATCAATGCACCTGCAGAAGCTTCATCAAGCCCCTCAATATCAATAATGTCATCGACACCTTGTTCAGCTAATTCTTCGAGATCTGTTATTTTGAGCTTGGCCAATTCAGCGGCAAGTTCAGGTGTCATACCTTCAAGATTCAGTAACTCTTCCTGAGGTTCCATAGACTCTTCATTGGCAAGTGCTTTAGTGGTTAAATATGCACGCGCTCGAGTCCGAAGCTCTTCAACGATATCTTCATCGAGACCGTCAATTTCGAGTAACTCACTGACAGGTACATAAGCAATTTCTTCAAGACTACTGAACCCTTCATCCGCTAAAACACCAGCAAACTCTTCATCAATATCCAGAGCTTCTACGAACACATCAATTACTTGTGAGCTCTCAGCAGCTTGTTTTGCTTCTAAGTCTTCAACCGTCATGACATTGAGCTCCCAACCGGTTAGTTGGCTAGCTAAACGGACGTTTTGACCAGACTTACCAATCGCTTGAGCCAGGTTGTCAGCTTCTACAGCTACATCCATTGTCATGGTGTCTTCATCTGCAACAATACTCGCAACTTCAGCTGGAGCCATCGCATTGACCACAAATTGTGGTGCTTCTTCATCCCACAATACGATGTCAACACGCTCACCACCTAATTCATTCGTCACCGCCTGTACACGTGAGCCACGCATACCTACACAAGCGCCAACGGGATCGAGACGCTTATCATTGGTTTTGACTGCAATTTTTGCACGTGAACCTGGATCGCGAGCAGCAGATTTGATTTCTAGTGTCTCTTCTTGGATTTCAGGTACCTCTAGGCGAAACAACTCGATAATCATGTCTGGATTTGTACGCGAGATTAATAGCTGAGGGCCACGTGCTTCTGGGCGAATAGCGTATAATAAACCGCGGACTCGGTCACCTGGACGGAATGTTTCACGAGGCAACATATCGTCTTTGTAAATAGCACCTTCTGCATTGTTGCCCAAGTCGACAATAATCATATCACGAGTTGCTTTCTTAACCGTGCCGGTAACTAACTCACCTACTTTGTCTTCATATTCCGCAACCATTTGAGCACGTTCAGCTTCACGTACTTTCTGGAAAATAACCTGCTTAGCAAGTTGAGTGGTAATTCGGTCAAACGTAACCGATTCAATTTGCTCTTCTACGTAGTCCCCCGCTTGAACCTCTGGCTCGTCGATTTGAGCTGCAGAGAGTGTCATTTCGGCGTAAGGGTTTTCTTGCTCTTGATCGTCTTCGATAACTAACCAACGACGAAAAGTATCAAAGTCTCCCGTCGATCGGTCAATGCTAACACGCACTTCGATTTCGCCTTGGTTTTTCTTTTTAGTAGCAGTGGCTAACGCAAATTCAAGCGCCTCAAAAATACTTTCTCTTGGTACTTGTTTCTCATTGGAAACTGCTTCAGCAACTAATAAGATTTCTTTACTCATAATGCTATATCCCGTTTCGTGCGTGCTACTTTAAAAAGTCGGCACTACATTCGCTTTTTCAATGTTATTGATGGCAAGTGTGTACTCTACACCATCGACGTTTATTATAATATTTTGGTCATCCGCTTGCATCACCGTACCTTTAAACTTACGGCGATTGTTTTCTACCGGCATACGCGTTCGACACTCGATAACTTCGTTGATAACTTCACCATAATGGGCTGCAATAAACAATGGTCTATCCATACCCGGTGAAGACACCTCTAGGTGATATTCGGTCGCAATCGGATCTTCAACATCTAAAATTGCACTGGCTTGATGCGAGACATCCGCACAGTTATCTACTGAAATACCTTCTGGGTGATCAATAAAAATTCGCAATATAGAGTGTTTACCTGCTCGAACAAACTCCAGGCCATAAAATTCAAACCCCAACGACTCTGCAGCCGGAGCAAGCATTTCAGTGAGTTTTTGTTCTAATTGTGACGCCAATCTAATCTCCTAAATGAATTTTTTCTAGGTCCAAAAACGAAAAAAGCCCCTTTCAAGCAGGGGCTTTTTAATACTTCTTGGACCCTAGTCCACCATCTATCTAGAATTATCTAGATAACAATGTAAGTGGTTGCGGAGGCAGGATTTGAACCTACGACCTTCGGGTTATGAGCCCGACGAGCTACCAGGCTGCTCCACTCCGCGCTTGAAACCTGGATGAAAGGCTTCCGCCTCTCAAGTGGTGCGTATTATACATTTCTAAGCTTAGTTCGCAAGGGCAAAACCATTTTATTTTGGATATTTTATCTGTTTGCTTATTATATGAACTATTTGAACTGCTCCATCTTATTGGCTAGTTTGAAATCCAATTCGCTAATGCCTTGGACCTCATGAGTCACCAAATCTACTTTAACCTTATTATATACATTTGACCATTCTGGATGATGGTTTAATTTTTCTGACCAAATCGCCATCTGCCCCATCCAACCAAAAGCTCTAATGAAGGATTTAAAGACAAACTCTTTGTGTAATTTGCCATCGATAATTTGCCATTGCTCCTCCTCGGGGATTGCCGTGTTAAGCTCAATCAATTGTGCTTCTAATTGTGTGGGACACAGTTTTTCTGCCATTGTGCTATGCTCCTTTTTATAAATATTACGGTAACGACCACAATAAGATCCTTGATGTTTAATTAATCTTGCTTATAGTGTGTAAACTAAATCATAAACATAACTAATAAAAATATGAACCTACATCGTATTGATTTGAACTTATTTGCCGTATTTGACGCGATTTACACTGCTGGTAGTCTCACTAAAGCCGCAGATGTATTGTGTATAACCCAACCGGCAGTCAGTAATTCCTTGGCTAGGTTACGGGAACTGTTTAACGACCCCTTATTTGTTCGCACTGGTCATACTATGACACCAACACCCGTTGCACAAAATATGATTGTGCCTGCCCGAGAAGCACTCAATCTTATGCGCAAAAGCATTCAAGCCAGTCATGAATTTGACCCCAGCCAAGCGGTCAAACAATTTACCTTTGCCAGCCGAGATTTAATGGAAGTCAGTATTATTCCTCGGTTACTGTCTTTGTTGGAAGATGTGGCGCCAACGATTACTCTTGCAAATTATGATATCCCTCAAGCTAAAGTCATATCTGAAATGGCCAATGGCAGATTGGATTTTTATGTAGATTCGAGTAACTTTTCAGACCAACATCTCAAAAAACAACGCATTGCATCAGACCGGTATGTTTTAATTGCGCGAAATGGTCACCCAAAACTGACCAAAGGATGTGATTTAGAAACATTCCTGAATCTGCAGCACATCAGTGTAGAACACGCAAATGAGTTAGAAGGTGTTGATCTTGCGCTTGATAAGCTCGGCTTTCAACGCAAGATAAGTTATCAGTCACAGCACTTTTTAACGGTACCAAGTGCCTTGTTAAAAACCAATATGGTTGCTTGCCTGCCTTATCATTTAGCGAAACACTACGATGTTGCAATTTATGAACTTCCCGTTCCAGTCAACCCTTTAGAGTATTATTTATACTGGCACGTCTCTGTGGAAAATGACAAAGCGCATCAATGGATGCGCAATGAATTATTTAAAATCTGTCAAAATTACCAAAAGCAACTCTTACCCGAACATTAGACAGCATCTTTGATATAAGCCAGTTTCTCCTGAGGCGACATACCTTTTGTTGCCTTTCGAATCACTTTGCGTTGTTCTGGCGTCAACTCTTTTACCTTTTCTTTCATGATACGGAGTTCATCTAAGATCTGTTGCTTTTCCTCATCGGGTAACGCTTTAAAAGCCTTTGCTTTTTCTTTCATCGCACGTTTTTGTTCAGGCGATAAATTAACAAAACGTTTTACGCGTTTTTTTACCTGATCACGCTCTTCAGGTGACATTTCCCGAAGTTTACTCATGCGCTCTTTGGCTTGCTTTCTACGCTCAGGAGGTAAATCTAACCAACGATTTGCCCGTTTGATGAGTTTTAGCTGTTCTGGCTCACTAACGTCTTGCCAGGAAAATTCGTATTTTTGTAACGCTTTTTGTTGCGCTCGAGTCAGTGAATTCCATTCCACGGCAAATACCTGACTTGTGCATATAAGAGTACCAAACACAATTAATTTAAGGATTGTTTTTTTCATTGTTTCTCTCCATCTTCATGGTCTAATTTTTCAGTCATATTGGTCTCAATATCCAGTAAATCATCGCGAATAGCGACAAACATCAACTCATCACTGAGCAGTAATTCAAACTCAGCAGCATCCGCTAATGGCATGGGCTCTATGGCATAACTTTGTGTAGTCATGAACACGGTAGCACCACAAACCATAAGAGCTGGTACCAGCCATCCTCTAAATGAATTGGAAGGATTAGATTGTTTTCGCAGTTTTTCAAGGCGTTTACTCACGAATGGATCCATTGCCTTCTGCTGAGCTTCAAAAAGCGCTTCAATCGAATCACGCGGCGTGTTCATGCGCACCTCCTAGTTTATTCAATATCGTTGTTCGAGCTCGATGAAGATGCGTTTTTACGCTCCCCAGCGAAATATTCAGTATCTTTGCCGTCTCTTTTTCACTCAGTCCATTCAACGTACGCAAAAGTAAAACATCCCTTTGTTGTGTACTTAACTCACGAATGGCATGGTAAAACTGCTCTGTGAGCTGTTGGGCAATCAACTCCCCTTCAACGCCGACGAACATCTGCAATGCTTGATAATTCATGACATCGTCCAAACTGGTGTTATCCGAATGATCTTGCCAAAAAAATAGCGCCTGTTTTAATTTAGCTTTGCGCTTAAAATCAACCATGGTGGATTTTACGATAGTAAAAAACAGAGCCGGCCATTCTTCCTCAGATTTGTCAGCATAATGTTTAAAGCACTTGAGCATAGCATCTTGTAAAACGTCATAAGCATCATCAGTGGATAGTCCCTGATAGCGACAATACAAAAACGCTTTTTGTTGATACTTATTAAAAAACGAATCTATCGCAGTCATGTTGTCCACTGTTCCATATTACTCATACCTATAATAACGCCAGTTTATAAGATAGGTTGACACCTGATTAATTTTTTTCGCAAACACTTTTCAATTGAGGCCAAATGGATTGAATACTTCAACTATTGAACGCAACAAGGTAAACTCAAACTTATAACTTTAGGTGATAAAAAGGTATGTGTATGCTCACACAAGTTCAACTCAATACAATGTTGACTCTGCAAGATAATATGAACAAAAAAGTAAATCCAGACTGGCTAAATGCGGGATATGGCTATTTGCGTGCAGCAATGGTTGAATCTGTTGAAGCGATAGAGCACCACGGCTGGAAATGGTGGAAAGCGCAACACAAAGATCTGTCACAGTTGCAAATGGAGTGCGTGGATATCTGGCATTTTGCTTTGTCCCATTTATTAATTGCATATAAGGGTGACATCAGCGCAACCGCTATGGCTCTTGAAAGTGAGCTTAAAGCCAATCATCAATCGTTGTGTTTTGATGGGACAACCTATGAGTTTGGTAATGCCGACTTACTAGACAACCTTGAACTAATGGCTGGACTTGCTGCAGCTAAACGTTTTGATGTCAGTTTATTTTTGCGCATTATTGAGCAAAGCGAGATGACTTCAGATGAACTGTACCGTCAATACGTTGGCAAAAACATCTTAAATTTTTTCCGTCAGGATCACGGTTATAAAGAAGGTTCCTACATCAAAGAATGGCAAGGGCGCGAAGATAATGAACACCTCGTAGAAGTATTGGAAGCGCTCAATGCGGATGCGCAAGGATATGCAGACTTGGTCTATCAAGGACTTGCTGAGCGTTACCCTGGTTAAGTGTTAAGAAGCACTTGGTCTCAACGGGCAAGTGCTCTATATTTATTCTTAATCCGACGAGTCAACCACCAAATACCACCCACTACAACAGGTATACAAATACCCAGTACCCACTGTTTGTTTGCCAACACGCCAAGTTCATAAAGTGCATCAATCATCAGTTTTAATAGCCCAATGGTATAGTAACTAATCGCTGCGACTGATAGCCCCTCAACGGTATGTTGCATCGCCAACTGAATACGAGAACGACGCTCCATAGCACTCAGTAATTGTTGATTCTGACTGTGTACCGACAACTCCACACGAGTTCTGAGCATATCGGAAGCCCTGTTGACTCGGCGCGATAAATTTTCTAAACGCTCCTGTGCTGAAGTACAAGAATTAATGGCGGGTGATAACCTCCTTGTCAAAAACTCTTTCAAGGTCAAATGACCTGAAACCTCATTTTCTTTAAGCTCTTCTATTCTAGAGCGCAATACATCATAGTAGGCAAGGCTAGCATTGAATCTAAATGTGGTCTTTGCTCTGATATTTTCTATAGAAGCTGCCAAATGCGATAATTCGTTGAGTAATACTTGATCGTTACTTTGACATCCATGCGCCAGTTCATCTGTAATACTGGCTAACGCTTGATCCATTTTTTTGAGTTCTGAAGTGAGTGAACGCGCTTTCATATAACCAAGAAGTGTTAATAAACGGTACTGCTCTATTTCGATCAGACGCTGAACCATCCTTCCCATCTGGCCTTTTGTCATATTCAAATTAAATACCAAAAAACGTCCAAATCCATCTTCATGGGTTTGAAAGTTTGTCCATATTTGTGCATCACCATTTTGCGGCAAGCTGCCAACCATTAATGTATTGTCAAAGTAGGTTTTTAACGTCTGTGGCTTCGGTAATGAAGCGCTTGGAGTAAACAAAATATGCAAGTGAAATGCAGCGATTACACGGCCAGGAAATCGTTCAAACCAATCATATGGCAGTCGTTGCAGAGCACTTTTTGAAAACGGTGCAACAGCACTTAACGAGTGATAACGCTCAGTGATAGTCAAAGTCGTGAATTCTAAGTGCTGCTCGTAGCGAATTAATAAATCATCTGTTTGATATACCTGGCAACTTCCCTCACAGCGCTCAACATCAATTGATAACTCTTGTAAGAAAGCCAATAGTGTTGTTTGTTGTTCAATGCGCTGTCTTTCATTACACAGCAAAGCGATGTGCGTGATTAAAGCATCTGTTTGTATGACTTTAAAAGGGCGAGAGTGAAGTTCAGCATAAAGTTTGTCTCTCTCTGGATGCCAATCTATGGAATCACGAGAAAATGAGTGTGGTAACGATGGCATAGGATTAGGTTTTAGTTAATACTATGCTCATCTTATGATGAAGTGAGTGAAACACAAATCCCTCTTTAGAACGATTTATGGCACTCACCTTTTACAGTTCAAGATACAAACACAACCTTTGCATCATGTGACTTTTCAATAAGATCTTTAAACCGTTCTTCTAGAACGTGACGTTTGACTTTTAACGTTGGAGTTAATAACTCATTCTCAATGGACCACTCTTCTTTCAAAACCAATAGATGGTCTAGACGCATGTGACTTTCAAGTGTTGCGTTAACGTGTTTTAGGGTCGCGGTAAACGACTCAGTTAATTCTTCTTCAGAGTGCTTTGCAGCTTCTTCAGAGAGTACCATCAAAGCAATCGGTTGCGGAAGATTATTTCCCGTGACACACACTTGCTCAACGTTTGTATTTTCAAGGATTTTTGCCTCAATGGGAGCTGGGACAACGTATTTACCCTTCGAGGTTTTAAAGATCTCCTTCAATCGCCCAGTAATACGGACATAACCTTCAGCATCGATTTCACCTTTATCACCGGTACGCAAATATCCGTCTTCGGTAAAAGTCTCAGCTGTTTTTTCAGGCTCTAAGTAGTAGCCCAACATATTGCAGGGGGCTTTTACTTGAATTTCACCTTCATCAGATAAGCGAATATCCACACCACCATAAGCCTTACCAATCGTACCAACCTTATCATGACGGAATGGAAGTTGTGCTGTACCAAATGCAGCATTTTCGGTCATGCCCCACCCTTCAGAGATATTGACACCGAGCTTTGCAAACCAATGAATAGTCGCTGGCGCAAGAGGCGCAGAGCCACTAGCCCATGCTCGTGACTGGTCAATACCAAGGGCTGAAGTGATTTTCTTGCGGATAACACTACTCAAAAATGGAATTTTCAAGAGCACATCAAGTTTCTTTTGCGGCATCTTAGCTAACACGCCCATCTGGAACTTGGTCCATAACCTTGGTACAGAAACAAATAAAGTAGGACGATGAGCAGACACGTCGCGAGTGAAACTATCCAGTGACTCAACAAAAGATATCTGAGCACCAGAATAAAAACTGGATAATTCAATAATCACACGTTCTGTAATATGAGCCAAAGGCAAGTAGCTCATTAAACGGTCTTCATTATTAACTGATAGCTCATGCAATGAATTTTGGGCTGCCCAACAAATCGTTGAAAAACTATGCATAACGCCTTTAGGCTGTCCAGTACTGCCAGATGTGTAGATAATGGTCATTAAATCATCAAGCTCTCGTTGAGGATCATCTGCAATGGGCTCAATGTCTAAGTACTCTTGCCATGAATAAGTACCAGACAAATCATGATAAGGAAATACAACGGTAGGAACAGACTTCGGAATATAACTAAAACTTTGGTTTGCTGCATCAAACTTGCCCGCGAAGAGCAGCTTCACGTCAGCATGCTGTAAAACATATTCCACTGTCTCTTTACCGGCTGTTGGAAAAATGGGAACCGATACGTGTCCAGCAAGCATGATCCCCAAATCCGTAATGAACCACTCCGCGCAATTTTTAGAGAATATACAAATACGACTTCCCGGCTCAAGCTCCATTGCACGTAATCTTGCTGCAATTTTTCGAGCTTGTGAACCCACATCACTCCAAGTGAAATTTTTTAAAACACCATTGATTGGTTGGCGCAAATAGATTTGGTTACCCGCGTTTTGCTCCCAGTGATATAGCATTTCTAAGGGGGTTTTGATATCTGTCATTGTGATCGTACCTGTCTGGCCTAATGGCATTATTATTATATATTTTACACATGGGTAATATGTGTTTTGACTTGGGTATTAAGTCTCTCTTAATTAAAAACGAAAAAGCCTTAGCTTTCAACTAGAGGCTCTTTGTTTTTTTATAAATACTGTAAAAAAACTCAAAAATAGCATTTCAGATATTGTGGTCTATAGTTAAAGTAGTCTTGATAAAAGGAAGTCTCATGCACCGCTTAAATAAAGTTTTTGCCTTCGGCACCGTTGCCAGTTTTGCTTTGGTTGCCTTAACTGTTTGGGTTATTTATGAAAAAACCTTAATGAACAACCATTATATGGCTGTCTCTTTTCTATCATTGATGCCATTACTGTTAGATTCAAAACGAATGATTAACGATGCCATTGTGGCCTTGTTCTTTGGTGGATTATTAGCTAATTTACTTTTAATTGTCTGTCAAAGTGTCAATCTTGTAGTCACCCCAGATGCCCTACTCATTTTCATTGGATATTACTCACTGGCGAACATAATCTATTTGTTAGGTTGGGTATATGGCAAATGGATTCATAAACCCCCCTCTACTCAATATGCTCCCCCAACACGTGTTAACACCTAATTGTCATCTTGGGACTTGCATAAATTTACTTAGTCGTTTTTACTCATTTAAAATCAAGAACTTGAATTTTCATCTAGCACTGAAGTAGTAGACAATGTAAGATGTTTCAAGATTGTTTAAACGATGGTAGCGCAATGTTTATCCTCACCAGTTTATTAATAGCGCATTTTGTAGCAGACTTTTATTTACAACCCCATGCGTGGGTAATGGATAAAGTACAACACCGAGAAAAATCATTAGGTCTTTTTAAGCATATTTGCGTGCATTTTGTGCTAACACTCAGCGCGATACTACTGTTCGTTGGCACGTATAGTTGGGAAATTTGGCTCGGTTTTGTTTTTATTATCTTAAGTCACTATGCCATAGATATCTGGAAAACGTATCAATCGTTTAAAATCAAATATTTTCTAATTGATCAAGTTGGCCATTACGTCGTGATTGCTGGTGTTACAATTTGGTGGCTGTCAGTTAGTAATATAGAGTTTAGATCCCCAACTTTCTTTTTTGAAACACATCTTTGGGTCGCTATTTTTGCGGGTCTATTCGGACTCGTTTTTTTATACAAACCTGTCGCCTTAACTCAAATTTTGGTACTCAACGCGCTCAATTTAGAGAGTAACCCGAATTATCAATTTGATGTGCAGAGCATATTTAGACGAGTCTTAGTATTTTTATCGTCCATCACATTAACACCTATGTTCATCATACTCGATATGCTTATCCGAGCGCTTGAAAGTTACTTTAAGCATCGCCAAGAACAAAATCGAGTCTTGATACGCAAACAGATAGCTGTCACTGTCTTTAATACTTTTTGTGTTACTTTGGCTTATGTGTATTTTGCGCAGATAGTAGTTTAAATAAACCATTTAGGCAGTCGAACAACAAGGGGCATTATGAAACACCCAATTTCCAGAATTACAGCAAGTTTTTTATGTTTTTATATGTTAACCGGCTGTCAGCCCGCAATAGAAACTTCATCAGCGCCCTCTCCACAGGTTACATCGCAAGCAGTGATCACCACTCAACCTGAATTACTTGTTGATGAAGCACGCTTGAATATCTACTACCCAGTTGATTTGACTACCGATTTAACTCATCTAACCGACAATCAAAAAGAAATGATTAGTTTGCTCATTGAGGCATCAGTGATCATGGATGATTTGTTTTGGCAACAAGCTTTTGGCGAAGATAAAAATGTGTTTTTGGCCAAGCTCACTGACCCAAACGTCAAACATTTTGCTAAGATCAACTACGGCCCATGGGATAGGTTAAATGGCGACAAGCCATTTTTAGCAGGTTATGACGCCAAAGCGAGTGGCGCACAATTTTATCCTTCAGATATATCAAAAGAAGCATTATTGAATAGTTCACTCAATGACAAGACCGGCCTTTATTCAGTCATTGAACGTGATGATAACGGTCAATTAGTTGCAACCCCTTACAATCAAAAATACTCCGCAGAACTGCAACAAGCCGCATCCTTATTGAGACAAGCTGCAGGGTTGGCCGAAGATCCTGATTTTTCAAACTACTTGTTATTACGCGCTGATGCATTCCTGTCCAATCAATACCAACTTTCTGATCTGGCCTGGATGGATGTGAAGAATAACGAGATAGATGTGGTAATTGGCCCCATTGAAACTTATGAAGATCAGTTGCTTGGTGCACGTACCGGTTTCGAATCTTACGTATTAATTAAAGACATGGCTTGGAGTCAAAAACTCGCGCATTACGCAAAGTATTTGCCAGAGCTTCAGAAAGGGCTGCCTGTCGCTGAGGCATATAAAGCACAAATGCCAGGTACAAATGCTGACTTAAACGCTTATGATGTAGTGTACTATGCCGGTCACTCCAATGCGGGAAGTAAAACCATTGCGATCAATCTACCCAATGATGAAGAAGTACAACTAGCAAAGGGTACTCGTCGCCTGCAACTCAAAAACGCCATGCGCGCCAAGTTTGACCATATTTTACTGCCAATTGCCGATGTATTGATTGTCCCAGAGCAAAGAAAGCACATTACGTTTAATGCATTTTTCTCTAATACGATGTTTCATGAAGTTGCCCATGGCCTAGGGATCAAAAACGTATTAAATTCGCAATACACGGTACGTGAAGCATTACAAGAACACGCTTCTGCTTTGGAAGAAGGTAAAGCTGATATTTTAGGGTTGTATATGGTTGAACAACTACTTGATCGAGAAGCAATTAGTGAAGGGGTACTTGAAGATTACTATGTGACCTTTATGGCTGGTATTTTTCGCTCGATCCGTTTTGGCGCAAGTTCAGCTCATGGTCAAGCAAATATGGTGAGGTTTAATTATTTTGCCGAAAAAGGCGCTTTTACTCGGAATGAACTGGGGCAGTATGCAGTTGATATGCCCAAAATGCGTGAAGCTGTAAATACTCTGTCGAATTTAATTTTGACATTGCAAGGTGATGGGGATTACGCAGGAGTTGCTTCACTCGTTGCAACAAAAGGAGTGATTGGGCCACAGCTAAAAGCCGATCTCAATCGCCTTACTGCCGCTAACATCCCTGTGGATATCCACTTTAACCAAGGCAAAGAAATTTTAGGATTAAAGTAATAAAACCACATTCACTGCATTTGCAAAATAAAAGGGAGACTATCGATAGTCTCCCTTTTTTATACTAGTTTTCGTTGTTTAGCTTATCTGCTAAGCCCAAGTCAAACGGTGGTTTTTCGGTATCTCTGCTCGCATCTTCTGCTAAATAAGTATCCATCCAACGCATCAAACGGAGCGCATAATCGTATTGTGCTGCCGCACGGCGGTTCCCGTGTCCTTCATTAGGATAGAAGACCAAACGCGCCGGTGTATTGGTTCGTACTTTGATAGAGCGATACAACTCCATGGATTGTGAGGGGTGAACTCGAGTATCTTTCTCGCCATGTAAAATCAAAATCGGAGTATTGGCTTTACCTGCATGAAAAATAGGAGAACGCTCTAATAAATTCATCCAATTGTCTTCCCATGGCCATTTGAGCGAGTGCACTAGATGCATCTCATTAGGAATATCAGATGTCCCAAACTTCGATACTTGATTTGAAATACCGACAAAGGCAACCGCCGCAGCAAAGTGCTCGGTTAATGCTGTTGCGCCCCACATCGAGGCGTAGCCTCCGTATGAGCCACCTGTGATACCAACGCGTGCGCGATCTACTAGACCGGCTTTGACAAGTGCGTCGACCCCATCTACCAAATCATTGAACTCTTTACCCGCATAATCATTTTGATGTTGCTTTGCATACGCGACACCTCGCCCGGTTGAGCCACGGTAATTCGGATAGTAGACCGCATACCCTTTTGCCGCGGCATATTGACCAGGCATCGAATACGCAGTTAACCAACCGTCACTGTAATGCGCTTCAGGTCCACCGTGCACCATAAGAATCAGCGGCCAGCCTTTTTCGGGTGCTTGCCCCTTAGGTGTAATGAGAAGGCCTTCTACTTTTTCCCCATCTCGTGCCTCATACATAAAAGTGGATTGAGGAGCCAGTGCGAGTTCATTAAGCCATGCATTATGCTCTGTAACCTTCGATGCTTTATTGCGTTTTACGTCAAATACAGCACGAGGGTGAGATGGACTGTCTGCAATAAGCTGAATGGTATCATCACCTACTGCAATACTACGAGCAACAATGTCTTGTGCCGTAGTGATAGTACGCTTTTGTTTGCCTTTTTTGTCGTATTCAACAACCGAGCTTTCCACTCCTCGGTGCGCGACCGCAAGAATATTGCGACCTTTCCAGGTAATATCGACAATGTGCTGCAAGGCATCAGTCGTTAATTGAGTGAGTTTTGGTGAATCAGCTTGTGCCACCATCAACACCCCGTCAGAAGAATCACTAATATCGGCACCACCAATGATTGCAATGTCTTTGTCGTTGTTGTGCAACACAAACTCACCAAGCTTACCAGGCATATCAATGGTATTTGTGACCTCGCCAGAAGTGACACTGATCGTATAAATATCACGTGACATTAAAGAATCATCGACTAAATTGGTCGGGGCAACAGCGGCGAGTACAAACTCGCCATTACTAGATACATCAATATCGGAAACGTGACCGCCACTGTAGATGGACGTTGCTTCACCGCCTTGAATAGATACTGACCACAACTGATTCAAGCGAGTATCTTCTTCATATACTTTGGCGTTAAAGCCTTTGTCTTTAAAATCTTCAGTATCGTCTTTGGCTTTTGCTACAAAAAACAAGGTATCATCGACAATTTCATAATCGCCAATGGCCGTTTCAAAACCAAATACTTTATAGGCTTCACCGCCGTTTACTGATATCGCATAAAGCGAGGTGTGTGTATCATCGTCACGTTTTGAACGAAAATATACGGTATCACTCGCGCGATTAAAAGAAAGACTTGAGATACTGCTCTCTCCACCGATGAATAGACGGTTATTACCTTTTTCATCCAGAATATACAAATGAGTATCGGCACGACCGTCCTCATCCCCCGCAACCATGTTACGTGGCACTGATAAAGTATAAGCGGAAAGTTTGCCATTTGGAGCAACCGTAAGGTTACCCGCATGTTGTACTTTTGGAAGGTGTTCTATTGTGAAGTGTTTATTATCACTGTGTTCATGAGCTATGGTTGGCCCACTTAATACAGCGGTTGCTGCAAATAAAGCGCCAAACTTAGGTAAAGTCAAAGGCATAATTGCTCCCTGTCGATTTTGGTTATTATTTATGTATTACGTGGATACGCTAGACAAGGAGCAAAATATCCGATTGCTCGAAAAAGTACAAGTAGAGGCTAACTTACATACATGACAATGAAATATAAAATAGCTGCTGTACCTAATATGGATGCTATGATTTTGAGTGCTTCTCTAGAATGGCTCATTTCTGTCTCGTTTTGATTTAATGTCATGGAGCATGACTATACGCCTTTAGTCTTATGTTTACAAATAATTAACATTAATCTTGAGATAGAGATACATTCCCCTAAGAAATGATTTACTAACGTACAAAAATTACGCCAAATACCACTAAGGTCTAGCATTTCATCCCTATTAATCATTGATAATAAGCTATAACCTAAACTTGTTGACGTAAAGAAAACGTCTAAAAATACAAATAGGATTTGAAGTAGCAAGTAACCATTCAAGTTCATCTTTTTTTCATAGGATTTGGGATTATAAAATGAGCCAAAATAGTGTTGTTGTATTAAGTGCTGTGCGTTCTGCCATCGGTACATTTAATGGAAGTCTAAAAGGCATTGAGCCTGCTGAACTAGCGGGCCAAGTCTTAAAACAAGGTATTGAAAAATCTGGCGTAGAAGCTGAAAAATACCAATCAATTGTGGTCGGTAACTGTATTCCGACTGAATCGCGTTTTCCCTATGTAGCACGTGTTGCCTCAATTCAAGCTGGCATGAGCTTAGATTCGACGGCCATGGCGTTGAATCGATTATGTTCATCTGGTTTGCAAGCCGTTGTAAGCTCTGCTCAAGGCATTATGCTCGGTGATCAAGAACTCGCCATCGGCGGTGGTGTCGAAAATATGACTCGAGGTGGGTATTTATCGCCTGCTTTGCGTTCTGGTGCGCGTATGGGTGATAGCCAAATGATCGACATGATGGTCGCAGCCCTAACTGATCCATTTGGTGTAGGTCACATGGGAATTACAGCGGAAAACTTAGCTGACAAATGGGCGCTTTCGCGTGAAGAACAAGATGCATTTGCCGCTGAGTCTCACAAGCGAGCTGCCGCAGCAGTAGAAGCCGGTTTCTTCAAAGACCAAATCGTTCCAGTTGAACTAAAAAGCCGTAAAGGTAACGTATTCTTTGACACGGATGAGCACATTAAAGCCGGTACGACGGCTGAAAGCTTAGCGGGTATGCGTTCAGCGTTTAAAAAAGATGGTACAGTGACGGCCGGTAATGCCTCAGGTATCAATGATGGTGCGTCATTCTTGACACTTGCTTCAGAAAATTATGCTAACACCAATAACCTACAACCGATCGCACGTATGGTATCGTACGCTGTTGCGGGTGTACCGAATCACATCATGGGTGAAGGTCCGATCCCAGCTTCTATCGAAGCATTAAAAAAAGCAGGCCTATCAATCAATGATATGGATGTGATTGAGTCTAACGAAGCCTTCGCAGCTCAGGCATTAGCTGTTTGTCGCGGATTAGATTTAGATCCAGCTAAACCAAATCCTAACGGTGGGGCGATTGCACTAGGACATCCAATCGGTGCATCAGGTGCAGTGATTGCAACGAAAGCCATCCACGAACTACAACGCATTCAAGGTCGTTATGCGCTTGTGACTATGTGTATTGGTGGCGGTCAAGGTATTGCAGTGATCTTCGAACGTATGTAATAAGCGATAGTCATACAATCTACAAGCCCATATATCTTGATGTATGGGCTTTTTTATGGGTATCATTTAAACATACCGATAAATGATAATGTGTCATGCCCTGCGATTTCTCAGTTAATTCAATCACTCCACCTCAACACATAAATACTGATGTACTTATTTTGCCAGCGTCTTCTGAAGCACTTGCGGCACTTGAACTGTTGCCAGTGCCGGATAAAAAACCTATCAGTATCTTTAGGCCAATAGGTTGGCAAGCAAAATACGTGGTATTGTGGCCGCAAAAAACGGTTCAAGAGGAAGTGAAACCTCATACTATTCGCAAGGCACATGACCAATTATTCGAACATTTGAGCACACTTGAATATGAAAGTATGGCGATTAGTTTGCAATGGTTGGATACACAATGGCAAGCATATATAACGGTTCGAATGCTCGACTTATTACAACGCACTTACACCTTTAAAAAGTTTAAGAGCGGATGTGATCAATCCCCCAAAGTATCCTTATTCGCCTTGTACTCAGATGCCATTGCACAGGACGTCATTCACACGATAAATGCCACTCATGCTGGCTCTAATTGGTATCGGGATATCGCGAATCAACCTGCCAATATCTGTACCCCTGAGTATCTGGCACAACAAGCGATTCAATTAGAACAAGAATATTCGGCTATCACGACAGAGGTTTTGAATGAAGATGCGCTTGCAGAGTTAGGAATGGCAACGTATTTAGCCGTCAATCGCGCCTCGGCTCTTCCCGCCTCTATGCCAGTGGTTCACTACACAGGTGGTCGCCGTGGTGACGCCCCAATCGTCCTCATTGGCAAAGGAGTCACGTTCGATACAGGTGGCATCAGTATCAAAGGCGCGGACAATATGCAGGGCATGATCTACGATATGTGTGGTGCAGCGTGTATGTTGGGTGTGCTCAAGAGTGTTGCTGAGTTACAACTCCCACTTAATGTGACCGTCATATTGGCCACAGCAGAAAATCATGTTGATGGCAACGCCTATCGTCCAGGCGATATCTATCCAACGAAAGATGGGCAAACGGTAGAAATCATCAGTACCGATGCCGAAGGCCGACTATTATTATGTGAAGCCATGGCCTATGCCAGAACGCTTAAACCCAAAGTAATGATTGATTGTGCCACCTTAACCGGGGCTGCGATCACCAGCCTTGGGCATGTTTGTAGTGGTTTGATGGCTAATGATCAACAGCTCGCTAAAGACTTGATACAAGCAGGTCAGAGCTCGGCTGATTATGTTTGGCAGTTTCCATTGTGGGATGAATATATGCCGGATTTAGAAAGTGAGCACGCCGATTGGCGTAACTCTGGGCGCAATAGTCCGGGTATGATAACAGCCGGCATGTTTCTCAAAAACTTTGCCCACGACACCCCATGGGCTCACCTAGATATCGCAGGGTCGAGTTTTCACTACGGGACGCAAAACTCTACTACTGGACGACCTTTGTATTTGTTATTAGAATACTTAAAAAATCAAATTTAAGAATTTTTTATATACTGATTTCGACTAAAGTTAATACATTTCTCCTCCCTAAGTAGGATAGTATTTTCACGTGTTAGGCATATAATCAATTATACCGTTAACCAATTGTTAAGAAGGATTGCTACTATGTGGACAAAACCAGAATATACTGAAATGCGTCTAGGCTTTGAAGTAACTTTATACATCAGCAATCGCTAAGATTGGTGCGTATTTAGAATTCAAATCAACAAAAGGTTGCTTAGGCAGCCTTTTTCATTTTTTAAATAAGAATAATCAAGTATGCAAGTCTTAATATTAGGTGCAGGTGCTGGGGGCGGTTTTCCTCAGTGGAATTGTCACTGCACAAACTGCGCGGGTCTTCGTCAAGGCCAATCTCATTTCAAAGAACGCACTCAATCGAGTATTGCGGTATCGGTAAACGGAAAAGATTGGGTACTCATTAATGCTTCACCCGATTTGCGTCAGCAAATTAATGCAAATCCAGAATTATGGCCTGAACAGGGTATTCAGCGAGGTACGGCGATCCGTTCTATAATCTTAACCGATAGCCAAATTGACCACACCACAGGTTTACTAGACTTACGCGAAGGCTTGCCTTTACCCGTATACTGTACCGAGGTGGTGCATGAGGATCTGACGACCACCTATCCGTTATTTACCATGTTAAAACATTGGCATGGAGGGTTAGAGCAACATATCATTTCGACTGAACATAATGATGCCTTTTCGGTAAAAGGCGTTCCTGAATTACAGTTCCAACCGGTGGTACTTGAATCAAATGCCCCTCCCTACTCTCGTTATCGGGATAACATTGTCCCAGGGAACAATATTGGACTTAAAATCACCGATACCACAAATGGTAAAGTCGTATTTTATGCGCCAGGATGTATGCAAGCCAATGACTTAGTCAAGAATATGATGGAACAGGCGGATTGCGTATTGTTTGATGGCACTTTGTGGCTGGATGATGAGATGATCGCAGGCGGGTTTAGCCAAAAACTGGGTACTCAAATGGGCCATATGCCAGTAAACGGTGAGCACGGTACGATCAATCTGCTCAATCAATATGATATACAACGCAAAGTACTGATCCACATCAATAATACCAACCCTGTTCTCAATGAACAGTCTGAGCAGCATTGTGCCCTAGTCTCACAAGGCATAGAATTGGCTTATGACGGCATGAAAATCAATTTATAAGGAAAAGACATGAGCAACACCACTGCATGGACAAGAGAAGAATTTGAAGCGCAACTCCGTGCTAAAGGTCAGTATTATCATATACATCACCCATTTCACAAAAAAATGAACGCAGGTCAATGCACCAAAGAACAAGTCCAAGGTTGGGTGGCTAATCGCTTATATTATCAAATTGCTATTCCTGTAAAAGACGCAGGTATACTTGCAAACTGTCCTGACCAAGCCACGCGCCGAAAGTGGATCCAGCGCATTATTGACCACGATGGACGTGAGGGTGATGATGGTCTTGGTGGGATAGAAGCCTGGTTACGCCTAGGCGAGGCCGTTGGTTTAACTCGTGAAGAGTTACTTGATGAACGCCATTTGTTGCCAGGTGTCAAATTTGCAGTGGGTGCCTATGTGAATTTTGCGCGTCGCGCAACCTGGGAAGAAGCGGCTTGCTCGTCTTTAACTGAGATGTTTGCACCTGAAATCCATCAAAGTCGTCTCGATACATGGCCTGAACACTATGAATGGATTGACAAAGCAGGGTTTGCTTATTTTCAGCAGCGTTTATCACAAGCAAGACGAGATGTGGAACACGGTTTGGCCATCACATTGGATCATTTCACTACTAGAGCACAACAAGAGAGAGCTTTAAACTTATTACAGTTTAAACTCGATGTGTTATGGTCCCTCGCTGATGCCATCAGCTATGCATATGATTACGGACAAGTGCCGTATGTTGGTATCGCCGACCAATCTATTAGTCATAAAGGAATGCTATAAATGAGCGCGTTATCCTTAAACCCTTTATATCGCTTGCAGTTTGAGAAAGCGCAAGATTGTTATGTGCTACTGTTTCCAGAAGGCATGGTGAAGTTAAACCCTTCTGCAGCTGAGATTTTACTGCAAGTCGATGGAAACAAAGACGAAGCAGCGATCGTTTCAGCCTTGCGAAGCAAATTCCCTGATGCGCCTGAGGACATAGACGCTGACATTGCCGATTTTATTTCAAAGGCGACAGAAAATAACTGGATCACTCATGGCTAAACCGCAACCAGGCCCCCCACTTTGGTTACTTGCAGAAGTCACCTATGCATGCCCCTTGCACTGCCCCTACTGCTCCAATCCAACTGAGCTAGGAGATAAGGCAGATGAAATTGATACACAAACTTGGCTAGACACGCTCAGTCAAGCACGGGAGCTGGGGGCTGTTCAGTTAGGCTTTTCCGGTGGTGAACCCTTGTTACGCCAAGATTTAGAAATCATGGTCAAACACGCGTCTGACCTTGGCTTTTATACCAACCTCATAACTTCGGGTATTGGCTTAACCGAAAAACGTATTAAAGCATTAAAAGACGCCGGTCTGGCGCATATCCAGTTATCATTTCAAGGTGCTTCACCTGACATCAATGATTTGGTCGGTCAGCGCAAGCACTCATTTGAGCACAAACAAAAAATCGCTCGTCTCGTCAAACAATACGACTACCCTATGGTGCTGAACTTTTGTATCACAGCGACCAATATCCATGAGATCCAAGAAATCTTAGAACTGGCGACTGAACTCAATGCTGACTTTGTTGAACTCGCAACTGTGCAATACTACGGCTGGGCGTATCTCAATCGCGATGAACTCCTGCCAACCAAAGCGCAATTAGAAGAAGCAGAGGCCAAGGTCAATGCTTATCGCGATGCGCAAAAGAGTGGGCCTAAGTTTATCTTTGTCACACCGGATTATTATGAAACTCGACCAAAAGCCTGCATGAATGGCTGGGGCTCGACGTTTCTTACCGTGACACCAGATGGAACAGCGTTGCCTTGCCACAGTGCTCGGATGCTGCCTTTGCAGTTCCCCAACGTTAAAGATACGTCTTTAGAAACCATTTGGTACGGTGAAACCGATTTTGCGTATTTTAGAGGCGATGATTGGATGCCATCACCTTGCAAAACATGTGATGAAAAAGACAAAGACTTCGGTGGCTGTCGCTGTCAAGCCTACATGCTAACTGGTGATATGCATAAGACGGATCCAGTATGTGATAAGTCTCCAGACCATCATCTGATCCAGACGGCCATAGCCAAAGCAGGACAAAGTCAGAAAACGCTTGTCTATCGCGATCCCAAAAACGCCATTCCAATCTCTATTGCCGAGACGGACTAAGTTTGGAGTAACTTGATGTCGGTGCAGTCGTTTGGATGGGATAAGTATGATTATGCTGCCGTATGTATTGTGCCAACGCCAAGCATAGACGCTTCCGGTATTGCGCATCTTGTCGAACACCTGGTATTTAGGTATTCCGATAAATATCCTAATGGGCACGAATTATTTGTCGCGAACACAATACTGCCCGCCAAAATCAATGCTAGTACTCAGGATGACTATACCTTATTTTACGTTGTCAGCGCTGATAGCGAAGTATTCTTGAATTGTCTGGACTATTTGGCACATGGCATCAACCAGCTAGATTATCCTGAGCAATGTATTCAGCTAGAACGTGATGGTGTATTACAACGAGAGTTACAATGGCTTGAGAGTCAATCAGACTATCTGACAGAGGCAAAGACAAACCGAGTAAACCCCTCCTGCGTGCATGCCGGGGGCTACAGTGATTTAATACCACACAATAGTCTAAGTGATGTAAGGCTTTACAAACAAACGTGTTATTTGGCGTCTCATCGTCAGTGGCTAATTAATGGTAAAGAGATTGAGCAAGCTGAATTAGCATTTATAGACGACACTGCGACATTTATGACAGGTCCAAGAACAAATACTTGCTCCACTAATCGTTATGACACGCAAAAACTACCTAAGGTTATTCAAGATTTATTAGCAGCAGCGATACCGGCCGGCCACACCCATGAATTATTACAATCGTTAAGAGAGCAGCTCACGCAAACACTTATGACACGTCATATTCAGCCAACTCAAACAAGCATACAACCAGTTCATTTTAAAAACCTGCCCATCCCCAGCGAGTGCCTCAGTAATCAGCTTTCACAATTAGCACAAACATGTTTTCCCCATATCAGCACAGATCATATCCCACCACTCCCCAAATTTATTCTAGGCCAGATCCAAAAACATCCAGAGTTACTGTCGGGTAAGTCTTGTGAACACATCACACTATTTAAACTTGATTTACTTGATATTGAGCATATTAGCCAAGCGAAGTTTTGGCAAAAACGCCTCCAAGGACACTGTTATGCCATGGGAGTGGGCTATTTTGAAGGTCATATCTATCAATATCTATTTGCTGAAAACAGGTAACACCGCAAAGTGTCTTTATCGTCCTCGAGCACCTGACGCAATACAGGCACATAAGACCATCCCTAAAGACAACATCAGTGCCAACTCAACCGTATTGGCAATATCATCAAGTGAAGCCGACTCAATGGGCACGTCTCCGATAATGATATGAATCATTGTATTGACTACACTCATACCAATTAAGTTACCCACGGTTCGGCCTAGATTCATCGCCGCAGAGGCTACACCAATTTCAGCTTTTGTCACACTGCTCACAATCGAGTTATTGTTTGGCGTAGAAAACAAGCCAAAACCAATACCAAGAATGAGTAATGCCAGACCTATCCACCATGGTTCAGCCATGATTAAAGGGATATTCAGCAAAAAAAGTCCAACCGCTACAATACTACAGCCAATTGTCGCCACCACTCGTGAGGCAAACCGGTCGGCTAATTTGCCAGCCACAGGAGCCATAATTGCCATGGACAACGCCTGAAACAGTAAAATATTTCCAGCTTGAGAGGGAGATAAATTATGAATAAATTGCAGATACACACTGAGTAAAAACAACAGCGCAAAGTTACTCCCATACATAAACAAAGAGCTGGTCAGAGATAAGGAAAATAATCGATTTTCACGAAACATTTGGACGCGAATCAATGGTGTTTCTGTATGAATTTGGAGATAGATAAATAACCATAAAGCGCCAAAAGAAGCGCATACGGTAGTAACACCATACCATGAAGGGAGTTGTGCCATTCCCAAGACAAATAAACATGAAAATAGTGCAAAAACTGCAGTGCCTAACCAATCTACAGCATGAGTTTCTGAGTCTTTCCATTCACCTGGCAGTTTTATAGCAATATATACGAGTAGCAAAACGATAAGAGGTACCTGAAACCAAAAAACAGAACGCCAGCCCATAAATTCAGTGAGATAACCACCCGCCACAGGCGCAAGCGTTAACCCAACATAAACACACGAGGCAACAATCCCTAGCGCCATACCGCGTTTTTTCGCCGGTACGATAGATGAAACAATCGCCACGCCTGTACCAAAGATCATTGCTGCAGCAATACCTTGCACAAACCTTAAAAGTAAAATAACGTCCATATTACTGCTTATACTCGAAACCGTCGCAGCCAGTCCGTTTACACACAAACCATAAACAAACACACGTTTTCGACCATACCGGTCAGCCAAGCGACTGGCGGGTAAAAAACACATAACACTGCTGAGGATATAAACCGTTGGTAACCACCCTACTTGCGCAGCGGATGCCTGTAAATCAAGCGCTAAAGCGGGTATTGCAACATTCACTGCAGATAAGCCCATCGGCGCAATGAGGTACCCTGCACAGACAGCGATTAACGCGACTAAAACGGACGGTTCAGACGCTAAAGAGGAAGTCTCTGGACTCATGAGTGTAGATGATATCCCGGTGCAATGGTTCTGTTTTCAGCTTCATCGAGTACTTCCAGGTTGGCAAGTTGTAACTGATACTCAGCGCCTTTTAGTGAAGCATGTGGCGAACAGTCTACATTCCAACGACGTAACAAGTACCCCGCCATTGCTTTTCTAACATGGACAATGAGCTTGCCATCGGTCATGCCAAAATCTAATTCAATCGCAGTGGGGTGTGAGATATTTTTGCTATGTGGAATCAACGTTAATGGAAGCAACGTCTGCCATTGCTCATCCGCAGCTTGCTCCTCGGCATAAACCGTTTCATCATCCATCATACTCACATGGGACAAACGCGTGAGAACAAAGTCCCTAAAACTCTGGGATTTGCGGTCGAATGCCCGCACATGCCAGCGCTGACCATTGTCAACAATGCTATGCGGAACCAGCTCACGAGCACCAGAACCGCTCGATAATGATGTGTATATCACACTTACTACTTTGTGCTGTATCATGGCTTGAGATAACGTCGCAATGACATCGATGTTGGGTGTGTTAAGGTTAGATGGCTTTTCCACTGGAAAAGCAACTTCACCAATTGCATCAGAACCATCACTGATTTGATGCGTTAATTTAATGAGCGTTTTATGTGCATCATGGGTGAATAAAGGCGAAAACTCAGGCGCGATAAAATATTTTTTGACTGCGTTGTCATAGTGCATATTGTCCGGCTTTAATGATTTATAAAGATTGATGTCACGTGTCGCTGCTGCTAAACCCAGCTCAAAATGCTGAACAATTTGACTGCGCGTCATCATTCCCGTGAAATAAAGGGTAAAATCAATATATGCCAAGCGTTGTTTCTGTGCAAAGCTCATATCTGGTAGAGACTCTTTCAACGTTTCAGCCATGTCATTGCCTATCATGAAATTCAGGTATGTATCAAAATAATATGTATCATTTTGATATTTATGTCAATGGGATTTGCCATAACACGGTATGACACACACAACAAAATATGGCATGATCCAATCTAAGAAACGTCTTAAGATCTTTCATTATGGAATTAGTCCAAATCAATAAAACGCGTTACCGTAAACATCTCAATGTGGTGATTGTTTGTTGTATCATTGCACTTACATCGGGTAGCTTAGGCATCGCGCAAACTCTTATTGCGGTATTCCCTGATCCAGATGGCAGTCATTTTCATTGGAATCTCTTGGGCGTAATTGTAACAGCCCTGATAATTGGCGGTATTTTGGGTAACATCAAGCAACACCCTTTTATGAAAGAAGTGGTCTATGTTTGGGATCTCAAACAAGTCCTGAACAAACTTACCCGGAAAATGGCAACGTTAAAACGCGCAGCACAGGACGGAGATATCGACGCGATGAATGCGATTCAGTATAGTTATGCCGGTTCTCGCTTATTGTGGCAACTCGATGACAATACTCTAGTCATGGATGAATTATCCATTGCTCAAGCCGAACTTGATGCATTAGCCAAACACCACAACGTGACTCTGGATGCGTCATCATTTCAGATATCACACCTCAAACAATATTAAGTCTAAGTTAGACCTAAAGAAAATTACTCAAGGGCATTGAGATAAGCCTGATCTGAAATTTGGGTCCAATGACGAACCATCTTTAGGTAACTCTGTTGAGATTCAATGATTTCTTTGGTCAGCGGATCACGTGAAGCAAACTCAGAGAGTAATTTGTCATTTGCCTCACGCAATGCTTGCATCACCGGTTTGGGGAACGTTTTGATTTGCACGTTTGGGTAATCTCGTTGCAACGTCGCCAAATTCACGGCACTTTCGTGATAGGAGTACGCATACATTTCAAAGGCAGATAACCGCATTGCATTTACTAGGACCGCTTGTAAGTCGGATGGTAACCCCGCAAAACTGCGTTTATTGATCAAAAACTGTAAGTCGGCTCCAGGTTCATGCCAGCCGGTGTAATAGTATTTAGCAATCTGCTGGAAGCCCATGCGCAAATCCAGCGATGGGCCAACCCACTCAAGTGCATCTATTGCACCGCGCTCTAGTGCAGTATAAAGCTCCCCTGGTGCGACATTTGTTGGCTTTGCGCCAAGTTCAGCCATGATCTCACCAGCAAACCCAGGAATGCGCATTTTGAGTCCTTGTAAATCGTCAACTGAAGTTATTTCTTTCTGAAACCACCCTCCCATTTGATTGCCCGTGTTTCCTCCAGGAAAGGACATCAAACCAAACTTATCATAGACCTTATTCATCAGCCTTTGCCCATCTCCACCATAAAACCAGGCAAATTGTTCGGGGCTGGTGAGTCCAAACGGCATCGTGGTAAAGAACATCGTATTGATATCTTTGCCTTTCCAGTAATACGATGAGGTATGACCAAGGTCATATTGTCCAGAACGCACCATATCAAACACACCCAGGGGCGCTTTATGTTTATTGGCAGAATCTATGCGAATGATCAGTCTACCATTCGACATATCTTTGACGTATCGAGCCATATTTTGAACAGACTCACCAAAAATAGGAAAATCTTTGCTCCACGTTTGCGCCAGTTTCAGTGTATAGGTCTTTTCATTAATTTTTGTAGCTCCATCTGTTTTTTGTTCCTGACTACAGCTCAACAGGAGTCCTACTGAACACAATAAAATACCGATACGCTGAATATGAATCATAATTTTAACAACTAACAAGCAACTAGAATGATGGATAGTTTACCGTTTGCAAGTCCAATAAGAAATAGTGACTGAGCAGGCAATAAAATAATAACAGTGTGTCATTAAAAAAATCGAAAAAGCTGATTACGTCGTATTATCAAAACAAACTATTTTTTTAGGTTGGTGTAAAGTGTTTCTACTACGTCGTATTTTATTACTCCTGTGTGCATTCGTATTTTCATTTCCCGCCACAGCCACCACCTGCTCTATCCTAAAAAATAACTATATGGCTGAGATCGTTGCTGGGACAATCCAAGTTCCGCTGCATCACCCTGCTTTACTAGATATGTCATCTCGATATTCTTTACCTGAAGATACCCAATCCCAAATAACCCTTGCCTACTTTTATCGACCCAGTTTCTCTGACAATCCGGCTCCCCCTTTACTGGTTTTAAACGGAGGTCCAGGTGTGAGCAGTCACCATATGATGGCAAAAATGCTCACCGACAAGAGGCTATCCAATGTACCGCTAGTCTTTATGGACCAACGCGGCACTGGTTGTTCAACTCACTATCCAATTTTGGATAAAGCATCCATTGCACACGCTTTACACTGGGGTTCAAGCTCCATTGTTCATGATGCAGAACTATTGAGGAAATCACTCTTCCCCAATCAAAAATGGCGTTTGTTTGGTCACAGCTACGGTGGATTAATTGCATATCGATACATCGAACTACTGCCACACGCCCTCTCTGACGTCACCATATTTGGATACAGCCCAACACACGATCCCATCGATTGGCTGTATCGTCAGACACGCTTTATCACAGAGCAGAGTCACGCATACTTAGCCAAATATCCTGATGACAAAAAGGTACTCACACATATGCGTTCTGTCATTGAAACGGATACCTGTTTACAAATGTCGCAATATGAGATTTGTGGTGATGCTATTCTCGACGCATTGGGACATCATCTCGCATTTTATGATTATTGGCCCAATGTTCACTATTTATTAAATGAGCTTGCACAAGCTTGGGAAACACCTAGGGAACAGCAAGCGATGCTTGCCATTGCTAAGATTGCATTTGCAGGCTTTAAGTTACCTGGAGGCGGGTTAGTACAAAACGCCATATCCAACTATGAAATCGTCGCCGGCTACACGCCTAAACAAGCCTTTGACAAGGTGAATAAACGCATTATCCGTAACCGTATCGATACCTCTAGCTGGTTGTTTAATCCTATTTATTACATACAAAACCTCACAACGGGTAATCGTGAGGATATTTTTGTTCAGAATATATCGCATTCTCTCTCATTAGCCAAAATTACAGAACACGTCAGCGAGCACCTTGATATAAGACTGAATTTATTCGCAGGAGAGCGAGATGGAATCGTCCCACCTGCACTATTTACTGATATTAATTCACAGATCAAGTCACAACGGCATTTCACAATGTTACGCGATGCCGGTCACAATGATTTTATGCACGACCAAGTATTACAGGCACTCAAGAAATAAAAAATGTATTTTTCCTACTATTGAAGGGTATAGATGATCATTAAATCTGCCTATACTTATCGATAGTTTTTAACAAATGGAGTAAAAACTATGTGGACTAAACCTGAATATCTTGAAATGAGATTAGGGTTTGAAGTTACGTTATATATTAGTAACCGATAACATACGTCTAAATTAAAAAGGTTGCTCATGGCAACCTTTTTCTTTTTTTGCGAACCCATTGTAAGCTATGAAATGTTCTTCATATTGGATTAGATTAAACTAAAAATACAGTTTAATAAGGCAGTCTTAGGTATATCTGAGACTATTGGGTTTATTAGAATAATCACGGAGCAAAAGAAAATGGTCGGTGTGATAGGATTTGAACCTACGACCCCTGACACCCCATGACAG
>JAAZVZ010000010.1 GCA_018623155.1 Glaciecola sp.
GCTAAACTTTCATTCTTTTGTTATGATCACAGGATTACAAAACGTTATATTAGCGCTTAGGGAAGACCTAAATTGCATTCACAAGCACGCACTTTTATCGATAATTTAACATGGTTCAGTCAACCGGAGATTGCTCAAACGTCACGTCAAATCCAAAGAGGAATTGAAAGAGAATGTCTTCGCGTAACCAATGATGGCAAACTGTCGCAAAAGCCACATGCGAAGGAGCTGGGGTCGGCATTAACCCATTCACACATCACCACTGATTTTGCGGAAAGCTTGCTGGAGTTCATTACCCCCCCTGCAAACGAGATAAAGACTTCATTAAAACAGTTAACTGATATCCATAAATTTACCTTAAGTCAGATCGGTCAGGAGTGCTTATGGCCTCTTTCCATGCCCTGTTTCGTTGGTACGGAAGAGGATATCAAGCTTGCTGAGTATGGAATGTCTAATATTGGTAAAATGAAGCACACCTATAGAGTCGGCCTGAAACACCGCTACGGGTCAATGATGCAAGTGATATCTGGCGTTCATTTTAACTTTTCTTTGGCTCCAGAGTTTTGGCAATTATGGTGTGAGCAAAATAACCTGCCGCATGAGCGGGATTCGATATCGAAAGGATATTTGCACTTGGTTCGAAACTATCGACGGTTGTGCTGGATTATTCCTTATTTGTTTGGTGCTTCACCGGCAATATGTCAATCTTTCTTACAAGGAAGATCGACGCCCTATGAGTTTAAAAAACTGGGTAAGGGAACGGTTTATTTACCTTATGCAACTTCACTGCGGATGTCCGATTTAGGGTATACCAATTCAGCTCAAGATAGCTTGAACATTTCTTATAACTGTTTGACGCAATATATATCTGATTTAAGAAAGGCAATTAAGACACCTTCGCAAGAATACGCACAAATTAAGTTTGGCCAAGATGGTATTTATCATCAGCTCAATAGCAATGTGCTCCAAATTGAAAATGAACTGTATTCCCCAATCAGACCTAAACAAATTGCGCAATCAGGTGAAAAACCATCTACAGCTTTGGAAAGGCGAGGCGTTGAATATATTGAAGTCCGTGCACTCGACATTGATCCATTTTCGCCCATTGGAGTGAATGAGCATCAAATTCATTGGTTAGATTGTTTTTTGATTTATTGTTTGTTGCAACCAAGCGCAGATATGAGCACAGCAGAATACGAGCAAACGGACCGAAATTTAAAACTCTCTGTTTTGCGCGGAAGAGAACCTGGGTTGCTTCTAGAGAAAAATAACCAAGCAGTCTCACTATATGACTGGGCAAAATCAGTTAATGCAGACCTCAAAGCAATCGCTGAAATATTGGATAAGCAGCAAGGCACAAGTTCTTACATGAAAGGTGTATTGGCACAAGAAGCCAAAATATTGTCCCCAGATAAAACGCCATCAGGTATTTTATTGAATACGTTATTGGAGTCTGATATCGACAATGCAAGATATGGTTTGCAACTGGCACAAGAGCATAAGACAAGTTTTACAAAACATGAGTTTGAAATTTACGATACCGAGTATTTTATAAAACTGGCTAAGGAATCTTTAGAGAATCAAGGGAAGATTGAAGCTACTGATGACTGTGATTTTACTGAATTCTTGACGCAATATTTTCAATATAGTTAAGCGATAAAAAAAAGCCTGACCGAAGTCAGGCAGGAATGTTCCAGGGAAAACACATACTACGTATTAATAGAGTGGTCGTTTTGATGAAAGTTCAAAATATATTAAAAAAAACGTTAATTTTATTTTTTCCCTTATTTATATTAGGGTGCACGACATCTCCTCCCAAGAATGCAGAAAATCTCTGCGAGATTTTTTTTGAAAAAGACGATTGGTTTGATGCTGCTGCGCAGATGCGTGATAGTTATGGCGTGCCAATTCATATACCTATGGCAATGATGTATCAAGAAAGCTCCTTTCGCGCGGATGCCAAACCACCAAAGGATTATATTTTATGGGTTATCCCTTGGGGAAGAGTGTCTTCAGCTTATGGCTACTCTCAAGCAAAAACGCCAACGTGGCAAGATTACATTCGAGAAACCGGTAATTCTGGCGCAGACCGAGATGACTTTGCTGATGCGATTGACTTTATGGGCTGGTTTATCAATAAAAGCCATAAGGTAAACGGAGTGTCTAAGTGGGATGCGTATGCTCAATATCTTAATTATCATGAGGGTTGGGGAGGCTATCGCCGTCAGACCTATAATAAGAAACCTTGGCTAAAAAAAGTCGCCCAACGAGTCAAAAAACGGGCCAGCCGCTACAGTGCGCAACTCAAAACATGCGAAGATGAGTTATCTAGAAACTGGTTTCTACGCTTGTTTAGTTAAGTGATCACCGCCTGAACCATTCTTCTGCTATATCCATCAGCACCAGAATACATGCCGAACCGCCGTATTGTTTGGGGGCTTGGCAAAAGCCAATGATATCAGGATGTTGAACAAGATAATGTGGGATTTTTTGTTTTAAAATACCTTGTCCGTGACCATGCATAATGGCCACGCATAATTCGTTGTGCTGTTTGGCATCATAAAGTAGCTCAATTAAAACTTGTTTGGCTTGTTGTTGAGTCAATCCATGCAAATCAGCTTCGACGTCAGGAGGAAACTCTCCTTTTCGTAATTGTTTGATTTTACTATGATTAGCCTTGTCACCTTGGTACCAAAATAGCGGTTCTTCATCGCCAAAATGGGCTTCGTACATGTCTGAGAATTCTACTTCTGCAGCACTTCGTGATTGTTTGTCAGCGCCAAATTGACGCTTGGTTTTGACTGCTCTGCGAGGTGGTATTTTGTCCTGAACCAGTGGTTTTATGTCACTAAACAGGTGTTTGAACGCCATTTTGTCATCGTCGGTCATGCTTGCTTAATATCCACTGTAAAATAAAAAATGCCCCGAGCTATTATTTTTAGTATTATATACCCACGCAAATTATCCACAAGCAAGATACAGTGAAAACATCCTCTCTTCCTTTATTTGTCGATATCGAATCAGACTTACAATCTATGTTGGACTGGACTCGTTTCGCTACAACACAGATGAATCAAGCTGATTTATATTTTGGACATGGTACAGAAAATGCCTGGGATGAAGCAGTTGTTCTGGTTAGTCACTGTCTTGCATTACCTTCGGATCTCGCGCAAAAAACATCAGATGCCCTTTTTCAATCTCGGTTAACGAGCGTTGAAAAAGCCCATATTTATGAGTTGCTTGAACAGCGAATCGCTTCTCGAGAGCCATTACCTTATTTGACGAACCAAGCGTGGTTTTGTGGGTTACCTTTTTACACCGACCAGCGTGTATTGATCCCACGCTCTCCCATTGCTGAGTTGATTCAAGACAAATTTGGCGCCTGGTTATCCACTCCTCCACAACTCATTATGGACTTGTGTACCGGCGGAGGATGTATTGCTATTGCAATGGCTTATGCTTTTCCTGATGCACAAGTCGATGCCTTAGATATTTCTGAAGATGCCTTAGCGGTAGCCAATGAAAACATCATGGCACATGGTTTGGAAGAGCGTGTTTTTGCTATCCAATCAGATGTATACAGCGGTGTAAAAGGACAAAAATACGATCTTATCGTCGCAAACCCACCCTATGTAGATGCTGAGGATATGTCTGACTTACCTCAAGAGTTTCTGCATGAGCCAGCGTTAGCATTAGCGGCGGGAGAAGATGGGTTGGATATTGTAGAAAGGATTTTGCATCAGGCTACTGACCACCTGACTCCACAAGGCTGGTTGTTTGTTGAAGTGGGTAACTCTTTAGTTCACATGGCGCAACGCTTTCCAGGCCTAGAGGTTGAATGGGTAGAGTTTACCAACGGTGGAGATGGCGTTTTTGCAATACAATATGAGACAATTCATGCGTATTTTCAAAAGCGATAATGCTTAAGCGCATGATATAACACAGAACATTAGAAATAGGTGACAACAGTGGCTGGGAACAGTTTTGGACAATTATTTAGAGTAACAACGTTTGGCGAAAGTCATGGGATCGCCATTGGTGGTGTAGTGGATGGTGTACCTCCTGGGTTAGAACTCTCCGAGGCAGATTTACAAGGCGATCTGGATCGTCGCAAGCCAGGCACTTCACGTTACACAACCGCACGTCGTGAAGACGATGAAGTACAGATTTTGTCTGGTGTATTTGACGGAGTCACGACAGGATGTAGCATTGGTTTATTGATTAAAAACAAAGACCAGCGTAGTCAGGACTATTCAAAAATAGCCGACCGTTTCCGCCCAGGGCATGCCGATTATACCTATCAGCAAAAATATGGCACTCGTGACTATCGTGGTGGGGGCCGTTCTTCAGCTCGAGAAACAGCAATTCGCGTTGCCGCGGGCGGGATTGCCAAAAAATACCTAAAGCAGGTATTCGGTATTGAAGTTCATGGGTATCTTTCACAACTTGGCCCTGTATCAATCGAAAACGTCGATCATAGTATTACTAACACGAATCCTTTTT
This sequence comes from Glaciecola sp., assembly GCA_018623155.1. Classification (GTDB taxonomy): domain Bacteria; phylum Pseudomonadota; class Gammaproteobacteria; order Enterobacterales; family Alteromonadaceae; genus Opacimonas. The sequence goes on from JAAZVZ010000010.1 coordinate 4,504, forward strand.
TCTGTCCGGATGCGTCTAAGCTTGATGAGCTTGACCAATATATGCGAGACCTAAAAAAATCGGGTGATTCGATTGGTGCTAAAGTTTCTGTACAAATTACGAATATGCCAGTGGGATTAGGTGAGCCAGTGTTTGATCGATTAGATGCTGATTTGGCGCATGCCATGATGGGCATCAACGCAGTAAAAGGCGTTGAAATCGGCGATGGTTTTGGTGTCGTCACACAAAAAGGCAGCGAACATCGCGATACATTGACGCCCGAAGGGTTCGCATCCAATCATTCTGGTGGTGTACTTGGCGGTATTTCAACTGGACAAGATGTCTTGGTGCACATGGCTCTTAAACCTACCTCAAGCATTACTGTGCCTGGAGAAACCATTACCGTAGATGGCAAGAAAACAGATGTGATCACTAAAGGTCGTCATGATCCTTGTGTAGGTATTCGTGCAGTTCCTATTGCAGAAGCAATGGCTGCATTGGTTATCATGGATCATGTATTGAGACATCGCGCGCAGAATGCGGATGTGCAATCACCGACGCCAGTGATTCCTGGCGCCATAAAGTAGTTATTCAGAGTGCTCAGTGGGACATCGCCCAATTGTGGCGACGTTCCCATCGTCATCTAACTGTTCAAGTTTGACATCAAACCCCCATAATCGATGTAAGTGTTTTAAAACTTCGTGACGGGAGTTTGCTAGCGGGATACCGTTATGAGGGACATATCTCAACGTTAAAGACCGGTCACCTTTGATATCTACATTATACACTTGGATATTCGGTTCAAGATTACTCAGGTTATATTGTGCCGAGAGCTTTTCGCGAATTTTACGATATCCAGATTCATTATGAATGGCAGATACTTCAACATAGTCCTTATTTGCATCATCATTAATCGCAAACAGCTTAAAGTCTCGCATCACTTTAGGAGATAAAAACTGACTGATAAATGACTCGTCTTTGAAGTTATGCATGGCAAAATGTACTGTCTCAAGCCAGTCTTTACCGGCTACATCGGGTAAGAATTCATAATCTTCTGGCGTTGGGGCGGTACATATTCGCTTAATGTCCATAAATATGGCAAAGCCAAGTGCATACGGATTAATACCAGAATAGTAAGGTGAATTATAATCTGGTTGGGCAACCACAGACGTGTGTGAGTGCAAAAATTCCATAATGAAACTGTCACTGACCTTACCTTCATCATACAAGTGATTCAGAATATGGTAATGCCAAAAACATGCCCAGCCTTCGTTCATAACTTGTGTTTGTTTTTGCGGGTAAAAGTATTGGGATACCTTACGCACAATTCGCACTAATTCACGTTGCCATGATTCTAATAAAGGGGCTCTTTTCTCAATAAAATAAAGTAAGTTTTCTTGAGGCTCTGAAGGAAAACGAGCTTCGTCGATTTTTTCTGTTTTTTTGCTTTTTGGTAGCGTGCGCCATAAATCGTTTACTTGACTTTGTAAGTATTTCGCGCGTTCATTTTGCCGTGCAATTTCATCATTAATCGATATTTTTGCAGGCCGTTTGTAACGATCAACGCCATAATTCATCAAAGCATGACAAGAGTCGAGAACGTCTTCAACAGCTGCTACGCCATATTTCTCCTCACATTCCGCGACATATTTTTTGGCAAACACTAAATAATCAATGATGGATGAAGCATCTGTCCAAGTTTGAAAAAGATAGTTACCCTTGAAAAAAGAATTATGTCCATAACAAGCATGTGCCATTACGAGGGCTTGCATTGTAATTGTGTTTTCTTCCATCAAGTATGAAATACAAGGTTCAGAATTGATCACGATTTCATACGCCAGGCCCATTTGCCCTCTACGATACCCCTGTTCAGTGGATATAAACTTTTTACCAAATGACCAATGAGAGTAGTTTAACGGCATACCAATACTTGCATAGGCATCCATCATTTGCTCAGCCGTAATAATTTCGATTTGGTTTGGGTAGGTGTCGAGCTTATAAATTTTTGCAACACGATCGATTTCGCGTTCATATTCGGCAAGCAATTCGAAGTTCCAATCTGGGCCGTCACTTAGCATCCCTGATGCAGAACGCTTAATTTCATCTAGTGGCATCACTCTTCTCCTGCAGTTTTGCGCTCAACTTCCTTCTTAAACAGCTCTCTAAAGATAGGAAATATATCCTTTTCTTCTTGAATGTGTTTCATCGCAAAATGACTGTATTCATTAGCAACCATTTCGTATTCTCGCCACAAGCTCTGATGTTGTCTTTGGGTAATTTCAATGTATGCATAATAACGTGTCAGAGGCAGTAACTGCTCTCGCAGTATTTTACTGCACGTAGGCGAGTCGTCAGCCCAGTTGTCTCCATCAGATGCCTGAGCAGCATAAACATTCCATTCACCCGTATCATAACGCTGTGATACGATTTCATGCATCATCTTGAGTGCGCTTGAGACAATGGTACCGCCAGTTTCTTGTGAATAAAAAAACTCTTGTTCATCGACCTCTTTTGCTTGCGTGTGATGTCGGATATAGACTACATCGACGTCTTTGTAATTTCGAGTTAAAAACAAATAGAGTAAGATGTAGAATCGCTTAGCCATATCCTTGGTGGCTTGATCCATTGATCCTGAAACATCCATCAAACAAAACATGACTGCTTTCGATGTAGGAATGGGGCGTTTATCATAGTTCTTAAAGCGTAAATCAAAGGTATCGATAAAGGGCACACGTTTAATTTTAGCTTTTAATTCCTCAATTTCAGCCTGAAGAGCGTTCACTTTTAAGGTGTCCGGTACTGGTTCACAGAGCAATTCTGCTAATTCGATTTCACATTCTGCAAGTCGCCGTTTTTTTGAGGCAGATAAAGCAATTCGACGTGCGACGGAACCTTTAAGTGAGCGAACTATATCAAGGTTTGCAGGAACGCCATCTGTTTGAAACCCTGCCCGAAAAGTCTCGTATTGAATCACTTTATTGTGCTGGGTTTTCTTTAAATTAGGTAATGCGAGATCATCAAACAAGAGTTCTAAATATTCATCTTTAGAAATTTGGAATGAGAACTGATCCTCACCTTCACCTGAGTCTGAAGCATCTCCTGTTCCACTACCTCCACCACCTTCTCCACCTTCTGGTCTTGGAATGCGATCTCCTTGGTTGAATTGGTCATTCCCGGGGTGCACCATATCTCGCACCCCACCTCTGCCTGTATGAAAAATAGGTTCTGATACATCTCTATTCGGTATAGAGATACTCTCACCGGTTTCGAGATCGGTTACGCTGCGCTGGCCAACTGCGTCTGACACGGAGCGTTTAATTTGTTGCTTGTAGCGACGTAAAAAACGCTGACGATTGACGGTACTTTTGCCTTTGCTGTTGAGGCGGCGGTCAATAAAATGCGCCATAGGCTAAGACGCCTTTCTTACTCGCAAATACCATTCGCAGAGTAAGCGTACTTGTTTTTGGGTGTAGCCTTTCTCTTCCATGCGAGCGACGAAGTCGTCATGTTTTTTCTTATCATCCGCTGAACCTTTGGCATTAAACGAAATAACTGGCAGCAAGTCTTCTGTATTGGAGAACATCTTTTTCTCAATGACAGTGCGCAGTTTCTCGTAACTCGTCCAATTAGGGTTTTTACCTTCATGGTTCGCTCGTGCACGAAGCACAAAATTTACGATTTCGTTGCGGAAGTCTTTCGGGTTACTTATGCCTGCTGGTTTTTCGGTTTTTTCCAACTCAGCATTGAGTGCCTCACGGTCAAATAATTGACCGGTCTCAGGATCACGATATTCTTGATCTTGGATCCAAAAATCGGCATACGTCACGTAACGGTCAAATAAGTTTTGACCATACTCCGAATACGATTCAAGATATGCTGTTTGGATCTCTTTACCAATAAACTCGACATATTTTGGGATTAAATAGCCTTTTAGGAACTCTTTGTAGCGTTCTGCTACCTCTGCTGGAAATTGTTCACGTTCGATTTGTCGCTCAAGAACATAAAAAAGGTGAACTGGATTAGCTGCGACTTCACTGTGGTCAAAGTTGAATACTCGAGAAAGAATTTTAAATGCAAAGCGAGTCGAAAGGCCATTCATTCCTTCATCAACGCCAGCGTAATCACGGTATTCTTGATATGACTTTGCCTTAGGGTCGGTATCTTTAAGGCTTTCACCATCATACACTCGCATTTTGGAATAGATACTCGAATTCTCAGGGGATACAATTCGAGACAGTACTGAGAATTGGGCTAATATATCGAGCGTATCTGGTGCACAAGGCGCGCCAATTAATTCGGAATGTTCCAATAATTTTTGGTAAATTTTTATCTCTTCAGAAATGCGTAAACAATACGGTACTTTGACAATATAGACACGGTCTAAAAAGGCTTCGTTATTCTTGTTGTTGCGAAAGGTTTGCCATTCAGACTCATTAGAGTGAGCCAGTATTAGACCATCAAATGGAAGAGCTGAAAAACCTTCAGTTGGATTGTAATTACCCTCTTGTGTTGCCGTGAGCAGTGGATGCAGTACTTTTATTGGTGCTTTGAACATCTCAACAAATTCCATTAGCCCTTGATTGGCCTTACAGAGAGAGCCGGAATAAGAATAAGCATCAGGGTCGTTTTGTGCATATTCCTCTAAACGACGAATATCCACTTTACCTACAAGAGCAGAGATGTCTTGGTTATTTTCATCACCCGGCTCGGTTTTGGCTATGCCTACTTGATCGAGAATCGATGGGTATACTCTAACCACTTTGAATTTGGTTATATCACCATTGTATTCGTGCAAACGTTTACGTGCCCATGGTGACATAATGGTTTTGAGATAGCGTCCAGGGATGCCATATTCTTCTTGCAATATCTTTCCATCTTCATTCGGGTCAAATAGAGCAAAAGGATGGTCATTGACCGGTGAGTCTTTGATGGCATATATGGGACATTTCTGCATGAGTTCTTTGAGGCGTTCTGCAAGCGATGATTTACCACCGCCGACGGGTCCAAGTAAGTACAGAACTTGTTTTTTCTCTTCTAGACCCTGTGCCGCGTGCTTCAGATAAGAGACGATTTGCTCAATTGCCTCTTCCATGCCATAAAATTCAGAAAAGGCAGGGTATCGAGCGATCACTCTATTGGAAAATATACGACTTAGCGTCGGATCTTGTGACGTATCCACCATAACGGGTTCACCAATGGCCTTGAGTAATCGCTCAGCAGCATTGGCGTAGGTGTTTGGATTTTCCTTGCAGAGTGCAAGGTACTCCTGAATCGTGAGTTCTTCTTGTTTATGTTCTTCATAACGTTGTTGGTAATGCTCAAAAATACCCATAACTTCTCCAGGTCAGCCGATTAAACTTTCTTTTGTTTTAAGCTTAGACCTAAGAACGCTGTCCTGCTTAGAATATCAAAAGAAAAATCTTTTATGTGTGATAAAGCGTTGAAACGTTGGAACTATATAATTGCTACGGAAGGATTGAGGAGAAAGATTAAAAAAAACCCACATATTGCATGTGGGTTTATTATATAAAAGCGAGTAAAAGTTTAAGCTGCGAAGTTTTCGCTTGCAAAACTCCAGTTTGCTAGTGCCCAAAAACCTTCAAGGTAGTTAGGACGAACATTGCGATAATCAATGTAGTAAGCGTGTTCCCAAAGGTCAACGGTTAACAATGGAGTGTGGCCGTCAGTAATTGGCGTTGCTGCATTGGATGTGTTCACGATATCTAGTTGACCATCTGCCGTTTTGACTAACCAAGTCCAGCTAGAACCGAAGTTATTGACCGCTTTGTCGTTAAATGCTGCTTTGAATTCTGCAAATGAACCCCACTTAGCGTTAATTGCATCTGCTAATTCACCCGTTGGTTCGCCACCAGCATTTGGTGATAAGCTGTTCCAATAAAAAGTGTGGTTCCAAACTTGAGCTGCATTGTTAAACACACCGCCGTCAGATGATTTGACGATATATTCAAGAGATTTACCCTCGAAGTCTGTGCCTTCAATTAAGCCATTTAGCTTGGTAACATAAGTTTGATGGTGTTTGCCGTGATGAAACTCAAGAGTTTCTGCTGAAATATGAGGTTCTAATGCATTTTTTTCGTAAGGTAATGCTGGTAATTCAAAAGCCATGAAAATTCTCCATTCGGTAGCATGATATTAAGGATACAGTGCATAATATATGACTCGTTTTGTGAAAAACAAGCCCTTTATAGACGATTAAATCATTATACTTGTCATTAAATATATGTTTTTTGTATAAATAAGTTCACTTCTATTTCATCCACCTTGAAAAAACAGGCATAATAACCATATATACATAGAATAGAATATTGAAGGTTACTCATGGAAACAGTAGAAAAAATCAAACAACAGATCGGTGAAAACCCGATTCTTTTATACATGAAGGGCTCGCCTAAACTACCTAGTTGTGGTTTCTCGTCACAGGCATCTCAAGCACTGATGTCTTGTGGTGAACAGTTCGCTTACGTGGATATTTTACAAAATCCAGATATTCGTGCTGAATTACCTAAATACGCGAACTGGCCAACATTCCCACAACTTTGGGTTGACGGAGAACTGGTTGGTGGATGCGATATCATTTTAGAGATGTTTCAGCAGGGTGAATTGCAAGAACTGATCAAAGAAACTGCAGCAAAGTATCCAAGCTCAGATTCTGAATAAATGCATTGTGCGTATTTTTGCACAATTCTATGATTCAAAAAAAAGCGACTCTTTAGAGTCGCTTTTAACGTTTTTGAGCATAATGATAATGCTACGAATGAGAAAAAGTTATCCGACGTTCTTAAATAATGACTCGTCGATAATAGTGTCATCGATAATAGACTGAGCAGATTGAATGCAGGTACCGCACTGTTCGCCTAAGGTAAGTACTTGTTTTAGCTCACGTATGTTACCAACGCCATGTTCTTCCACTGCTTCTTTAATGTCTTTATCAGTCACGCCAAAGCACATACATACGAACATATTAAGCCACCTCAAAAATGAATATGCAAATAATAATAGTTCTCATTTGTTGTAAATGCAAATGATTTTTTACTTTTTGAGTTGATTCTTCGTTCCTAAGCCATATATTAGTACTTGACGTATGAAGTCTGTAATCTATCCATCAAACAATATTGGAGAATAATATGGGAGTTTTAGTAGGCCGCCCGGCACCTGATTTCACTGCTGCAGCAGTACTTGGTTCAGGTGAAATCGTTGATTCATTTAATCTTAAAGAAGCGGTACAAGGCAAAAAAGCCGTTGTGTTCTTTTATCCACTCGATTTTACGTTTGTTTGTCCATCTGAGCTAATCGCTTTTGACAAGCGCGTTGAAGAGTTCAAAAAACGTGGTGTAGAGGTAGTTGGTGTATCCATTGATTCACAATTTACCCATAATGCATGGCGTAACACACCTGTCAATGACGGTGGTATTGGTCAAGTGGGTTACACACTTGTTGCAGACGTAAAACACGATATTTGTCAGGCATATGATGTTGAGCACCCAGAAGCCGGCGTCGCGTTTCGTGCGTCATTCTTAATTGACGAAGAATTTAATGTGCGCCACCAAGTTGTGAATGACTTACCTCTTGGTCGTAATGTTGATGAGATGTTACGTATGGTCGATGCATTGAATTTTCACCAAGACCACGGTGAAGTGTGTCCTGCAGGCTGGCAAGACGGTGATAAAGGCATGAACGCTTCACCTGACGGTGTTGCTGCATATTTATCAGAGAACTCTGACAAGCTTTAAGTCACGACAAAAAATTACTCTTAAAAAGCAGGCCAATAGGCCTGTTTTTTTGTGCGCAGAGTAGTGGTAAAAAAACTGTGAGAAGAGATTAGCTAAATTATGTTAACGGCCAACCACCTAACGTCTGGTAGTGGTTGTGCATATGGCAAAACAGCTCTGCGGTTTTTTGTGTATCGTACAAGGCACCATGGGCTTGTTTTTGATCAAAAGCGATACCAGCTGCCTCGCAGGCTTTGACTAATACCGTCTGACCTAAGGTGAGGGCCGCTAACGTGGTGGTATCGAACGATACAAATGGATGAAAAGGCGTGCGTTTGATTTTGCTCCGAGTAATTGCAGCATTGATGAAGCTTTGGTCAAACGTCGCATTATGCGCAGTGATGATGGAGCGTTGACATTGATGCTTTTTTTGAGCTTTACTCACCATCTTACATAGCGCTTTCATTGCGGTTTGCTCATCGATTGCCCCGCGCAGGGCACAATTTACATCTATACCATTAAATTCGAGTGCAGAGGCTTCTAAATTGGCACCTGAGAAGGGTTCAATATGAGCATGATAGGTTTCATCTATCGCAAGTGCCCCGGTTTCAGGTTCCATTTTGAGAGTGATTGCTGCGACTTCTAGTAAGGCGTCAGTTTGCGCATTAAACCCTGCAGTCTCCACATCAATTATGACCGGGAAATACCCTCGAAAACGTTGATTTAATTCAAACATAAACACTCCAAAACGGTTGATGGCTAACGCTTAGCTCGCTTTTCAGTTTCTTTAATCACCTGATTAATAAAACTCTTACGTCCAAATTGTCGCGTGATGATACAACGATCGAGTGAAAACCCACGAGCTGGGCAATATTCGCGTCCGTAAAAAATAATCTGAAGATGTAAGTCGTTCCATTTTTCTTTAGGAAATAGGCGTTTTGCATCACGTTCAGTCTGCTCTACGCTTTTGCCATTGGATAAGCCCCAACGATACATCAAACGATGAATATGGGTATCTACAGGAAATGCGGGGACGCCAAATGCTTGAGACATTACCACCGATGCTGTTTTATGGCCAACTGCAGGCATTGCTTCTAACGCCGCAAAATCCTTTGGTACTTCGCCATTATGCTGTCGGATGATCATATCTGACAGATGCCAAATACCTTTTGATTTCATTGGCGATAAACCGCATGGTCTGATGATCGCTTGAATGTCTTCAATACTCATTTTGACCATGTCATAAGGATTATCCGCTTTTGCAAATAATAAAGGGGTGATTTGATTGACGCGTTCGTCGGTACATTGGGCAGATAATAGAACAGCAATAAGCAAAGTATAAGGATCTTTATGATCTAACGGAACCGGCACTTCTGGGTATAGTTCTTCTAGAATCGCAATAATGGCTTGGACTTTTTCACTTTTGGTCATGGATTAGTTCTCGGCAGTAACTCAGCTCTCGGCAGTAACACGAGCACGTTCGACGATTTTTTCAGGTTTTGGTGCGAACTTAGCTTCTAAACGAGGGTCGAGAATATTTTTTAGCGCTATTAATAAGCCCATTCCGATAAACGCACCAGGAGGCAAAATGGCTAATAAAAATGGATTATCGGGTACGAATATGGTGATTTTTAAATCAACCGCCCAAGCACCTAATAAAAGCTCAGCACCACTAAATAATGTGCCGCTCCCTAAAATTTCTCTTATGCCACCTAGAAGTACCAGAACCAGAGCAAAACCAGCGCCCATAATAAAACCATCATATGCTGAAGGAAACAGTTCATTTTTGGCAGCAAACGCTTCAGCCCGTCCAATAATGGCACAATTGGTCACGATCAGCGGGATGAATATGCCTAAAGCCAGGTAGAGCTCAAATGTAAATGCTTGCATGAGTAGTTGAATAATGGTTACAAAAGCAGCAATGACAATCACAAATATCGGGATGCGGATCTCGTTTGGGACATAATGACGCACCGCCGAAACCGTTATATTTGAACCCATTAGTACAAATAATGTCGCCAAACCCAGTCCCAAACCATTAATTGCTGAACTCGTGACAGCAAGAAGAGGGCACAATCCAAGGAGTTGGACAAGTGCTGGATTATTTTTCCATAATCCTTGCCAAGTGAGTTCTTTAACATCAATCATTCTGATTGTCCTCGAGTGCACATTGATTGGTGGAGAGAGCGATTTGTGTGAGGTTTTGTTGCACATACAATGCAGTGTTTGCAATCGCCTGTGTTAATGCCCGTGGTGTGATGGTCGCACCAGTGAACGCGTCAAACTGACCGCCATCTTTTTTAACTGTCCATTCTGATTGTCGCTCGGGCGTTATCACTTGATTATCGAAGTCGAAAACCCAAGGACTGACTCGTTCGTCAATTTTGTCGCCTAAGCCAGGTGTTTCCATATGTTGTAATACACGTACGCCGGTAACGGTCGTAAACTCTTCTCCGGCAAGACCAACAATAAATCGAATCGCTCCGCTGTAGCCATTTGGTGCGACACTCTCAATGGCAAGAGCGGTCATCTCTGAGCCAAAACGACCGCGATACGCTTTGAGTTGACTGGTATTGCCTAACGCTTGAACGACTGGAAGTGCAATGCAATCATGTTGAATGTCATTATCATAATATGTTGATGGCACCACATCACCGATAACGCTAAGGAGCTTAGCTTGTTCTTGTGCTTTGATTCGGTCTTTTGTTCCGACGTACGTTAACGTTATTAATCCAGCCACACACAGCGCAAAGATTCCCAAAATCAGCGCATTTTTTTGCGTATTTTGAACAATCATGAGCGCGCTCCATAGGTTCGCGGTTGTGTATAATAGTCAATTAAGGGTACCGCGATATTCATTAATAATACCGCAAAGGCAACTGCATCCGGATAGCCACCAAAAGTCCGGATGATCACCGTCCAAAAGCCAATTAATGCACCAAAAATAATTCTGCCTTTGGGCGTCGTCGAGCCTGACACAGGATCAGTGACAATAAAAAAGGCTCCAAATAAGACTGCACCAGAAAAGAGGTGAAAGAGCACTCCACCAGAGGCATCTGGCATAATCATATTGAGAAATCCAGACGTGAGGATAACACCTGCTAACATGCTGATTGGCATATGCCATGAAATGAACTTGCGCCATAACAAAAACAAACCACCCACTAAATAAGCTAGAGCGACCCAAGCCCAGCCATGTGATAAGCCTGATTCGGATGTGAAAATAGGTGCTTGTAAAGCCTCACTGTACGTTTCTCCCAACAGTAGCGATGAGCGGACAGCGTCCAAAGGCGTAGCTTGTGTCACGCCATCGATGCCTAAGCGCAGTTGTGTAATGTCATAACCACTGACGCTGAAACCGGTAAAGATAACGCTCAATGCATCGGTCAAATTATATGGGTAAAGTGCCATACTTTGCACGGGCAACCACATGCTCATTGCCAGTGGGAATGAGATGAGTAACATGACATATCCACCCATAGCAGGGTTAAACATGTTAAAACCTAGACCACCGTAAAGCTGTTTAACAATTGCGATACTGAAAAAGGTGCCAATCACAATTAACCACCACGGCGCAAGAGGGGGGATGCTGACAGCTAATAACAGGGCAGTCAGTACAGCTGAATAGTCTGATAATATGCGCTTGGCATTGCGTCTTCGCAATTTCATAATGCCAGCCTCAGTGATTAGGGCGGTCGCGATTGCGAGCATGAGTTGAATCATTACGCCCCAACCAAAAAACCACACCTGTGCCATGATCCCAGGGATACAGGCATAACAAACTGCTCGCATGACACTTGCAGTATCGCGACGAACTCGATTGTGAGGTGAACTTGATAAACTAAACTGCATTATTCTGATGACTCATTATTATCGGTAGAAGATGTATCTGAATTAGTCGCTTTTGCCGCTTGTTGCTTTTTAGCTTTGGCTCTTGCTAAAGCGGCTGCAATTTTGGCTTTGGCATCACCGCCATTGTTTTCCATAGCGGCTTTACGAGCTTCTGCGGCTTTACGATGCTTTTCTTCACGTGCTTTTTTGTCAGCTTCAAGTCGAGCTTGTCGCTGCTCAAAACGCAATTTGGCTTTTTCCGATTTTTGTTGTTCGTCTAATTGTGCCTTTATCTCGGCTTTGGCTTGACGATAATACTGAACCAAAGGGATTTCGCTTGGGCAGACATAAGCACAAGCGCCACATTCAATGCAATCGGCTAATGCGTATTCTTCTGCTTTCGGATAATCTTTGGCTTTACTATACCAATAGAGTTGTTGCGGCAATAAACCAGCAGGACAGGCATCAGTACAGTAACCGCAGCGAATACAAGGTTTTTCATCGTCAATATCGGGCAATTCATCTGCAGCAGGCACCAGTACACAGTTTGTGATCTTGACGACCGGGACAGAATCATTTGCAACGGCAAAGCCCATCATTGGTCCACCCATAATGACTTTGTGTCGTTTCTGTTTGGTTGGTTGATACTTGGCAAAGGAGAGCAGATCTGACATTGGAGTACCTAATAACGCCCAAACATTTTGCGGCATATCAAGGGCTTCACCGGTCAAGGTCACTACCCGCTGAACCAATGCTTTGCCATAAATGATGGCATCGGCAATCGCAAAACAGGTCCCCACGTTGAACATCATACATCCAATGTCCATTGGCAAACCTGAACGAGGGACTTCATGACCTGTCAGTGCCTTAATTAATTGCTTTTCACCACCCGCAGGGTATTTGGTAGGGACACTGGCCATGGTAATCGAAGCGTCTGAACTACAAGCGGTTTTCAATGCTTCAAATGCTTCAGGTTTGTTATTTTCAATGGCGATGATGATTTCTTTTGGCTTCACTAAGTAGCGCAAAATATCTATGCCTTGTTTGATCTGCCAAGCGTGTTCGCGCATGATGCGATCATCGGAGCTGATATAAGGCTCACACTCGATACCATTAATAATCAAACATTCTACGTCATGATCATGCTGAGTTTTGATATGGGTGGGAAATCCGGCCCCACCCAAACCACTTATCCCAGCATCACAGATACGTTCAATCAATTTGACTGGCTCCACCGAACGATAATCATCGAATGGTGGCATGATATGCCACTCCTCAGCGCCGTCAGGCTCCAATATAATGGTCGATTCTGGCAAGCCTGATGCATGAGCACTGGAATGAGCAGTAATTTCAATAATAGTGCCTGATGTACTGGCATGCACAGGCACAGCAAAAGGATGTGAACTGTGAGTCAGTGGTTGGCCTTTTTTCACCTTATCGCCAACTGCGACGGCAAGACTACCTTGTATACCGGCATGTTGTTTGAGAGGTATGTACAGCGTTTTGGGCACAGGCATACTTGCTATAGGTGCTTGATTAGATAATAATTTTGCTTCAGGTGGATGCACACCGCCTGGGAAGTCGTGCAATTGACCTGCTTTGATCGCCTCAACAACAGCTGCCCCATCAACGCGATCTAGGATATCTATTTTGGCAAAAGCTTCCATTATGACACCTGTTTTATATCAATATTACCAACTGTACCACCCGAATTCCTACCGATGTGCCATTTGAAGTTCGCTGGCGTCTCTTGAACTGGGACCATGTCGATACAATCAACAGGGCAGGGGGCAACGCATAAATCACAACCTGTGCATTCGTCGATAATGACGGTATGCATTTGCTTGGCTGCACCGATAATGGCATCCACTGGACAAGCTTGAATGCACTTTGTGCAACCAATGCATTCTGCTTCTCGGATATAGGCGATTTTTTTGACATCTTCTACACCATGGGCACTGTCCAATGGTTTGGGTTCCACTCCCATAAGATCGGCGAGTTTTTTGATGGTGGCTTCACCACCTGGTGGACATTTGTTTATCTCATCACCGTTGGCAATTGCTTCAGCGTAAGGTTTACACCCTGGATAGCCACATTGTCCACACTGAGTTTGCGGAAGAATAGCATCGATTTGGTCGACCAATGGATCCGATTCAACTTTAAATTTGACCGCTGAATAACCGAGAATTGCCCCAAATAACAGTGCGAGCAAGCCGAGTACCATTAACGCAAATGCAAATAAAGACATTACGACACCAACCCTGTGAAACCCATAAAGGCAAGTGACATCATGCCTGCCGTGACCATAGCAATGGCCGCGCCACGAAATGGGGTGGGAACGTCAGCTGCAGCTAAACGCTCGCGCATCGCCGCAAATAAAATCATGACGAGTGAGAAACCCATTGCAGCGCCAAAGCCGTAGACAATTGACTCGGTCATTGAATGTTGTTCTTTGATATTGAGTAATGCGACCCCTAAAACGGCACAATTGGTGGTAATTAGAGGTAAGAAAATACCCAACAAGCGATATAACGTTGGGCTTGTCTTATGGACAACCATCTCAGTGAATTGTACGACTACCGCAATCACCAAGATAAACGACACGGTACGCAAAAATTGCAAATCAAAAGGAATCAGAAGATAGGTTTCAATCAAGTAACTTGCCAAAGAGGCTAAAGTAAGCACAAAAGTTGTCGCCATAGACATGCCGATGGCGGTTTCAAGTTTGCTTGATACACCCATAAAAGGGCACAGCCCTAAAAACTGTACCAAGACAAAATTATTCACCAATACTGTGCTAATCAGCAGTAATACAAATTCAGTCATTATGTGTTATGGCGTGGAAAATATAAGTTGTATTATCTAATGTTTAACGAATATAAACAATGATTTGGCTCATTTTATTAAGCAAATTAGTAAAAATTCTGAAAACGTTTTTGGAAACGAATTGAAACGTAAGAATGGATGTGCGATAGATGGCTCCCCCTCCCCGACTCGAACGGGGGACCTGCGGATTAACAGTCCGTCGCTCTAACCAACTGAGCTAAGGGGGAATCTTGGATGGTCTTTTTTGAGATGGCTCCCCCTCCCCGACTCGAACGGGGGACCTGCGGATTAACAGTCCGTCGCTCTAACCAACTGAGCTAAGGGGGAATCGTCTTCTCAACGAGCGCGCATATTAAAGATTGCACGCATTCATGTCAACTCTAATGAGGTAAAAAATTGAAAAATTCTGGCTTACTTTCTGGGATGTTTTTTTGAAATATACTTATAACAAAATTGAATTAAAAAAGGATTGAGTGCTGGGTGTTTAACCAGTATTTGGCCTGATTGTAACAAATCTTTAATATTTAAACGTAAGTATCTGCTAACCTAAATTTTGAACATGTGCCGTCAAAACTTTGACATATCAAGGTTTTTTACGTTATCCACCTTATCTGTGGATAACTGTGTGTGTATATTTTTAGCTTGCAACATGTGTGAATTTTTACACAGCTTAAAAATGCATCACACTGAGGGTGTGATTACCTTGAAGGCTTTTAAAAATGGGGTTTTCAGCCGATGCAACATCCTTCTGAAGATTTTTTTGTAATATTATCCGCAAAAAAATAAGTGTTGTGAATAAAGGCAATGTATTCTTATAAAAAATCATCAAAATTTATTCATCTGCTTACAAGCTGTGCGAGAGTCGATGGCTTTTTGATTGATTTGTACAAAAAATGAATTGTAAAAATTATGTTATTTTAATGACGGATTTATGATATGAATTGATGATGCGGTATGTAAGGGGCTGTGGTAAAATTCAAAGATGCAATAAAGGATAACCCGTGTCACAAGATAAAGTCACACCTCCAACTCAAAATTCGATGTTGGAAGGCTCCATAGCACAAACACTCAAAGAACTCACCCTACCCATGATTTATGGCATGATATTACTCATGTCATTTGGGTTGGTCGATACTTTTTTTGTCAGTTTGTTAGGCACTAATGAACTCGCCGCGATCAGTTTCACTTTTCCTGTCACATTTACCGTCATCAGTCTTAATATTGGCTTAGGCATTGGCACATCCGCTGTGATAGGCAGATTGCTAGGCGCCGGACGCGATGCAGAAGCTCGTCTGAGCGCAATGGCAGCACTGATGAGTGTGTGTTTGTTGGTAGGTATTTTATGTGCGATTGGGTTATTGAGTATTGACCTTGTCTTCACGCTACTCGGCGCAGAAATAGCTCAATTACCACTCATTAATGATTACATGTCAGTGTGGTATCTGGCGGGGGTATTCTTAGCCATACCTATGGTCGGTAATTCTGTGTTGCGCGCATCAGGTGATACCAAAACACCCAGTATGATCATGGCCTCTGGCGGAGCAATCAACGCCGTGTTGGATCCATTTTTGATTTTTGGATTAGGTCCTTTCCCCGCTCTGGGGATCCAAGGTGCGGCCATCGCAACGGCAATGGCATGGGCAACCGGCGTGATTTGGATAATCGTGTTGTTGATAAGACGCGGCTTGATGGTGCCACGTTTACTTAACTTTTCTGAATTTTGTATACATAGCAAAGAGGTGTTGAAAATCGGCTTTCCAGCGGCAGGTGCCAATATGCTTACACCAATCGCAACGGGTATCGTTACCGCCATTGTCGCAGGGTTTGGTGCGACAGCTGTGGCAGCTTGGGGCGTTGGGGGACGTTTAGAGACCATTGCAAGCATTGTTATGTTAGCCCTTTCTATGTCTCTGCCACCCTTATTGTCACAAAATATGGGCGCGAACCGTATTGATCGTGTTACCGAAGCATATCAGCTTTCACTTAAATTTGTCCTAGGCTTTCAATTATTCGTTTTTGTGTGTCTACTCATTACCGCTCCCTGGATTGCACTAGTCTTTGCCAGAGAACCAGAAGTGACTGAGTGGATTACTCTATTCTTGATGATTGTGCCGCTTGGATATGGTTTGCAAGGTGTCGTAGTTTTGACTAACTCCGCTCTCAATGCCATCCATGAACCGATGCAAGCGTTAGCTCTCAATGCATTGAGATTATTTGTATTTTTTGTGCCTTTTGCATTTATTGGCAGTATATATTACGAATTACATGGCGTTTTCTGGGGGATAGTCGTTGCTAATGCCCTCATGGCTTTCATTTCATATTGGGCGTTTAAACGCAGTCTAAATAAGTTTTCGATAGGTAAACAAATCAGTGGCTAAGCCTTTTACAATTCAATCTAAATACTCCCCAGCGGGTGATCAACCCACTGCGATTGCGCAGTTAGTGGAAGGCCTTGAAGCGGGATTGGCACAACAAACTTTGCTCGGTGTAACCGGCTCAGGTAAGACTTTTACTATGGCCAATGTGATTGCAGAGGTGCAACGGCCAACTCTTATTTTGGCTCACAACAAGACTCTCGCCGCTCAATTATATGGAGAGATGAAAGAGTTTTTCCCAAATAACGCAGTGGAGTATTTTGTCTCGTATTACGACTATTATCAGCCGGAAGCTTACGTACCGTCGACGGATACATTTATCGAGAAAGATTCCTCAATTAACGACCACATTGAGCAAATGCGTCTCTCAGCGACCAAGGCTCTTATGGAGCGTCGGGATGTTGTGATTGTCGCGTCGGTGTCTGCCATATATGGTTTAGGGGATCCCGAATCGTATATGAAAATGCTGTTACATCTGCGCCAGGGCGATACGATGGATCAGCGCGACATTTTACGTCGATTAGCTGAACTTCAATACAAGCGTAATGACATTGCTTTTGAGCGTGGCTCGTTTCGAGTGCGCGGTGATGTCATTGACATCTTTCCAGCAGATTCTGAAAAGCAAGCAATTCGGGTAGAGTTGTTTGATGCCGAAATTGAAAAAATCAGTTATTTTGACCCTCTAACAGGTGAAGTGGATAAGTCGGTTGCGCGAGCAACTGTGTTTCCAAAAACTCATTATGTCACGCCACGCGAACGGATCCTAAATGCGGTTGAGAATATAAAAGACGAATTAGAGCTTCGCCGAGAACAACTCAAAGACGCGAATAAACTTCTCGAGGAGCAGCGTATTTCTCAACGGACACAATTTGATATTGAAATGATGTTAGAGCTGGGTTTTTGTTCGGGGATTGAAAATTACTCACGGTATTTGTCTGGGCGAGCCCCTGGTGAGCCACCGCCCACGTTAATTGATTATTTTCCCAAAGATGGGTTATTGATTATTGACGAATCGCATGTGACCGTTTCACAGATTGGCGCTATGTATAAAGGCGACCGATCACGCAAAGAAACATTAGTGGAATATGGGTTTCGCTTACCCTCTGCATTGGATAACCGTCCTCTCAAATTCGATGAGTTCGAACATATTTCTCCACAGACGATATATGTTTCAGCCACACCAGGTAACTATGAACTTGAAAAATGCTCTGGCGACATTGTTGAGCAGGTTGTCCGTCCAACTGGTTTGTTGGATCCAGTCATAGAAATCCGTCCTGTGGCGACTCAAGTTGATGATGTTTTATCTGAGATCAACGAGCGCGTTAAACTCAATGAACGTGTATTAATCACTACTTTGACCAAACGCATGGCAGAGGATCTGTCGGAATACCTTAACGAAAATGGGGTAAAAGTACGATATTTGCACTCTGATATTGATACGGTTGAGCGCATAGAGATTATTCGCGATTTACGTATTGGCAAATTCGATGTGCTCGTTGGGATCAACTTGCTCAGAGAAGGCTTGGATATGCCTGAAGTATCATTAGTTGCGATTTTAGATGCCGACAAAGAAGGTTTCCTGCGTGCTGAAAAGTCACTGATTCAAACGATCGGTCGAGCGGCACGTCACCTCAATGGTCGAGCTATTTTGTATGCAGATAACATCACGGGTTCGATGAAAAAAGCCATTGATGAAACGGAGCGTCGCCGAGCTAAGCAACAAGCCCACAATGAGGCAAATGGCATTACTCCTCAATCATTAGTCAAACCGATCACTGATATTATGGACATTGGCGAAGATGATGCACACCCAGCATCGGGTAAAGTCAAATTGCGGAAAGTTGCTGAGAAAGAAAAGAAATACAAAGCAATGACTGCGACCGATATTATGGGCAAAATTAGCGAATTAGAACAGCAGATGTTCGAAGCTGCACGTGAATTAGAATTTGAAAAAGCGGCGAGTATCCGTGATGAAATCGAACAATTACGTGCCGAAGCTGTCAAGATCTCCTAATTATTTGGCACTTTTATCATCTTTGACTACGCTTATATACGTATGTTTTATTATACGTAAAATAGGCAAAAAACATGATAAATCGGTTACAAGAATCCGATATTAAGTTGCTTAGGGTCTTTTATGCCGTCGCATCATGTAATGGATTTACGGCGGCAGAGCCCGTTTTAAGAATGCAACGTCCAAACATCAGTGCGGCGATAAAAAAGCTGGAAGAACGTCTTGATTTGATTTTGTGTCACCGCGGTCGTGGTGGTTTTCAGATAACCAAAGAAGGGGAGGTGGTCTTTCAAGAAACGAAACGCATTTTGAGTGCGTTTGACAACTTTGTGTTTAATTTAAAAAATCTCCATGACGATTATTCTGGACACATCACTCTTGTGGTCATGGCGGGGCTGCCTTTATCCATCCATTTGGCAGTCAGTCGTGCTGTGAAATCGACTCTGAAAAAATTTGACGATATACACATCAATATTCAAAACCGTTTGTATAATGAAGTTGAGCACGTCGCCCAGTCTGGTGAGTGCCATTTAGTACTATCCACTTATGATATGGTAAAACCGGAATCAGTTATTTTTCATTCCACTGGATTGAGCTTTAGTGGACGGCTTTATTGTGCACCCACTCATGTGCTGGCAAAAACTAAATCCGAATGGCCAAATAACCTTAATATTGAAGATTACCCCGCGATTGGAATTACTGGGTTGTCTTCCTCGAACTACATCAGTGATGATTTACGCATGAATATTCAAACCTTCTCTGATTCATATGACATGTGTATGGCGGGGATTATGTCAGGGGAGTATGTTGGGTTACTGCCGGATTATATGGCTAAAGAACAAGGCGTTGCACTAGGATTAGTCCCAGTAGGCGGGGGCAAGTTATTCCACTTTGAGCACGAATTGTTCGTTATGAATGGCAAAAATACCCGTCTCAATCCGGTTTTGCGTTATTTGATCAAGGAAATATCGCATTTTGTCACTCTATCCAAGCAAAATTAAGTCATGACTCATAGTCTAACGGGTCGACTAGATTATTTTCGCTAAATGCTTCGAGGCGCTCAACACAGGCACCACACTTACCACATGCTTTATCGCGTCCGTTATAACAGGTCCAAGTATGGCTGTAATCAAGTTCTAGTGCCTTACCAACGGCTAATATCTCCCCTTTGCTATGGTGCAAAAATGGAGTTTCTATACTGACAGGTTCGTAGTTTGCAATGGCACACACATCTTTCATTTTTTGCACAAACTCCGGACGACAATCAGGATAAATTGCGTGGTCGCCTGAATGAGCGCCGTAATAGACTGCCGGCGCTTCGAGTGATACGGCATAGGCGACGGCCAAAGACAGCAAAACCATGTTACGGTTAGGCACGACGGTTGATTTCATACTGTCTTCTGCATAGTGTCCTTCAGGAATATCAATGTCATCTGTTAATGACGAGCCAGACATTAAGGCGTTAATTGCTGAAATATCAACGATCTTATGCGTGATACCCAAATCTAGGCAAACCGTTTGCGCCGCTTCAATCTCACGTACATGTCGTTGCCCATAGTTAAAGGTTAAACAGGCGATGTCATCTGGTGCAAAGCCTTGGTTCAAGACATGATGTAGCAGCGTGAATGAATCCATGCCGCCTGAATAAATAATCACTGCACGTTTTTGTTGAGCCATGAAAGGTTGTACCTGATCGTTCGTTTTGCGGTATTATACCTACAATTGATACGCGCATAAAAGTGTTAGGGGCGGGTTGTGCATTATCCAATCAATGAAATTTTTGAATCGATTCAAGGCGAAGGTAGCCATACTGGCGTGCCATCGGTTTTCATTCGACTCCAAGGTTGTCCAGTGGGATGTCCTTGGTGTGATACACAACACACTTGGCCAGTAGCTAAAGAGGATATCATTGCGATAGAGACGTTGCGAAGCAAACGTGCGGACGCCCCCACTCATGCTCAGTTTTCCCCAGACGAGCTGTTATCAGAGTACTCATTAAGGGATTATCAAGCTAAACACATTGTGATTACCGGAGGTGAGCCATGTATGTACGACTTGTCGCCATTGACCAATATGTTAGTTGCCCAAGGCTTTAGTGTGCAAATTGAAACCTCTGGTACATTTCCTATTCGCTGCCATGATGCCGTGTTTGTGACCGTTTCACCAAAAATTGACATGCCAGGTGGATATGAAATTTTGCCAGAAGCTTTGCTTCGTGCCGATGAGATCAAACATGCAGTAGCCATGCAAAAGCATATTGAAGCCCTAGATAATATTCTGTTTGGTCTTTCTTTGCCTCGTGAACCGTCGATTTATTTGCAACCGATTTCACAACATCCTCGGGCAACAGAATTGGCTATCAAAACCTGTATTGAGCGCAATTGGAGATTGTCTCTGCAAACACATAAGTTTATTGGCATAGAATAACATCTAATGTTAACCTTAAGTTAACAATGAGCGGATAAATCTATGAAAAGCTGGAAAGCATTAGTGTACTGTTTTTTGGTCCAAGCCTCTTTTATTACACAAGGGGCTGTGTGGGATATTACCTACCCCAAAAACATCAATCACGAAACTATTCATAACCAATACGCTATCGCCTTGTTAGAACTAGCGTTACAAAAAACAGGTGTGCGCTATCAACTCCATCAAACTGATAATGTTCTGACTCAACAAAGAGCTATCCAACTTCTTACTGACAACCGACAAATCAATGTGATGTGGTCTATGACCGATGTGGATCGAGAAACGCTGTTAACTCCAATTAGAATACCAATTTACAAAGGGTTAATTGGTTGGCGCGTATTGCTGATGCACAAAAATAATCAAGATAGCCTAGCGAATTTAGATCCAATCAATATGCGCAAACTGACCTTAGTGCAAGGACTCAACTGGCCGGACAATAAAATTTTACGCAGTAACGGATTTAATGTTGTTAATGCCACAGAACACTTAGAAGCTTTTCGATTAATGCGTGACCGTCAAGTAAGCTTATTTGCTCGATCCGTCATTGAGGTGTTAGACGAGTTAGGAAAGCCAGAGTTAACAGAAGGGTTACAGCTTGAACCTGATTATGTTTTACAGTACCCAACGGCAATGTATTTTTTTGTCAATACTGGGGATCGCATTTTACAGAAACTATTGGAACAGGGATTACAAGAAGCAGTCAAAGACGGCTCAATGGATGCATTATTTGAGCAAACTTATGCAGCATTACTCGCAAAAATTGATCTCACTGACCGTATCAAAATCCCATTAAAAAACCCACTGTTGCCAAATACGACACCAGTGGGTGATAGACAATTGTGGTATGCACAATAGGGACTGAATTATCCCTTATGCACATCCTTCATAGAGCGACCTGAAGGGTCAGCATTGTTAAGGAAACTCTCATCCCAAGCCAGTGCCTCGACCGTTGAACAAGCGATAGATTTACCACCAGGTACACATTTAGCTGCACTTTCTTGAGGGAAGTAGCCTTCAAAGATAGTACGGTAGTAGTACCCCTCTTTGGTATCAGGCGTATTGGTAGGGAAGCGGAATTCAGCATTAGCTAATTGCTGGTCACTGACTTCTGCATCAACAAAATCGCGGATTGAATCAATCCAAGAATAACCCACACCGTCACCAAATTGCTCTTTTTGACGCCATAATACTTCGTCTGGTAAATAGGTGTTGTCATCAAACGCTTTGCGTAAGATCCACTTTTCCATTCTGCCATCCACACACATTTTGTCTTGTGGATTTAAGCGCATAGCAACGTCAATGAAGTTTTTGTCCAAGAATGGTACACGAGCTTCCACGCCCCAAGCAGATGTCGCTTTGTTTGCACGGGCGCAATCAAACATATGTAAACGATCGAGTTTACGTACCGTTTCTTCATGTAACTCTTTGGCGTTTGGTGCTTTGTGAAAATACAAATAACCACCAAAGATTTCATCTGAACCTTCGCCAGAGAGTACCATTTTAATACCCATTGCCTTGATTTTACGAGTCATAAGATACATTGGCGTAGCTGCGCGAATGGTAGTGACATCATAGGTCTCTAAGTGATAAATGACATCACGGATCGCATCGAGACCTTCTTGAATGGTAAAGTGTACTTCATGGTGTACGGTACCAATCATGTCGGCAACTTTTTGTGCTGCAACTAAATCCGGAGCGCCTTTTAAACCTACTGCAAATGAATGCAGTCGAGGCCACCATGCATCAGATTGGTCGTCATCTTCAACTCGCTTGGCAACATATTGGGCTGCTACTGCTGATACCAGAGAGGAATCCAAACCACCCGATAAGAGTACGGCATAAGGCACATCAGACATCAAGTGTGATTTGACCGCATCTTCAAAGGCTTTTTTTAAATCATCTAGATTGGTTTCGTTGTCTTTGACACTGTCATAGCTCATCCAGTCACGCTGATAGTATTTGACTAATTTGCCTTCTCGGCTATCGAGATAGTGTCCAGGTGGAAACTCGGAAATCGTCTTACATACCGGTGCAAGTGCTTTCATCTCAGAGGAAATATAGAAGTTTCCATGTTCATCGTAACCTGTGTACAAAGGAATAATACCGATGTGATCACGTGCAACAAGATATGAGTCACTTGCTTGGTCGTATAATACAAATGCAAACATACCTTCTAATTTATCAATAAATTCCGCACCGTATTTTTGATACAAAGGAATGATGACTTCACAATCAGACTTAGTTTTAAAAGCGTAATCAGATGCTTCAGTGGATGCGAGTGATTTGTGATTATAAATTTCACCATTCACCGCAAGAATCTCATTGTCGGTATCGCTAATAAGAGGCTGAGCTCCCGTGTCGACGTCTACGATGGCAAGACGTTCGTGGCATAAGATCGCATTATTATTATTCCAAATACCTGACCAGTCTGGGCCGCGATGGCGAAGTAATTTGGCAAGCTCTAATGCTTGGGTACGTAATTCTGAGACATCAGTTTTGATGTCTAAGATCCCGAAAATACCACACATATATAGGTTCTCTCTATGCTAAAAAAATAAATTGGTTACACGTATTTCTGTCGTTACGCTAGGTGCGTGGGAGGTGTAATTTATAAGTAGCGTTTTAGGTATTGTTTTTATTTGGCCCGCTAAGGGTGTTAATGTGCCAGTTTTGAGGAAAATTGCAAGGATAAATCACAAAAAAGGCCGGATTCTCCGACCTTTTTCATGAGAATGTCACATAAGGTGATTATTTGCGCTGAAATTCGCTGGTTTCAGACCATTGTGGCCAGATTTCAGCATTGGCAACTTGAATGGCAACGTCCATTAGCATTCGTGCATCTTCTTCCATACCAGCAGGATTAATGCTGTCGCGATACTGGTCGCATACTTGGTGATAACAGCCACGCTGAATGACGTTCATTTTTTTGCGATATGCAGCCACTTCATCATTGAGCGGAGTGGCCCCACCATAAGCATACAATGCTGGAACACCTGCTTTGGCGAATGAAAAATGATCGGAGCGGTAATAATAACCGGCTTCGGGCCGAGGCTCCTGAACAACAACTCGACCTTGTTTGGTCGCTGCGGCCACTAGATACTGTTCTAACTCAGACTTTCCTTGACCAACCACTGCAACATCTTTGGTTTGGCCCAAGATATTCATGGCATCGACATTGATGTTTGCGACGGTTTTATCAAGTGCAACAACAGGGTTGTTTGCATAATATTTGGAACCGAGTAACCCTTGTTCTTCAGCTGTTACAATCAAAAAGGTCATTGAGCGCTTAGGACGTTCGGTTAGCGTTCCCAGTTGCTGAGCAATGGTAATGAGTCCTGCTGTGCCCGTTGCGTTATCATGAAAACCATTGTAAATCTGATCCCCCTCAAGTGAGGTGTCGGTTCCTAAATGATCCCAATGCGCAGTAAAAATAATATGCTCATCCGGCAACTCGCTTCCTGGGAGCGTTGCTATAAAGTTATAGCTCATCGAGGTTTCAAATGTATTTTGTACTGATGCTGAGGCTGTAAGGGCTAACGCCGAATGGTATGGGCCCTGTAGCGCTTTGGCTTTTTCATTCGTAAAATCTTTGCCGGCTTCGGCAAATACTGCTCGTGCCGCTTCAATACTTATCCACCCTTCTATGGCCACTCGTGATGCGCCTTTATCAGGGTTGACTAAGCCATATTGAGGGCCAGACCAACTATTTGCAACGACTGACCAGCCATACGAGGCGGGTTCAGTTTCATGGACGATGATCGCCGCTGCAGCGCCTTGACGGCTTGCTTCTTCATATTTGTAGCTCCAGCGCCCATAATAGGTCATCGTTTTACCTTCAAACACACCCGCATCTGGATTTTCAAAACCTGGGTCATTAACCAAAATAATGACTGTTTTGCCTGTTACATCTAAGCCTTCATAGTCATTCCAGTTATATTCTGGCGCATTGACACCATAGCCGACAAATACTACTTCTGAATCGGTTATATCGATTTGGGCTTGCTCACGTTGCGAGCCGACAACCATGTTTTCTTTGTAATTAAAGTTCTGCTGGCCAATACTTAAGGTTGCATTAGGACTTGCGGTAATTGAAATCAGTTCAACGGGCTGTAAAAATGAATCCCCTTCAGTCGGTACCAAACCGGCTTGAGTAAACTGTTCAGTCAAATAAGCAAGGGTCTTTACTTCGCCTTCTGTCGCGGGTAAACGACCACCAAAATCATCTGAAGCGAGAATTTTGGCGTGTTCAATGATGGTGTTTCCACTTAGACCACTGTATGCATCTTCGAAACTGACTACCGTGTTAGATGGGTTTTGCTCTGCAATGATGGGGGTGTTTTCGGCTTTGTTCGGCTGACATGCACTCAGCAGTGAGCAACAAAACAAAGCGGTTACAAAATGTCGTTTCATTATTATTTTTCCTTTTTATAAGTGCATGAAGTATACCAACAACTCAGTCTTTTCCAAAAAAAAGCCGAGTTTCTCATACTGAGCTCTCGGCTAATAAGTTGTAATGCAAGATTAAAAAATTAAGAACAGAGCCCACACTCCATAAATTAAGACGTATGGAAGACTGGCTAAGAGCAAGCACTTGTTAAAAGCAAAACGGGTCCAGGTGCCGATCGCCACTGCGGCGATATAATAATTCCAAACCATCTCTAAACGAACGGAATTAGCAAAGTTAAACCAGACCGAATCTAGGCCAATGTTCAACACATTTCCAATAGAAGTTGCAGAGGCAAGAGATGGGTGAATCTGTCCATCCGCACTGCCAAGTAAAATCATCAAAATAGAAATCACTGCACCAATGACCGTTGGCATACCAATCCACCAGCATGCACCATACCAATCTGTAAAACCTGCTAGATTTTCTTCATCCGAGCCAGTGACCGCTTTGTAATAAATGGCTATGATTGCAGTAACAACAATCATGGCTAGGACGCTCCCGATCGGTACATACATTGCGATATCTGCAGTTTGTGTAAAAGACAATGCCGTTTCTATCTCTGCAGGGCTTAAATCTCTAAAATCGGGAGACATCTTCAGTAACGAGTGGTAATAATCTTGGTCGACTGATGTAAAGTACAAATACCCAGGAAGCGAACCGATGATAGCGGTTAATATAAATGGTACCCAAGACCAGTTATTGCGCGTCTTTAACGCTTCAAAAACTGCGCGGGGACGAACAAACACCTCGCTACAGGCCTGGATTGGATTAGTTACTGCTGACATGAATATTCCTTAACTCGTTATCTTATAAGAGTAAACCTTATATCATTTCCCTAAATCATGCCGACTTAAATTGTAAAAAAGTTTGTAAATGACTATAAATATTAGGTTTTTACGCTACTATAAAGACATTATCCAAGTGCATCACACGAAACGTGGCAATCACCAAAAGGGACCGCAAATGATCGAAATATCGCATCTGGCCAAAAAGTTTAAAGTCGAAAACCCTAAGAAGCTCAGTGAGCAAGAGCGCAAAGATCCGCGCTTGAAAGGGAAGTTTTTTCATTCAGTGCAAGACGTCAATTTTATGTGCGATCACGGGCAAGTCCTTGGCTTACTCGGTCCGAACGGCGCGGGTAAAACCACCACGTTACGCATGCTATCGACTGCACTCGCCCCCGATGGAGGCAGCATCAAAATAAACGGTGTTGATGTCCTCAAAAATCCCCTTGTAGCACGTCAAAAAATTGGGTTCCTGTCTGGTTCAACTGGGCTCTATGGGCGCTTAACCGGACGTGAGAATATTGCGTATTTTGGTCGCTTACATGGCATGAGTGACACTGCGATAGCTAACAAAATTGATGAGCTCACTGAATTATTGGACCTCTCTACTTTTTTAGAACGTCGCAGTGAAAATTTTTCTACAGGTATGAAACAACGCATTTCAATCGCAAGAGCGGTTGTGCATGACCCAGAGGTCGTTATTTTAGATGAGCCAACGACGGGGCTGGATATTATGGCGACGCAAACCGTGATTGAATTCATCAAGGGACTTAAAGACAAACAAGTCCCCGTGATTTTTTCAACGCATCACTTGGATGAAGTCGAACAACTATGCGATACGGTCACCGTCATTGATGAAGGGCGCACTAAATATAACGGCGATATTGAATCCTTTGCTGGGTTATCTGGTAAGACGTTGCACGATTCATTTATGGTTAGCATTATTTAGGAGCAAAGGACATGTGGTTAGTATTTAAAAAAGAAGTCATAGAATTATTACGCGACCGTAAAACATTATTTTTTATGATTGCCTTGCCGTTATTGTTTTTCCCAATTATTTTTGGTGGTGTGTTTTACTTCTCGGGTAAAGCCATTCAAGAAGCCCAAGAAAAAACGTTAAAATTCGCTGTAGTCGGGGGAGAATTTGCACCAATCTTAACGAAGCAACTCAGTGCACGAGATGATTTGACTATCGTGAAAACATCTTTAAGTAGTGACGATGAAGCCGGTATTAAAGCGTTTGTCAAAACTGAGAAAGTGGATTTCGTGTTGGTCGTACCTTCGACCTTTAGCAATGACGTGTTATCTAGTGGCCAACAAACAATTATGCTGTATCTCAATGATGCTGGGCTTAATATGGTGCAACGACGCGTCAATGAGGTCGTTAAAGAAATTGAGAACACCAATCAACAATCGGCATTTATTTCGTTAGGCGTGAGTGAGGCGATTCAAGAAGGGTTACTTAATCCAATTGTGATTGAAAAAGTATCAATTGCAGATAAACGTGAAGATTTAGGGGAAAAAATTGGTGGCTTCATTCCCTACCTTGTCTTTATCTTGTGCTTGCAAGGCGCGATGTTACCAGCAACGGACATCGGCGCTGGCGAAAAAGAACGGGGGACACTCGAGACGCTATTAATCACACCAATTCCTCGCCAAGACTTAGTCATGGGTAAATTTTTTACCATTGCATTTGCCGGAGTCACCTCTGCCATGGTCACCATTGGCAGTATGTTCGTATGGGGCGTACTGTTGGCTCAAGGTATGGCGATAAAGCTCATTACTGAATTTATGGGCGCAATCAGTCCCATTGATTTTGTGTTGATGTTTTTGATGTTGGTGCCTGTGGTGGCAATTTTTGCTTCGCTTTTGTTGAGTTTATCGATTTATGCGCGAAGCTTTAAAGAGGCGCAAGGGTATATGACGCCACTGGTATTCTTGACCATCATTCCAATTATTATTGCCTTGTTACCTGGCATTGAATTGAAAGGCGTGTATGCGTGGATCCCACTGACTAATGTTGCCTTGGCGATGAAAGAGCTCATTAAGGGTACCATGGATTATATGGCGTTGATTCCCATTTTTGTATCGACGAGTGTCATTGCTGGATTGTTGATTGCGTTTTGTGTGTATTGGTTTAAACGTGAGAAAGTCTTGTTCAGATAAAGTACTTTTGGCAGTGGTAACGACACTTAGTATTACAAATATACCCAAGCCAGCAAACTGAGAACAATCGAGGAATAGCACAGCGAAATGGGCAGACCAATTTTGACAAAATCTATGTAGCGGTATTGCCCAGCATTGTGAACGAGTAAGTTTGTTTGATAGCCATAGGGAGTGATAAAACTTGCACTCGCGGCAAACGCAACCGCTAAGGCAAACGGCAAAATGGGCGCTCCTAGGGCTTCAACGATGACCCAAGCAAATGGGAACATCAATGCGGCAGCTGCATTGTTTGTGACAAACTCGGTTAACAACAATGTCAGTAAATACACAAGGACTAAAGCCACCAGCATCGAATGACCAATAATTAAGGGGGTTAATGCTTGCGTTAATAATGCGAACACTCCTGCATTTTCCAGTCCGGTTGCCAACGACAAGGCGCCCACAATGACTACCATCACATTCAGCGGTATATTGCGTTTGATTTCGGCATGCGAGGTGACGCCAGCTAAACCAAGCCCAGCTAATAGGAACAATAACCCAACCAATAAAGACAGGACTTCAAACGCAGCAAGAGCGATCACTGTGCCAAAGCCTAAAATGGTTAACCAATCTTGTTTGGTGGATAATTTTCGAGCGATGATTTGTTCAGACACAATGAAAAAATGTTTGTTCAAGTTGTTACGCTGATGGAAGTCTGGCCCTGTAGCAAGCAGTAAAAAATCACCTGATTGCAAGGTAACCTCCCCTAACTTACCCGATAAGGTTGCTCCGTCTCGTCGAATGGCGACCACTGCTGCGTCGAACAAAGCTCTAAACCCAGAGCGTTTCAGGGTTGAACCAATGAGAGAAGAACGGTTTGAAATGACCACTTCGGTCAATTCAGAGCGCATTAAACCAGAGTACTCGGCAAAAAGACTTAATCCTTTGATGTGTGATAAAGCATCCACGTTTTTGACATTACCATTAAATATTAATTTATCGTCGGCCATGATCACTTCATCAGGTGAAACTGGTGATATGGTGTTGCCTTGACGCACAATTTCGACGAGAAATAATTCCGGTAAGTTGCGTAGGTGATTGTCTTCGACACTTAACCCTACTAGTTCAGAGTCAGAGGCAACATCGGCTTCCAATAAATATTCTTGTTCTGCTCTATCTTGAAGGTTAATGTCTGGTAACCACCCTCGTAACCAATAAAGCAAGGCACCACAGATGAGTCCTGCGGTTAAGCCAAATAACGTAAAGTCATAAAACGCAAAACCTGGATGTCCTTTGTCTTGCAAAAAGCTGTGCACAATCAGATTGGTTGATGTCCCTATCAAGGTAACGGTTCCACCCAAAATAGCTGAAAAGGATAGTGGGATAAGCAGTTTAGAGGCTAGATGATGTTGGTTTTGCTTTACCGAACCAATCAAAGAGGCCACGATGGCTGTGTTGTTTAATAAAGCTGAGCTAAAAAAACTGATGCTAAACAAGCGCCAGTATGACGCTTGATAATCGGCAGTGATCAATTTACGAGCTATACGCTTGAGCAGGGCCGTTTTATCTATCGCATGACTGATAATCAGAAGCAATAATAAGGTCACCAGCCCTGGGTTAGTAGCATTATTTAAGACATCGTTGATATCAATGGTTTGAGTCACCATTAACGCCAGCGTGGCCGAGCCAAAAATCACAGACGGACGTTTCTTAGACACAATGAGCGCTCCGATTGTGCCTAAGAAAATGAGTAGTACGAGGATTTGACTTAGTGACATTTACTTGAGCTTAGTGATATCAATAGCACCCCAATGTGGGAAGTGTTTGCGTACCAGGGCATTCATTTCCACTTCAAACTCACTAAAAGCGTGGCTCGTTCCAGCTTCTTCCTGATTGGGTGAAATGATCATACCTGCACCAACCGTTGCATTGCTCAAGCGGTCAATCACAATGAATGCGCCAGTTTTACGGTTGCGTGTATAGGCATCACAAGCCACTTTTTGTGTGAGTTTTAAATCCACTTTGGCAATCTCATTAAGCTGCAAATGAACTCCTTGCGTTTGCTCGAGGGTATTCACATCAATCAAATAGTCGATATTGCTGACTGTACCTGCCACTTTTTGGGTGGCGAATTTGATATTGTATTGCTTATTCGGGATCATGGCCGCTTCGTCCATCCAAACCAGATGCGCCGTAAAACTGTTGTTTAAAAAGGGCTGATTATCGGATTTGACAATCATATCGCCACGAGAAATATCAATTTCATCATTCAGCGTCAATGTCACGGCTGAGCCTGCTTTGGCAGATGCTAGCTCATTGTCAAATGTATCGATGGATTTAACCGTTGAGGTTTTACCAGAAGGAAGCGCCGTTACCGCATCACCGACTGCGATATCACCAGAGACAATCGTGCCAGCAAACCCACGATAGTTTAGGTGCGGTCGGTTCACATACTGCACAGGAAAACGAAAATCATGGTGATTAACGGTTTTATCTACTTCGATGGTGTTCAGCATCTCCATCATTGTCTGCCCTGTGTACCAAGGCGTATTCGCAGATAAGTTAACGACGTTATCACCTTCAAGTGCCGACATAGGGATAAATTGAATGTTCTTAATCGCAAGATTTTCCGTAAAGGCCAAGTAATCTTCTTTGATTTGGGCGTACGTGTTTTCAGAATAATCCATCAAGTCCATTTTGTTCACGGCAACAATGACGTTTTTGATCCCTAATAAGGACACCAAAAATGAATGCCGTTTAGTCTGGGTTTTAACGCCCGCACGAGCATCTACCAATATGATTGCCAAATCACAAGTTGATGCACCGGTCACCATGTTACGAGTGTATTGCTCGTGTCCTGGGGTATCTGCAATGATGAATTTGCGTTTATCTGTCGAAAAGTATCGGTACGCTACATCGATGGTGATCCCTTGTTCGCGCTCAGACTGTAACCCGTCGACAAGCAAAGCTAAGTCAACTTTTTCACCTGTGGTCCCAACTTTTTTACTGTCTTTGGTAATCGCGGCAAGTTGATCTTCATAGATCATTTTGGAGTCATGTAATAAACGACCAATTAGGGTGGATTTGCCATCATCGACACTGCCACAAGTTAAGAGACGCAACATGTCTTTGCTTTCGTGTTGCGCCAAGTAGGCGTGAATATCAGTTTCTAATAAGGTATTACGATGTTCCATGTTAGCAACTCACTAAAAAATACGGGTTTAATAAAGATTCTTTTTGGTTATATACCAAATCAGGTAAAGATTCAGGCGCCGTAACGGCCACAGGGATATCTGCAACACTAAAGGCTTTCACCATCGCACCAGCACCGAGTGCAACTGCGTGTGCTGCGGCAGTGTCCCATTCTGACGTTGGGCCTAATCTAGGGTAAAAATGCGCTTGACCAGTTGCGACTAAACACAACTTTAATGAGCTGCCCATAGCCACCAATTCAGCCGATTTGTCTAACGCATCCAAAAAGGCCGTCGTTTCAGGAGAGGCATGAGAGCGCGATCCAACGACATTGTAATGTGACGCAGAGGCCTTATCAGCAATACATACAGTCTGCTTGGACCCTTGTTCAATTGTGTAAGCTGAATCCGTGACGCCGACATAGAAAATATCCAACACAGGGGCATACACAACACCTAAAGTCGGTTTACCGTGTTCGATTAGGGCTATGTTGACGGTGAACTCACCGTTTTTCTTGATGAATTCTTTGGTGCCATCAAGTGGGTCAACCA
Organism: Glaciecola sp.; assembly: GCA_018623155.1. GTDB lineage: Bacteria > Pseudomonadota > Gammaproteobacteria > Enterobacterales > Alteromonadaceae > Opacimonas. The sequence continues at coordinate 36,845 of JAAZVZ010000010.1, forward strand.
ACCAATAAGATGTCCAGTTTTGTCGTTCAGCCCAGTCAATTGAAGCTGATTCTTCGGATAAGATAGGCAAATCACTGATGCCCTCTAAGCCTTGGCAAATGATTTTGTGTGCGGCGAGATCGGCCTCGGTTAAAGGCGAGCTGTCTGATTTGTCATAGACCGCAAAATCACGTTGATAAATTTCTAAAATTGCATCACCGGCACGTTTGGCAATAGCACTGACTTGTTCCGCAAGTGCTTGGGTAGCATAACTCATCTTATACATACCCCTTTGTTACAAGGATGTCGAACAAACGTTCAACGGTTTCTTGTGCAGTTTCATCTTGATAAGTCAGGTGGATCTCAGGATCAACAGGCGCTTCATACGCAGAATCTATGCCAGTAAAATGGGGGATATCGCCGCTACGAGCTTTTTTATACAAGCCTTTTGGGTCACGCGCTTCGCAAACTTCCAACGGAGTATCGACGAAGATTTCGACAAATTCACCGTCTTCCAAAATCCCACGACAATAATTGCGGTCTGCCGCAAACGGAGAAATAAATGCGGTTAACACGAGAGTCCCCGAATCCACAAAGAGCTTCGCAACTTCGCTGATTCTGCGAATGTTTTCAACGCGATCTTTGTCAGAAAATCCCAAATCGCCACACAGACCGTGTCGCACGTTATCGCCATCAAGTAAGTAGGTGTGCTTGTTGGCTGATATGAGTTTTTGTTCCAATAAGTTGGCAATAGTGGATTTGCCCGAACCACTTAAACCGGTTAACCACAATACGCGAGGGGTCTGGTCCTTTTGAGCGGCTCGTGAAGCTTTATCTGCTTCATGTTGATGCCATACGATATTCTGGTCCATTAAAAGTATCCTTCCATTTTTTTCTTCTCCATTGAACCACTTGAATCATGGTCAATGACGCGCCCTTGGCGTTCCGAGGTTTTGGTCAGCAACATTTCTTGAATGACTTCTGGCAAAGTCTGCGCGTCGGATTCCACCGCACCGGTTAGTGGGTAGCAACCAAGTGTTCTAAAACGCACAGATTTCATCATCGGTTCTTCACCTGGCTCGAGAGGCATGCGATCGTCATCGACCATAATTAGGACGCCATCGCGCTCCACGACAGGGCGAGGCTTGGCCAAATACAATTCAGGGATCTCAATACCTTCGAGGTAAATATATTGCCAGATATCCAACTCAGTCCAGTTTGACATGGGAAAGACCCGAATGCTTTCGCCTTTATTGACTTGAGCATTATAAATATTCCAAAGCTCAGGGCGTTGGTTTTTGGGATCCCAGCGATGGTTGTTATCGCGAAATGAAAAAACACGTTCTTTAGCTCGAGACTTTTCTTCGTCTCGACGAGCACCGCCAAAGGCGGCATCAAATTGATATTTATCAAGTGCTTGCTTGAGCGCGACGGTTTTCATGATGTCAGTGTGTTTGGCACTGCCAACTGAAAACGGATTTACCCCAGCGTCGACTCCTTCTTGATTAGTATGCACAAGCAAGTCAAAGTCGTGTTCACGCGCCATGCGGTCACGAAACTCAATCATTTCACGAAACTTCCATGTGGTATCAACGTGCATCAATGGGAAGGGAATTTTACCCGGGGCAAAGGCCTTGCGAGCAAGGTGTAATAATACTGATGAATCCTTACCCACAGAGTAAAGCATCACAGGATTATCAAACTCTGCGGCAACTTCTCGGAAAATATGGATACTTTCAGCTTCGAGCTGTTTAAGGTGAGTCACAACATCTGACATGAGGGTGATTTCCATTCAATATACTAAAAAATTCTATGCTTATAAAATAACAGTCATCACATCATTTGATAAATGTCATTTCGCTATTAGTAAGCATATTGTGGTATAAGAAATAGAACTATGCTAATAACGTTTTGTTATAGATTTTCCTTTTTCTATACTCGTTAAGATTACTTCGGCAAATTTGCAATCATTTGTGCAAAACCTGTCGATAATTTATCGGTTCCTTGAGGGCGTAATTTACTCACAATGATTAATGTTATGAAATTAGCAATGAAGCCTGGCACGATGCCGTACAACCAACTACCTGTCGGAACACCGTTTATCTCTAATGGGCCATAGATCCAAAATAATGTAACGAATGTGCCCATCAGCAATCCCGCAATCGCGCCATCACGTGACAGTTGGGGCCAATACAAACTGAGCAAAATTAATGGTCCAAATGCCGCACCAAACCCAGCCCAGGCATTACTGACTAAGCTCAAAATAGACTGATTCTCCCCAAACGAAATGGCTACTGCACATAAGGCTACAGCTAGTAAGGCAAGACGAGAAGCGAGTACAAGTTCTTTGTCAGAGGCGTTTTTGCGAAACAACGCTTCATAAATATCTGAGATAAGCGAGCTTGAGGTCACCAACAGTTGTGATGAAATAGTACTCATAATGGCTGCCAAAATAGCCGCTAATAAAAAGCCAGCAATCAATGGGTGGAACAAAACTTGTGACAGCACAATAAAAACGGTTTCCGGGTCGTCTAAGGTCAAGGATGAACTGGCAACGTAGGCCATACCAAACAACCCTGTACTTAATGCGCCAAATAACGCAATGATCATCCATGACATGCCCACTTTACGTGCCACAGGCATGTCGCTGACTTGGCGTATTGCCATAAAGCGAACAATGATATGTGGTTGTCCAAAATACCCTAAGCCCCATGACATTAGAGATATGATGGCAATGAACGACAGTGCTTCGCTACTGCCTACAGCGGTAAATAAGGAAAAATAATTGGTATCAATGGTATTAATAGCGGTGATGGTATTGCCAATCCCGCCCAACTCAAAAATCACTACTGTCGGAACCAGAATCAATGCAATCAACATCAAACAGCCCTGAACGAAGTCGGTTAATGACACCGCCATAAAGCCACCAAATAAGGTATAAGTAACCACCACACCAGCGGTGATCAATACACCATATTCGTACGCTAAGCCAAAGGAAGAATCAAATAACTTGCCTCCGGCAACAATTCCTGAAGAGGTGTATAAAGTAAAAAATAAGATGATCACAACGGCTGATACGATGCGCAATATGTGTGATGAATCGGCAAACCTTTCCGCAAAATAATCAGGGATGGTGATGGCATTGTTTGCAACTTGGGTATATACACGTAAACGAGGAGCGACATAGACATAATTAGCCCAAGCACCCAGTACTAATCCGATGGCAATCCAGCTGCTTGATATCCCAGAAATATATATGGCGCCGGGCAAGCCAAGTAACATCCAACCGCTCATATCTGATGCCCCGGCAGAAAGCGCAACAACCGCAGGTGAAAGATTTCGACCACCTAATAAATAACCTTCCATATCTGAACGTGCGTTGCGATAGGCAAATACGCCAATGCCTAGCATGGTAACAAAATAAATGGCAAGTGAGAGTAAGACTTCAAATTGCATAGGATGCTCGACTTATTATTTTTATTTATACACCGAGTATAGCGAAGATAGGGAGGGTGGTGCAATGCTACTAATTTCCACCCTCACTCAGCAAAATCAGAAACTCAATTCTTGATGGATTTGTAATGCAATCGACGAAACGGTCTCTGCCACATCGCCTAAAACCAATATCTTGGCATCATCAAATTCAATGATGTGTGCAGTGGCCTCATTGAATTCTTGTAACTGTCCCATGTCCACATGTTTAGGTAAAACAAATACGGATGTTGGATTGTCTTGTGTTCCCATGAGCAAATGCAACGATTGGTGATCTTTAATGCTGCAAAAATTAGCACTGAGCACTTCGCCAATACCTTGAGCAAGCTCTCCTCCAAACGTGGAAAGTTTGGCATTAATATCGTCCAACGTAGGCGTTGTACTGGTTAGGATCTCAAAAACGTGTTTGTGTTGAGTATGCGCATAAGCAGCGTCTAATATTGAACGGTCTTTTGTGGGTAGATAGAGCATTGTCGCAGACAAGCCAATGACGACGGAGGCCGCAATAGCATAATACCAAGGCCGTTGCCGTTTGGCTGGACTAAATTCAGCTACAGAGGTTTGTGCTTGGTTTTGCCACAGTAATTTGTCAGCCAAATTGTTTGGAACTGGCGTAGCATTGAGCATTTTAATAAGCGCATTATCTTGTGCTTTGATGTCACTCCAAAAGGCGTGAAGTTGCGGGTTGTTTTTGGCGGCTGCGATGACTTCTGGATCTCTAGTCTGGGGATCAGCAAGTACCGCACGACGGAAAGTTAACTCATCCATTGTATTGTCCTCGCAGTGGGTCGACGGCTAGTAAAGTTTTTAATTGGTTGCGTGCACGAAACAATCTGGTCATCACCGTGTTTTTGTTTAGCTCGAGCATATTGGCAATTTCTTCACCAGAGTAACCAAACATCGCCTGTAAAATAAGTGGCTCTCGATATTCATCAGAAAGGGATTGAATGGCGTTATGTAAGGCTTGTTGCTCAGGTTCGCCATCATTTATGGCCGTATCGTCAACTAACGGAATATCTTCAATGTCGTCTACATAATCAAACTGTTTGCGTTCAAACCGTCGGGCGTTTTCTCGGCGTAATATAGTAATGAGCCATGCCTTTGCTGCTTTCTCATCTTGTAGTGAATCGAGTGACTTCCATGCGCGCATAAATGTTTCTTGCACCACATCTTCGGCAATCGTTGCGTCTTTAATAAGCCAAACTGCGTAGCGGTAAATATCGCCATGAAATGCTCGAACTAAGGTTTCGTATTTGCTGTATTTATCATTCATAACTAAAAAGACCCAGGGAGTTCATCAAATATTTCATCTCATGGGTCTTTTTCTGCTCGTTTTTGTCATTCTTTACATTTTAATGCGACGCTATCCAATGATCGATTTTTTGTGCCAACAGATTCAGTGGTACTGGTCCGTCTTTTAGCACTTCATCATGGAAACCACGCACATCAAAATCATCGCCTAGTTCAGCCTCAGCTTTGGCGCGTAACTTTTGGATCTCGAGTTTACCAATCATATACGCTGTGGCTTGACCGGGTAGGGCAATGTAGCGCTCAATGGCTTTTACTGCATCGTATTCTGAGTTCGGAGTGTTCTTAACCAGATAGGCGATGGCCTCTTCACGTGACCAGCGCTTAGTATGAAGGCCAGTATCGACCACCAAGCGGCAAGCGCGCCATAATTCCATCGCTAAACGTCCAAAGTCAGAATAGGGATCTTTATAAAACCCCATTTCTTTTGGTAGTTCTTCTGTATATAACCCCCAGCCTTCCGTGAACGCGGTAAATGACGCGTATTTTTGAAACTCTGGAATGCCTTGTAATTCCTGAGTAATCGCTCGTTGCATGTGATGTCCAGGGATCCCTTCATGATAGGCTAAGGCTTCCATTTGATAAGATGGCATGACACTCATATCATATAAGTTTGCGTAGTAGATCCCCGGTCGAGAGCCATCTTTTGACGGTGATTGGTAAAACGCTTTGCCAGCCGATTGTTCGCGGAATGACTCAACGCGCTTAATGATCATATCCGCTTTTGGGATCAGTCCAAAATACTCAGGAAGTTTTTGTTCCATCGCATCGATATAGGCCTTGGCATCTCGCATGTATGCCTCACGGCCCTCATCGTTATCGGCGTAATAAAATTGCGGGTCGTTGCGCATAAACTCAAAAAACTCAGACAGACTGCCATCGAAATTGACTGTTTGCATGATATTACGCATTTCATTATGAATGCGTTCGACGTGATATAAACCAAGTTCATGCACTTGCTGGGCGTTCAAATCAGTGGTGGTATACCAGGCTAAGCGGTTTTGATACCATTTATCGCCATCGGGTAAGCGCCACACCCCGTCACCTTGAGGGCTTAACAAGCGTTGTTTGGTTAATTCGCTCATGAGTTTTTCGTATGCTGGCTGAACCTTGTTGATGAGTGCAGAACGGGCTTGGTCGAGTAAACGGTTTTGCTCAGCGTCAGTCAGCTCAAGGTTTGATACTTTTTTCTTAAAGTCTGCCCATATAGTTGAGTCGCTTTCACCCTCCACAAACGGTGCACCATTAATCACGTTTCGGGCAGCTTGGATCATTTGGTCATAGGACCACTTGGGTGGAAAAATACCATTCTCTTCACGCAAACGCAGCTGACCGATCAGCTGATCAAAAAAGCTTTCAACACCATTGAGTCGTGTGATGTAGGCATCGGCATCACTTACCTCACTGATACGATGGATATTAATTAAGAAACTGGGTACAAAGGTGTGCGCCCCCCAGAATTGATTCATAATATAGGAATGATAACGAAACGCGTCATTGGCAAGTTGACGTTCAATATCGAGGATGTAGATATCTAAACTGAGTCGCTCTTGTGCAGATAAATCGTTGCGATCAAACTGTTTCGCTTTGACTAAGCGAGATTGCAATCGCGCAATATCTTCATTCGTTGCGGCATCACTGATGTCATCCCATTGTCCGTAATCATCTTTGATCCCTTGATAAGACTGTCGAATGGGTGAATTAGCCAAATCTTCTTGGTAACTTTGGGCAAAAAACTCGCTCAGCGCGATGCTTTGTGCGGATGCTTGTTGTTGAGATACAACGGCAGCTTTTGAAGATGGTGCTTCATCGCATCCGGCTAAACTCAGTATTACTCCTAAACTGATCGCACTTAGTGTATGTTTTGTTGGCATCAGAGGTTCCTCTTCTTGTTATTGTTTTGTCTTTGATTGCATAATACTTGGTGATTATGTATTGGGATAGAGCTCAGGTAAACCTTTACTCTTTAATTGTTCGACAAGCTGCTTGCGATGTTCTGTTACCCATTTCGCGATTGTTTGATACTGAGATGAGCTAACAGTATTATGTTGATAACGATGCGCATAGAATTCATTTAGCCATTGCGCAAACTCATCGTTCTTAATCACACCTACATATTGCACTAGCTTAGGTTGCTTGGGATACCAATACGTTAACCAATTTAGTAAGGCTTGCTCAACGGTATCGGCTTGCTCTGCTTTCAGCGCATTCAGCAAATATTGGTATTGTTCGGTTTCGTCAATCGACCGCGCTTGCGTCTTTTCAGGTTTTCCTTCAGAGACCACTTTGGTCGGTCGAGTAAACCCTGCCCATAGCAGTAAAGTCAATAACACACCACTTAATACTTGCCAATATAAAACGCGTTGATACCAAGGGGTATTCAGGTCATGTTGAACCTGTGTATGAGCGGGTATTGTCACATTTTGTGGTAACACAGGTTGGGTATTGGCTGTCGCAGAGGCCGGATTGGGACGAACCTGTATGCTGCGAGCGGGTATGGTGGCAAACTCGGTAGTTCCCGTCAAAGTATTAAACCAAGGCACTTTAATATCAGGTAGAACGAATGTACCGGCTCGGCTTGGGACCAGCGCATAAGTTTCAACGCGTTGCGAAATCACATTCCTGTCCCTAGCGACCGAGTTGATTTGAGCTTGATCGGAGTAAGCTTTTACATCAGGCGGTAGACGGAGTTCTAATTCAGGTAAAACCGATTGATCGACACCTAAAGCGGAAAGAGTCATTGTGCGGGTAATTGGTTCACCTACAACAAAGTTATCTGGAGAGTCAGACCATTGTTCATCGATTGTCACTGATTCACTGGGTAGCCAAGCATGCGGATAATTCGCTGGGATCGGTTTAACGTCCAAAAATACCTCAGGACCTAACTGATTAACAGGCTTACTCGGGTTAAAAAGCCCTCCAAAACTACCTCTGTTACGAGTACGCACAGCGCCTTCAAATATTGGGGCTGGGAGTGTGAGCGGACCCGAGACTTGTGGAATAATGGAATATTGTCGCTCGACCACTCGATAGCGTTTTCCATTTTGAATGATATTGGCTTCGGTGTCTTCCCCCATTTGCTCCATGATGACATTCTCTAACGGTTGGACTTGTAATGACCCTCGCTCTAGCTCAACGGCTAAGTATAGTTTTACCGTATAAGTAAACTGTTGCATGACATAGCCATTGTCAGGTGACAATTCGGTGGTCATAAAAATATCTCGCATATCTTCATTGGCACTGGTATTAGCAGGCATGACCATCAGTTCAATTTCATCAGAGAGAATATTGTTCACGTTTAGGGCCGGTATGGTGAGCAGACCTTCTCGCCGAGGGAACAGCAAGGTTGTCCAAGTCGTAGTAATCGTACGTGAGAGATTTATGATCTGTGTATGAGAAGAAACAGACGTACGAATGACTTTGAAATCTTTTTCTAACACACTGGTGTCAAAGGCATCACGAGGTAAACTTGCGTTAGCTACGACGGTCAATGTAATGGACTCATCTGCCATGACGGGGTTTTTATCTACTGAAGCAGTGAGCGTATCAAACGCCCAAACCGGTTGGCTTAAAAATACAAAGAGACAGAATAAGAATCGATAATTCAGTTGGTAAAACACAGGTCACCACTCCTTTTTATTGGTGTTAGGTAAGCGCTGGCGCTGCCTTTTTTGATGTTCCAATTGCATTTTGCGCTTGAGCAAGAATCCCGGATCATCTGGAACTTTATTGAGTAAACTTTGCATGCGTTCTTGTTGTTCCCGTTCTTCAGGGCTTAACGGCTCAGAACTTTGGGTCATAGGTTGTTCTTGTGACTCATCTTGGGATTCAGAGTCACTTTCTTGCGATTCTTCTGATGTAGGTTCAGCATTATCTTCTGTTTGTTCTTGTTGATTTTGCGATTCATCTTGCGACTTGTCTTGTGACGACTCATTTTGCTGCGAGTCAGCTTGATTTTGATTCTCTTGTTGTTGCTCAGACTGCTGTTCTGAATCAGATTCTTGAGATTGAGTCTCTTGATCTTGATTTTGTTGTTCTTGGGATTCGTCAGAGTTTTGATCTTGCCCGTCTTGAGGCTGCTCCTGTGGTGGCATATTTTCTAAAAATAACTCTAGGGCTTCTTTCGCATCTTGGGCGATCTCTAATGAAGGATCTAACTCAATAGCCGCATCATAAGCCGCTAGTGCTTCTTCATATTGTTGTAAAGATGCCAGAGTATTGCCTGTGTTATAGAGACCTACCGCTGTTTCATCTTGTGCGAATAAGGGCAAAGCTTGCTCATACAAACCTTGTTGATACAAAGCATTAGCCTGCCATTGTACATCGTCAAATAGTGCTTCTGCTTCTGCAAAATCCTGGTTTTGGTATGCTTCTAAAGCTTTCTGAGAACGATTTTTTAAATGCTTGGGTAAACCGGATAAAGGATCGGTCACTTTGATGTTCTGTTCGGCAGTGGGTGGGGGAATAAGAGCGTTCTCAAGCGCATTTGGTCTTTGCTGTTGCGCCCATGCAATTGGGCCTTGTGGTAGCCAGACGATTACACAGAATACGAATAACCATTGCGGCCGCATGCTCAACATTAATATTACGACAACAGGGATTAATAAATAAGGTCCAAGTTCATACCATTTGTCGTTCTGAGTTTCTAAAATGCTCGATACATCATCTGGTATGGCTTCAAGCGTACTAATAATGGCATTGATATCATTATCGTTTGGTAAAAGTGGGGTAAATACCCCACGTCCCGCTTGTGCCAGTTGAGCCAGCTCATCGTAGTCCACTCGAGGGATCACGATGGCACCAGAGTTGTCTTTAAGCATTTGGCCGTTGAGTTGTTGTATAGGCGCGCCGTTTTCAGAGCCTACTGCAATGATCGATACGCTAAACTCTGTGTCGTTCAACAATTTAGTCAAAGCTGGAATTTGTGCATAATCCACACCATCAGTCAGCCATAAGATGTGACCTTGTTGATATCCTGCTTGGGTTAATAAACTAAAAGCTTCGGCTAATGCGTATTGTGGTTCAGAGCCAAAGACAGGCATTAACTCTGGGCGTAATGATGGGATGAGAGCATTGAGATTTTTACCATCTTGAGTGATAGGGCTTATGACAAACGCATCCCCAGCATATGCTACTAAACCAATATTGGCTTCCGGATTTGCATTGACATAGTCCATTGCTTTATACCGAGCCTGGCTCAGACGGTTCGGTTTTAGGTCGCCCGCTCGCATCGATAACGACATATCCATCACGATCACTTGACCAATCTGGGCTTGATAGGTCGGTTGGGGAATTTGTTGAACTGTTGGGCCAGCTAGGGCTAAGACCGTGAGCAGTAAAGCGGTGAAGACTAAGCCATGTTTTGGCTTATTGACCAACGGTTTGGCTGTGTTACTTGACTGAGTTAAAAAGGCCAAAAGCACAGGATTAAATAGGTTGTTGACTGACGTTGTTTCCGTTTTTGCTCGACAAAAAAGAACATAGCATAGCAACAGTAACGGCAGCATCCATAACCAATATGGCCGTAAAAAATGAAACTGTTCCAGCCATAACTGCCAAGTCATGGTCATACCGGTAACCTCCATCGAAATTGTCGTTGACAGGTCGCCAAACACCACCAAATAATTAAATGGGTTAAGGCAAATACAATACCATAGTAAAAAAGACTGCGCTGTGGACGAATTGTTTGTGATTCATCTATGACGGGTTCAATACGGTTTAAGATAGCGTAAATTTGCTGTAGTTCTTGGGTATCTCTGGCCCGGAAATATTGTCCCCCAGTGTCATTAGCAATCCGGGTTAATAACACTTCGTCTAATTCTGCAGAAGGGTTTACAGCGCGTTGACCAAACAGTGAGTTCACAATCATGCGATCAGCCCCAACACCGATTGGGTATATAGTAAGATTTTCTGCTATGGCTAACTCTAACGCTTGTTCTGGTGTAATGTTACCTGCGGTATTTTGCCCATCTGTGAGTAATATCAATACTTTTTTGGAGACTTTTCTGCCTTGTAAGCGTTTTGCAGCTAAGCCAATGGCATCACCAATGGCGGTTGATTCTCCAACAAGTCCCAGCACAGTATCGTCTAATAAGGTTTGTACTGTGGCGCGATCGAAAGTCAGTGGAGCTTGCAGATAGGCTGTATCGGCAAAGAGGATTAAACCAAGTCGATCACCCACGCGTTGGCCTATAAAGTCAGATAATACGTGTTTTACCATCACTAACCTGTCCACAGCTTGACCGCCAACTTCCATATCTTGGGTTTGCATCGAGCCAGATAAGTCGACGGCAATAAACATATCGCGACCTTCTTGGGGTAATGCTATCGCCTCGCCATAAAATGTCGGGCGCATCATTGCAAAGATCAGCCCACTCCATATTGCTAAGAATAATACCCAGCGCAGCCACAAAGAACGTTGTTCACTCCCGCCAACGCTGGTCTGGCTCATATTCATATACCCAGGAATAAAGATGGGTTTTGTTTGACTCATTTGTTTACGACGATGACGAAACAACCAAAACATCAGCAAAGGAATGGGCCATAACACTCCCATATACACCCATAAAAAAGAGAGATTTTCCCACCAACTAAACATGGTACACCTCAGGTTTAGCAGGTCGACATAACAGCCAATTAAATCGAGGAATGCCATATTTTACCCAGTGCAAGCAGGCTTGGTGAGCAGCTTGGGAGTAGGCAATATCTTCGCGATAAATAGAGGCTACTAAGAGTTCGGCAACCGGATTAAATGGTGCATGATGTCGCCCCAAGGAATGAAGCAAAAACTCAGTCCACTGTTGACCATTCAAAGGTTTTATATGCTCACCGTAGTACGCAATGGCAAGACGCTTTAATATCTGATTGGCACCCTGTAACGAATCTTGCTGTAAAAAAATATTTGCCAACTCGCGTCGGGCGTGATTGCGCAATTGAATGTGTTGTCGGTAGCGGTACATGGCCACAATGAGATATAGGACAAAGCCGATTGTTAATAACACAATCAACGTTAATAACCACGAAGGAGGAAACCAAGCAATGGTCTCAGGGGGTAGGGTGTTATAGGGCGGTATGAATACTTCAGGTGTAAGGTTCTGCATCAAACCACCCCACGCAGTTCTGGTGAATGGTTAAGTTGGTGGACCAGCGTTTGAGAAGCATCGAGAGAAAAAACCGCCAGACCCAATTGCTGTAATATAAGGTTAACATCTTCGCTTGTGGCAGGATTTGAGTCTAAGCCAAATGTGCGTTCTGCAGTAGTATAACCATCCGTCACAGTGAGTTGTATCGGTTCTGCTAAAGTGGTTGATTCAAATGGATCCCGGATCACAAAGCAACGAACTTCACAGCGACGGCGCAATTGTTGTAGCAATCCTTTGGTCAATTTGTCGATGTGGTTGAAGTCACTGATGAGGTTAATTTGTGAACCTGGCTTTGCTAGGTAACTCAGCCGTTTAAGGCTATCGGCTAGAGCATCTCGATTAGGGTCGATTTGTAAAGGTTGTGCTTGTTGCAAAAGGCATGTTTGTTGTAACAAATGCAATAAGGTGGTGGTGCGATTTGCGGGCTTAATTTCATGGTGTGCCAAACTATTGAATACCAAACCGCCGACGCGATCACCTCTATGCTTTGCTTGCCAAGCCAAAAATGCCATTAAATGGCCTGCTAACACGGATTTTAATTGTAAGGAAGAGCCAAATTGCATAGAAGCCGACACATCACACAGCAAAAACACTGGCCGTTCGCGTTCTTCACGGAAAACTTTGGTATGCGCTTTTCCAGTGCGTGCTGTGACACGCCAATCGATAGCACGTATGTCGTCCCCGGGCTGGTAATGACGAGCTTCATCAAATTCCATCCCGCGACCTTTGTGCTTGGATAAATATCCCCCAGACATTTGCCCAGTTTTAGGCGTGCGCAGGCCCGAAGTCAGAGATTGAGCAACAGATTGGTACGCCATGAGCAGTGGCATCTGTAGTGAAATGGCATCCTCGGCCTTTAGTTCAGATAGCGCTGCTGCGGTCTGCATCGTTAGGGCACCGCGACATTTGCCAAAATATTGTCCAACACGCCATTGACTGACACGCCATTAGCCTGAGCTTCATAGGTCAACGGAAGACGATGTCGCATCACATTGTGAAAGACTGATTGCACATTATCGGGAGCCACAAAATCTCGGCCTTGCAAATATGCATGTGCTCTAGCACAGCGTTCAAGAGCAATGGTTGCACGGGGTGAAACGCCCATGGCAATGTAATTTTTGAGTTGCTTGTGGTATTGCTCAGGGTGACGAGTGGCCATAACAAGTTGCACGATATATTCTTCGATCTGTGGCTGGACATGTAAGCCCAATACATCTTGACGAGCTTGCATGATGGTTGTTTGAGAAAGCGCCATGGGTTTTGCTTGGCCTTGATGTAAATCTTCTCGGCGTGTGAGGCGAAGGATCTCTAACTCAGTCTGTGCATCGGGATAGTCGATTTCAATATGCATCAAGAAACGATCTAGCTGTGCTTCAGGCAGTGGATATGTCCCTTCTTGTTCTAAAGGGTTTTGGGTCGCCATCACCAAAAAAAGCTCAGATAAATCATACGTCTTGTTACCGACGGTTATCTGTCTTTCCGCCATGGCTTCGAGCAGAGCGGATTGAACTTTAGCGGGAGCACGGTTAATTTCATCGGCCAGTACTAAGTTGTGGAATAACGGACCAGATTGAAAGACAAACTCGCCTGTTTCTGGACGAAAAATATCCGTACCCGTTAAATCGGCTGGCAAGAGGTCTGGCGTAAACTGTACACGATGAAAATCGCCTTCAATGCCATCTGCAAGTGCATTAATTGCACGTGTTTTGGCGAGACCTGGTGGTCCTTCTACCAATAAATGGCCATCCGCTAGTAACGCAATAAGCATGTTTTGCGTCAGACTCGTTTGACCGACAACTTGTTGATTGAGGTAAGCTTGTAATGGCTCAAAGTCATTATAGGCCATAGGTGCGTGTTCCTTTTGTTGTTCTACTGTCACCAACGTTATTGTTATTTATAAGGTTTCTTTAGATAAAATCAAAGGGTTATTGCCGATAAATTGTTGCAAAACGTGTTATTTCTAAAATAAAACTGGCAAATCTACATCAGTTTTGTAGAATACGACAACGCACCTAGAGGTCTGACCACTTAAGTTTCCGATCATCGACAGGTAAATAAAAAACCAATGCACAGGATATAATATGAGCACATTGCAAACGAATACAACGCAGAAAGGTGAGCGCGTTGCCATCGTAGCCGGCTTGCGTACCCCTTTTGTAAAAATGGCGACCGATTTTCACGGCGTGCCGGCAGTTGACCTTGGCAAAATGGTGGTTAATGAATTATTGACCCGCAATGAAATCAATCCACAAGAAATTCAGCAATTAGTCTATGGGCAGGTTGTACAGATGCCTGCAGCACCTAATATTGCGCGTGAGATTGTCCTGGGCACAGGGATGCACACACACACTGATGCTTACTCAGTATCCCGCGCATGTGCCACGAGCTTTCAATCGACGGTCAATGTAGCTGAGTCCATTTTACTTGGAAATATCGATATTGGTGTTGCCGGTGGTGCGGATTCCACGTCGGTATCGCCGATTGGAGTGAGTAAAAAGCTAGGTCGAGCTTTAGTTGATTTGCAAAAAGCGAAAACGCTCGGGCAACGTTGGCAGATTATTAAACGCTTAGGGCTAAAAGACTTGTTGCCAGTGCCACCTGCCGTAGCGGAGTATTCAACTGGGTTAAGTATGGGCGATACTGCAGAGCAGATGGCCAAGACTCATGGCATTACGCGTGCTGAACAAGATGCGTTGGCGCATCGCTCACATACTTTGGCGGCGCAAAACTGGAAAGCGGGGCACATGTCTCAAGAGGTCATGACAGCGTATCCAGAACCGTATAAAAAAGCCGTAAGCCAAGACAATACGGTGCGAATGGAATCAGTATTAGACTCATATGCAAAATTACGTCCGACGTTTGATAGACGATATGGCTCGGTCACAGCAGGTAATGCAACTCCGCTTACTGATGGGGCCTCGGCTATTTTGATGATGAATGAAAGCAAAGCCAAAGCCCTTGGGTATCAACCGTTGGGATACATCAAAAGCTATGCTTTTGCGGCCATTGATGTATGGACAGATATGTTGATGGGACCATCTTATGCGACGCCTCTAGCGCTTGAAAGAGCGGGTATGGAGCTATCGGATCTGACCCTTATAGAGATCCATGAGGCATTTGCTGCCGTCGCATTAGCTAATATGAAGATGTTTGAATCCGATAAATTCGCTCAAGAAAAGCTCGGTAGAGATAAAGCCATTGGCACCATAGATATGGATAAGGTTAATGTGCAAGGCAGTTCTATCGCATATGGTCATCCGTTTGCGGCGACGGGGACGCGGATGCTGACACAAATGCTCAATGAGTTGCAACGACGTGGTGGAGGGACCGGTTTGTTGACCGCTTGCGCTGCAGGCGGCTTAGGTGCAGCAATGATAGTGGAGACAGAATAATGAATCAGGCTTTTACCATTCAAAAAAATGAAAACGGCGTTGCCATCGTCAATATTGACGTACCAAATGAAACGATGAACGTTTTAAAAGCTGAGTTTTCTGAACAGATCACCCAAGTCCTTGATGAACTTGAACAAGACGCTGCAGTACATGGTGTAGTCGTCATCAGTGCCAAAGATAATTCGTTTGTTGCGGGTGCCGATGTCATTATGTTAGAGGCGTGTCAAACCGCTCAGGAAGCGACCTCTATCGCGCGGGGTGGGCAGGATATTTTTGACCGTATCGAACAGTTTGCTAAACCTGTAGTGGCAGCTATTCATGGTCCGGCATTAGGCGGAGGATTAGAGTTAGCTTTAGCCTGTCATATACGGATTTGCTCAGATGACAGCAAAACGGTAATGGGCTTACCAGAAGTCCAACTAGGCTTATTACCTGGCAGTGGTGGTACTCAACGTTTACCTGCGTTGATCAGCATCCAAAAAGCATTAACGATGATGCTAACAGGCAGTCAACAACGTCCTAAGCAAGCTCTTAAAGCCGGTATTGTCGATCATGTCGTCCCGCGAAGTATTCTGTTAGAAAAAGCGCAAGCACTCGCTCTAGCTGGTAAGCCAAAACGCCGTAAGCCGAAGCTGGCGTTCGTCCAAAAGATGTTAGAAAGAACACCATTAGGTCGCCATCTGATGTTCAGTCAAGCGCGTAAGCAAACCCTCAAGAAGACTCAAGGTAACTACCCTGCGCCTTTGGCAATCATAGATTGTATTGAAACAGGTTTACGCAAGGGGCGTCGCAAAGGGTTGGAGATAGAGTCTCAGCGGTTCGGTGAACTCGTGATGAGCAATGAATCCAAAGCGTTGCGCAGCTTGTTTTTTGCGACCACCGAGATGAAGAAGGAAACCGGTGTAGAAGGGGCTGAACCGGCGAAAGTAAACAAGATTGGCGTGTTAGGTGGAGGCTTGATGGGTGGGGGGATTGCCTACGTGAGTGCCACCAAAGCAAAGCTTCCGGTTCGTCTTAAAGACATTGCATCAGAGGGTATTAAGAATGCCCTCAATATGGGGTATCAACTGCTGAATAAGCGAGTGAAACGCAAGATTATGCGTCATACCGAGATGCAAGCTCAGATGTCACGTATCACCGGTACGACCGATTATTCTGGTTTTAAAGATGTTGATTTTGTGATTGAAGCGGTATTTGAAAATTTATCACTGAAGCAACAGATGGTTTCTGATACCGAAGCGCACTGTTCGGAACAGACTATTTTCGCCTCGAATACATCATCGATTCCGATTGCGGATATTGCAGCAAATGCCAAACGACCTGATAAAGTCATTGGTTTGCATTATTTTTCACCCGTTGACAAGATGCCACTGGCTGAAATTATTCCCCATGCAGGCACATCACCTGAAACCATCGCTACAACCGTTGCAGTGGCTAAAGCACAAGGTAAAACACCCATCGTTGTGAAGGATGGAGCGGGATTTTATGTCAATCGAATTCTCGCACCTTACATGATTGAAGCCGCGCAAATGATACTCAATGGTGAGCCTATTGATAAAATCGATCGCACTTTAGTCAAGTTTGGTTTTCCAGTGGGGCCAGTGAAGTTATTAGATGAAGTGGGTATTGATGTCGGAACCAAAATTATCCCGTTTTTACACGCGCAATTTGGCGATCGTTTCATCTCTCCAGATGCATTCTCCAAAGTATTAGATGATGATCGAAAAGGTAAGAAGAACAGTCGAGGTTTCTATGACTACTCTGCACAGAGCAAAGGTAAAAACGTTGATAATGACATTTATTCACTGCTTGATATAACACCTGAACCACGTTTAGAAAGTGACGAAATTATTCAGCGCAGCGTATACTTACTCCTCAATGAAGCGGCAATGTGTTTGGATGAAGGGGTGATTCAATCCCCGCGTGACGGAGACATCGGTGCGATCTTTGGCATAGGCTTTCCGCCATTTACCGGAGGCCCATTTAGGTATATGGACAGTATTGGTATTAAAACACTCGTTGAACGTTTAGAAGCGTTTGCTCGAGTGCATGGTGACAAATTTACGCCGGCGCCGATTTTGCAAAAGATGGCGACTGAAAATACCAAATTTTATTAATAAAAGGTTAATAGAGTGTAATATTTAAGGGCTTTTTTAGAATAACTTTGTTAAAGCCCTTAATATTAATGATTAATTCCTTAAAAACATCTCATTTTCGCTTTTTCTTTATTTTTTTATTGTCTATAATTAGGCGGTATATATATAAGGAGTGCGCATGCTTTATTTAATATTGTTATTTTTGATGTGTTCGTTGTATTTTTATGTCGAATCTTTCAAAAGTGCGCTTTCTGCCCGTCGCTGGGGAGTGGTTGGGATCCTCTTAGGCCCAATGGCTATCCCTATGTTCATGATGGCTCAACATGTTGCAATGCGCAAAGCATCGGGTTTCAATAATCTGATTTTAAAAGCGTAATTCTATTATACCGTTATTCATTAACGATCACCCATAAATGTCGAGAGGTAAACGCTAGCTTCTCGGCTAACGTTGGATATTCGTTCATCTTGGCGAGTGCATGACAACGTTCGATCATCTTGTGGTTGAATTCCAGGCCTTCAGGCTTACCCAACATCATCCAATAGTAGTTAGCTTGAATAGAAAATTCGTTTTGGGGCACCGCCAAACTGCCTTTTAAGTGTGGAAGGACGCTTTTAATCGTCTGCATATCAAGTCGTTGGTTACATTCCTGCACGAACCTCTTAAATAGTGCCTTTACTCTTGAAGTGTCATCATTATGTGTGGCGGAGAACAATATTCCTGGGCAGCTTCTGTGCGTGAGATAGGAGACATTACATTCATAACTGAGCTGGTGTTTTTGACGGATAAATTGAAAAAAAGCATTTTGCAGCAACATCGCTAGTAGCATCCAATCAACATGTTCATTGATATCTGAAGTCGTCGAATAAAAAAGGACCCCACAAAACGATTGCTTTACATTGTGTTTTAGTGGGTGGTAGCTTAACGTCAGATGTTGTTTATGGGTGTATATTCTCTTCACTTCTGTTGGTTTTATTCTTTCACTCGTTACTAGGTTCTGTGACAATTTGTCTAATAACTCATTATCGTAACTTCCAAATACCATTATTTCTGGTTCTGCAAGTGCCAAAAAATCTGTCAGCAATGCTTGCGCTTGTTCTGGTGTAAGAAGCGATAATATAGACTGTTTATCTTTATAAGAAAGTTGTGGTGAAAACTCATGTGCAATGGCATTCATTGCAAAGGATTCAATATTTTGAATTTCTGAGGTATTTAAGCTTTGCAATACGGTCTCTTTCAATCGTTGCCATTGAGTGGTTGAGAGTTGTTTAAAAATATTAGTTTGGTTAAGTGTGTCAAGTAACGGTTCAATCAACCTGTGAGCGATATAAAGTGGCGCGCGAAAGTGTAATGTCATTCCTTGCTGCTGAGCGTACATTCGTACCTGACAGCCTAGAGCTTGAGCGTAAAATTGAATGTTCTGGGGCATCTCAGAGATACATGCGATTCCCAGTTTTATCGAAAGTTGACTTGGTAAGGGTAAATCACTTTGATTGAATCCAATGTAGCATTCAGTTAATTGTGCAGGATGCGCTGAGTAGATGGCTACCAATGACTCTGAATAATTGATATTTCTCTTGAGTAATGGAGTCATATCCACCGGCTTAGTCGCCGATTGATTGAGCAATGGATTGAGAAAATAAAATGTTAAAGCTTCACCTTGGCAAAGTGGCTCATTTAAGACCTTTTGTATATTTAAAGGCTCAACTTGATATCGAGTTTTGTAATAAGGTGTGACACAGATTGGCTGTTGCATGAACCCACATTCTTCCGCTGCGCATATAAACAATACGCGAGAGCTAGAAGGAATACATTGCTCGATAATACTTTGTACAGCATCAATCAGTTGGGCGTCAATTTCATGTGCATGTTCAGTCAGCTCATTCATCCCAGAAAAAATATTCCGCGTTTTATGAACTTGATCCCAATACATCTCAGGTGCCTCAAATAGTGATATCTTTTTAAATAACTCAAATATCACTGCGATAATCTGCATGCGCTGTAGTATGCCTTTTTCACTGAGCGATAAATGCAAATTAAGACCAGCACCAGACGGTACAGATTGGTTTTTTTCTAAGTGAAAGCGGGTAATAAATCCCTGTTGATGTAATTGGCTAAGACAAAAATTTGGCGGAGAATAATTGAATATCCAGAGTAACAGATCAAGTGCATCGGAATGTTGAGTTTCAATGACAAAATGAAAGATCAATTTTGGTACTGGTGTCGGCAGATCGACGTGTATCAAGTGACCGCACTCATTCTCAGTATAGGGTAAGGGCAGTTCGGGGTTTGTCTTTTCTATCGGATTGGTTACTATACCCAAGCGCAAAAAAGACGCATCAATTTGCTGAGAAATTCTGGTGTTGAGCCCTTGCAAGTCATGAGTGACATAACAGGTAAATTGCAGTAATTTAATTGCTCGGTTTATCCATTCTTCAATATAATGAATCAGCTTCTCTTGACTGATCTGTACAAAGGTTTCTGCATTGCCGGTACTAAATTTGGCATAAGGATGGTTCGGGTTACAGGTTGTTTTATCAACCTCTTGCAAACGTCTTATAGGGTCATTGCTTCCATGGCTAAATTCCTGAGCTATTATATTTATTTCGTGTGCAACAACTTGTTCTTCTACCTGAAAGTTTGCCAAGTAGTGAATAAATTCATCAATTACTTCAGGAATATCACACCCTTCACAATGCACTTCAATACGGACTTCAGAGGGCCCCGTTTGTGCTAATGGAGGGTTTCCATATTGGCCAAATTGTTCATTCAATCCACCTTGCAGAGAATGACCATGCATCAACACATGTTCACACAGATGAGCAAGACCAGGACAATCATCCGGATCATTAAAATAACCAGACATGATACTGATGGCCACACCGCTATTCTGAGCATGTTCTATATATAAATCTCGGTGTGTAAATGTATTCACAATTGTAAATACCCTTAATGTGAGTGGCAACGATATCTAGTAACACTGAACAATCTATCTGATACAGAAGTATATAAATATAAAGTCTCAGTGTTCTACTAGGTGTCACACTGGTATAATGAGTTTGGTTGATATTAATAGGTTTGTCCATGAAAATTTTTGTGATGCGACATGGCGATGCGCATCTCTCTGCAGGCTCGGATATGCAGCGTCCATTGTCACCTATCGGGGAAAGCGAAGCCGCACATGCAACTGACTGGTTGTGTGAGCATTACTTTGCTGAGGAACAAAACATTGATTACGCAATGGTCTCACCATATTTGCGGACGAAACAAACCTTTGCCAAGGTCACTGAGAAATTCAATGTCACTCGAACTGAATATACGCGTGATATTATTCCATCCGCTTCAGCTTCAGTTGCACAGGATTATCTGGATACGGTATTAGCTGCACACCCAGAAATAGAAAATGTGTTATTGGTCACACATATGCCGTTTGTGAGTTATTTTGTTGAGGCTTTGACCAAATCAACACCTCCGCTATTTGCTACTGCCTCTATTGCAGTGATTGACTACCAAAAGTCCAATAGTCATGGACACATTTTGGAACACAAACAAGCATATTTCTCTTAAGATTATTGCCATAGTTCCGATAAATTTATATACACCATATATTGAGACTGCCACGGATGGGCCAAAAAAAATCACTGCCTTCACAGATCAAAGATATACTGCTATATCACGCACACCGCAAGGATTTTCCAGAAGATGAAGAGTTTTTATCGTTAATGATGGACTTGGGGGAGTTGGACGAAAAGGTTCACGATATTAAACGTCAAATTATGATCAGCCGTAAGGCCAGAGAACAAGCCAAACAATTCCAAGAACAACTTCTCAATTCTAAATTAGACTAATCACTGCTTTCAGGTGGGGTGTAAAAGTGTGGAATCACTCTGACAGTTTCAATCATATTTTCTGACCAGTCAACGATTTCAACAGGATAACCACTGATTCTGAGAGACATACGGTACTCTGGCAGTGTTTGTAGTATTTCAAGAATCAAGCCGTTCATTGTTTTGGGTCCGTCAGTAGGAAAAGACCAGCTCATTTCTTTGTTGAGATCTCTCAAATTAGTACTACCGTCAACGAGAATACTACCATCTTGTTGCTTGTTCGTTTGCTTATGATGGTCTGGCACCATGTTCGTTGTGAAATCACCGATGATTTCTTCCAAAATGTCTTCAAGCGTCACAAGTCCTTGAATATCTCCGTATTCATCGACCACTAAACCGATGCGCTCGCGTTCAGCTTGAAACTTGTACATAAGCTTGTGAAGCGGAGTTGAGTCTGGCGTGTAATAAATCTCTTTGACTGCACGAAGTAAGGTTGCTTTACTAAATTGGTCCTTAGATAAGAGCCTCAATGCGTCCCTGACATGGATAAAGCCAACGGCATCGTCAATGGTATCTCGATACAATAAAACTCGGGTATGATTGGCATAAGTGAGTTGTTTGGCAATGTCCTTCCATTCATCGTTGACATCAATCGCAAATATTTCATTGCGTGGCACCATGATGTCTTCAGCAGTTACGTGTTCTAATTCGAGAATACTCAACAGCATATCTTGGTGTTTTTTGGGAATTAAACTACCCGCTTCATATACAACCGTGCGCAATTCTTCCGCATTGAGCTCATCCCCTGAGGCATTGGTTGGATTGATTTTAAATATTGCCAAAATACCATTGGTGATGCCGTTGACCACCATGACAAAAGGAAACAGCAAATACAACAATGGTTTTAGTAGAAAAGACGAAGGAAATGCAATTTTTTCAGGATAAAGTGCTGCCAGTGTTTTTGGGGTAACTTCAGCAAACACTAGTACGATAAGCGTCAATGCAAACGTTGCAATGGCGATCCCCACATCACCAAACAAACGAAGGCCTATGACGGTAGCAATTGCCGATGCGGCAATATTGACCAGGTTATTACCTATTAGAATCAACCCAATCAAACGATCTGGGCGGTCTAGCAAATCTTGTACGCGCTTGGCCGTACGATGGCCCTCTTTTGTAAGGTGTTTCAAGCGATAGCGATTGAGAGACATCATGCCGGTTTCTGAACTGGAGAAATACGCCGAACACAAAATGAGTAAACCAAGAATGATGAATAAGGTACTGGTTGCAATACTGTCCAAAAAGCAGGCCTCTATAACAAAAATTCGCGGACAAAGCGGCTACCAAAATAGCCGATGGTCAACAAGATGACGCCGATAGCGGTCAGCGTAGTGAGATGTTTGGTACTCAAACCAATACGTTTATGTAAGATCAGCGCGGTAAAAAACACAATCAATGCGATTAAACTCAACACGGTTTTATGAGCGTGTTGTTGAGTAAACATAGATTCGGATGTCGCAAACCCTGAAAAAAGGGCAAAGGCTAACAAAATGCTACCCAAACCTATTAAACGATAGACCCAGGTCTCGACGTGTAATAAGGGAGGCAGACCACTCAAGGCAAGCGCTTTACTTTTGAGTTTTTTGTGAATAAAACGCATCTGATACGCATACATCAAGGCAACAACAACACACCCATACGCTGTTAAGGACAATACAATGTGAAGAATAGAGCCTGCGGCAAGTGACCCAATCACTGGTTGAGTGCCTGGTGGTAAAAGCATTAACAATGCACACAATGCACTAAAACCTAATGTTACAGGTAGCAAAGTCAAATTGCCTAACATTTTGCCAACCACAAGAAGCACAAGTACCATGCACCAAGACAATAAGTTGGCGATATTCACCATACTCAAATCAGCCTCGCGTGGATGGAATAACTCTGCGTTTAAAATATATCCATGCGAACCCAAGGCAAAGAAAATGAAGCAATATAGTATGCCGGATTTGAGAGGTTTTGGCAGTGTGGTCATTGACATGGTCTGTTGCGCAAACATAATGGCCCCCGCAGCATAGGCGAGCGCGGTACACAACAATAAAATACTTGTCATAACATCCTCAAAAGGTGGCTAAAACCATGTGTTTAGCTTGTCACCCAACAAAAAAGCCACATTAATACTAATAATGCAGTAATATACCCTTAACTTGCCGTTAGGTAAAACGGTATAATACACTTAATTTTATTATTCAATTGAAGCACAGACCAAGGTGACGCAATGTTTGAGAGTTTAAGCGAACGCTTATCCAGTACGTTAAAAAATATCAGCGGCAAAGGACGATTGACCGAAGATAATATAAAAGAAACGTTGCGCGAAGTGCGCATGGCATTGCTCGAAGCCGATGTCGCGTTGCCCGTTGTCCGTGACTTCATCAAACAAGTTAAAGAACGCGCTGTTGGCGTAGAAGTCAGCAAGTCACTTCAGCCTGGTCAGCAATTTATCAAAATCGTTCAAGCCGAACTTGAAGCGGTTATGGGCAACACAAACGAAGGTCTTAATTTAGCCTGTCAGCCACCGGCCGTGGTCTTGATGGCCGGTTTGCAAGGTGCCGGTAAGACTACAACCGTCGGTAAATTGGCAAAATTATTAAAAGAGCGTGAGAAGAAAAAAGTCATGGTGGTCAGTGCTGACGTGTACCGACCGGCGGCTATTGAACAGCTCAAAACGTTGGCCAATGACGTGGATGTTGAATTTTTTCCATCCAATATCATGCAAAAACCAATCGATATCGTAGAAAGTGCCATCAATCAAGCTAAGACACAGTTTATTGACGTTCTTTTGGTTGATACCGCGGGTCGCTTAGCCGTCGATGAAGCCATGATGAATGAGATCCAGGCCTTACACAAAGCCGTGAAGCCGATTGAAACGCTTTTTGTCGTGGATGCGATGACGGGGCAAGATGCAGCAAATACTGCGAAAGCGTTTAATGAAGCTTTACCTCTTACAGGCGTCGTGTTGACCAAAGCCGATGGTGATGCGCGTGGTGGCGCGGCGCTTTCGGTACGTCATATCACGGGTAAACCTATCAAGTTTATTGGTATGGGTGAAAAACTCGATGCATTAGAACCGTTCCATCCAGAACGTTTAGCGTCACGTATTTTGGGTATGGGGGATGTTTTATCTCTCATCGAGGAAGTCGAGCGTAAAGTTGATAAAAATAAAGCCGCGAAACTTGCACAAAAAGTGCAGAAGGGCAAAGGGTTTGATTTGCAGGACTTTAAAGAGCAACTTGAGCAGATGCGTAATATGGGCGGTATGATGGGGTTGTTGGATAAAATGCCTGGTATGGGCAATATGTCCGCACAAATCAAAGACAAGGCCGGGGATAAGCAATTCAATCAGTTTGAGGCCATCATTAATTCGATGACCCCTGCGGAGAGAGCCCGTCCCGAAATCATCAAAGGGTCACGCAAGAAGCGTATTGCAGCAGGGTCGGGTACCCAAGTTCAAGACATTAATCGCTTGTTAAAGCAATTTACACAAATGCAAAAGATGATGAAAAAAATGTCCGGTGGCGGTATGTCCAAAATGATGAAAAAGATGAAGGGTATGATGCCTCCCGGTGGCTTTGGTGGTATGGGTGGTCCTGGTGGTATGGGTGGCCCTGGAGGAATGTTCCCTCCGCGCTAAAATTATTCTTAATGTATTCAGGCAGCGTCAGGCTGCCTTTTTTATTTGTTCGTAAGGACCTTACATAGCAAACTATTCCTTTGCTTTCCCATAAAAACCTGCGTATAATACGCCGTCCCGTGATTTGGGCTTTGGTTTAAGCCAACGTTCAAGGCAGGGATATTTGTTAACAGTAACGCGACAACGAGTTTGAGGCATTTATGGTTACTATTCGTTTACAGCGTGGTGGCGCTAAAAAGCGTCCATTTTATCAAGTAGTTGTGGCTGATTCACGTCGCGCACGCAACGGTAAGTTCATTGAAAACGTTGGATTTTTTAATCCTACTGCAACAGGTCAATCAGAGCGTTTACGCTTAGACCTAGAGCGCGTTGAATACTGGACTGGCGTTGGCGCAAGTTTATCAGAACGCGTATCTAGCTTGGTAAAAGAAGCTAAAAAAGCAGCGGCTTAATCACAGATTTTGCAACTGAATAATGAGGGTATAGATGAGTTTAGCATCTGAAACGGTGGTTATTGGCAAAATTGGCGCTCCTTATGGAGTCAAAGGTTGGGTCAAAATCAACAGCTATACCCAAGAAGGCCAAGATATTTTTGCTTATTCACCTTGGTTGGTGGGCGAGCAAACAATTGAGGTCGGTCAATGGCGCATGCACAACAAAAGCATGGTTGCTAAGTTAGACGGGGTTGACACTCGAGATGATGCTGAACGCATCAAAAATCTTGAAATATCAATTACTGCGCAGCAGTTACCGGCACTAAGCGATGATGAGTTTTATTGGCGTGAGTTGATTGGAATGAGTGTAGTCACTGTACAAGGATATAACCTAGGTACTGTGAAAGATGTGTTTGCCACAGGTGCAAACGATGTCCTGCAGGTCAAAGCCAATCTAAACGATGCATATGGCCAAAAAGAAAGATTGTTACCCGTGTTGTTCGATCAAGTGATTACGGAAATCGAACGCACATCAGGTACTATTACAGTCGATTGGGATCCTGCATTTTAATGTCCGGGTCAGACACGAGTGGTTTGGGCCAGCAAGTAGAGCTTGCGTCAACACAACGCATCAGCGTTGTGACACTTTTTCCAGAGATGTTTTCTGGATATCTGAGCCAAGGCGTAGTAGGACGAGCAATACGTTCTGGGTTATTACAAGTAGATTTCTATAATCCTAGAGATTTCACCCATGATCGCCATCGCACTGTAGATGATCGCCCCTATGGTGGAGGTCCGGGTATGCTGATGATGGTGCAACCTTTAGCAGATGCAATCACTGCAGCCAAAGCGGCCGCAGATAAGCAACATATTGTGGTGTACTTATCTCCACAGGGACAAACGTTATCGCATCAAGGTGCGGTGTCGTTTAGCCAACAAGGTCACTTAATATTAGTGGCTGGGCGGTACGAAGGTATAGATGAGCGCATAATCGAAGGTTACATCGATTGTGAAGTTTCTATAGGCGATTATGTATTGAGCGGAGGCGAATTACCGGCTCTGGTTATGATTGACGCTATTGCTCGTTTGGTGCCTGGTGTATTGGGTCATACAGATTCTGCGCTGGAAGATTCTTTTAGCAGTGGTTTACTGGATTGTCCACATTACACTCGCCCAGAAGTACTTGATGGCAAATCGGTTCCTGAGGTATTGCTAAGTGGTAATCACCAAAAAATTAGGCAGTGGCGATTAACGCAATCGTTAATTAGAACGAAAGAGCGTCGCCCTGATTTATTAAACAAGCTAGCTCTGACTGAGGAGCAGCGCACAATACTCGCGCAAATTGAGCGCGATGCGTTGCAGCAAGATGACAGTTAACTAGATAACGAGGTATATGATGAGTAAAGTCAATCAAGATATCATCAAAAAAATTGAGCAGGCACAGCTCAAGACAGATGTCCCGGCATTTGGCCCAGGTGACACTGTTGTGGTTAAAGTTCGTGTAAAAGAAGGCGATAAAGAGCGTCTTCAGGCATATGAAGGTGTTGTTATCGCTAAGCGTAACCGTGGCCTACATTCAGCTTTTACCGTACGTAAGATTTCTTCAGGCGAAGGTGTTGAACGTGTTTTCCAAACACACAGCCCAGCGATTGCTGAGATTGAAGTGAAGCGTCGTGGTGCTGTTCGTCGTGCGAAGTTGTATTACTTACGCGAGCGTTCAGGTAAATCTGCACGTATTAAAGAAAAGCTTAATTAATTTTAATTCTCGCGATTACGTTAACAAATATGAAAACCCCGTCCTTGTGACGGGGTTTTTGTTTTATGCTACTCATAAATACCATCTGAGTGTCAATAATCTGACAAGTTTAAAGCTGTTATTGGTGAAGTGTAAAAATTTTGACGTGCCAATAGATATTTTTATTTTATCCCACAATCTCTTCAATCCCCGTTTGGCTAATAAAACGGGCTCATAACCCCTTATTTTTTCTTATCATCATTTTTGGTGCAAAAGTTGCAGTGGTACACAAACTTGCATAGGAGGTACTTGCAAAACATGCTCGATACACAGGAATGTGTCGGCAACAATAAAACAAAAATTAAAAAATTATGGAGACAATGTAAGATATGGATAATCAAGCATTAATAAATAACCACACTCACTCAAGTCGTTCGGCACATATATCCAGTGCCTTTCAAAAGATGGGAGAGGCCGAAATTGTGAATAAGTACTCTACATTAGTGAAGCGTATTTCTCACCATTTAATGGCGCGTTTACCCCCGTCAGTACAGGTAGATGATCTTATCCAATCCGGTATGATTGGTTTACTTGAGGCCGCTAAAAACTTTGATGGCAGCAAGGGAGCAAGCTTTGAGACATTCGCAGGGATTCGAATTCGCGGCGCAATGTTAGATGAAATCAGAAAGGGCGATTGGACACCGCGTTCAGTTCACAAAAATTCTCGTTCTATTGCCGAGGCCGTTGCAATCGTTGAAAAAGAAACAGGTAATGATGCAAAAGACGTTGATGTGGCGCAAAAATTGGGTGTGCCATTAGCGCAATATCATCAAATGCTCTACAACGTGAATGTCGGAAAATTAGTGGGTATTGAAGATCTTGGTGTCGCTGAGGACGTGATTGTAACGGATAAGAATAAAGCGATGGATACACCTTATGATGAACTGGTGCAAGGTTCATTTCAAAAAGCCCTAGCAAAAGCGATTACTACTCTTCCTGAGCGTGATGCAACTGTGCTCTCACTGTATTATGATGAGGATTTGAAATTACGAGAAATCGGTGAAGTAATGAAGGTTAGTGAATCTCGAGTCAGTCAAATTCATAGTCAAGCCGTGCATAAATTAAGATCAAAGTTGAGCAGTTGGCAAACAGAAGAGGCCGTTTAAGTGTGAGAAGAGTGGATCTGCTAGAAAGACACAATAAGGGCATGTAACGTTCATTTTAAAGACGTTTAGACGTCTAGACGTAAATAATTTGACATTTCACTAAAATCCGACACAATACAATATATGTAACGTGTAAGGATATGTTATGCCAATTAGGATCCCCAGTGAATTACCCGCATTAGAAATACTTTCAAACGAAAATATTTTCGTCATGGATATGCAACGCGCCATGACGCAGGACATTCGTCCAATGCAAGTCGGGATCCTCAACCTAATGCCAAATAAAATAGAAACCGAAGTGCAAATTCTGCGCTTGCTTTCGAATACCCCATTACAAATTAATATTGATTTAATTCGGATCGATAACAGTGTCTCTAAAAACACTCCGCAATCGCACATGGATGCGTTTTATAAAGATTTCTCCTCAATTTCGGATAAGCAATACGATGGCCTAATTATCACTGGGGCGCCTTTGGGGTTTATGGATTATGAAGCGGTAACCTATTGGGATGACATCACTGCGATCTTTGATTGGGCGCAAACCAACGTTCAGTCGACCTTGTACTTATGTTGGGCGGCACATGCGGCGATGTATCATTTTCATGGTGTGGTGCGCGATATTCGAGCGCAAAAGCTTTCGGGCGTGTTTGAACATCAAGTGTTAGCACCGACCAACGAGTTAATGCGTGGCTTTGACCCAATGTTTTGGGCACCTCACTCTCGCTTTGGTGATATTCCGGTAGAGGTCTATTCCAATACAGGCAATATTGATGTTCTTGCCGCCTCCGATGAGGCGGGGGCATACATTTGTGCAACCCGAGACAAACGGAATGTGTTTATTACAGGGCACCCTGAATATGATAGCGATACGTTGGCTCAAGAATATGCACGCGATTTGGCAAATGGCAGTGAGGCCGGCAAACCACCTCAGATCCCGGTGAATTATTTTACCAATGACGATCCTGACCATGCGCCTATTGTCCGATGGCGTTCGCATGGCACTCTACTTTATACTAATTGGCTCAACTACTATGTGTATCAAACCACTCCTTATGATTTGACACAACTCGCAACAGGCAAGAGATAATCGAGTGAAACATACCTTATTAGCGCTCGCACAAGAGCGCATTTTATTGTTAGATGGTGCTATGGGCACTATGATCCAGGCCTTAAAGTTTGACGAAAAAGACTATCGCGGTGAGCGATTTGCTGATTGGCATTGTGATGTCAAAGGCAATAACGATTTACTTGTGTTAACTCAACCCGAGTCGATAGCGACTATTCACAAACAGTATTTGGCAGCTGGGAGTGACATCATTGAAACCAATACCTTCAACGCAACAACCATTGCGATGGCGGATTACGATATGCAAGATATCGCTTATGAGATAAATGTCGCGGCAGCGCAGATTGCAAAAGCGGCATGTACAGAATACTCCTCTTCAGATAAACCTCGTTTTGTTGCTGGTGTACTTGGCCCGACAAACCGCACGGCATCCATTTCTCCGGATGTGAATGACCCAGGTAAACGCAATGTCACGTTTAACGAGTTAGTGGAAGCCTATGAATCTGCAACCAAAGGTTTGCTTGAAGGTGGAGCGGATCTGATTATGTTGGAAACGATATTTGATACACTCAATGCCAAAGCCGCAGCGTTCGCGGTCGAAAACGTCTTCGCCGAGTTAGGACACTCTGTGCCCGTATTGGTTTCAGGCACAATTACTGACGCATCAGGCCGTACTTTATCGGGGCAAACCACAGAAGCCTTTTATAATTCGATGCGGCATATTCAGCCGATTGCGTTCGGACTCAATTGTGCTCTGGGGCCAGATGCATTGCGCGCTTATGTCGCTGAATTGGCTAATGTGTGTGAAGTACTCGTGTCAGCGCACCCTAATGCAGGTTTACCCAATGAGTTTGGGGAATACGACATGGATGCTACGGAAATGGCACAGCACCTAGAAGAATGGGCCAGCAGTGGTTTGGTGAATATCGTTGGTGGCTGTTGCGGTTCAACGCCTGAGCATATTGCCACTATGGCAAAGGTGGTTGCAGACAAAGCACCACGTATGATTCCTGAGATTCCGGTTAAGATGCGCTTATCCGGTCTTGAACCGTTTACTCATTAGGAGGCGTCATGCAATCAGCTTCCAGTTTTATCAATATCGGTGAGCGTACGAACGTCACCGGTTCAGCGGTCTTCAAACGATTAATACTTAATGAAGAATACGAAACGGCTCTAGATGTTGCTCGCCAGCAAGTCGAAAATGGCGCGCAAATCATTGACATCAACATGGATGAAGCCATGTTGGATTCGAAAGCGGCCATGGTACGTTTTCTCAATTTAATCGCCTCAGAACCCGATATTTCTCGTGTACCGATCATGATTGATTCATCTAAATGGGAGGTGATCGAAGCCGGTCTGCAGTGTGTTCAGGGCAAGGCGGTGGTCAATTCGATCAGTTTAAAAGAAGGTCCAGAACCTTTTTTACATCAAGCTCGATTACTGAAACGCTACGGCGCGGCAACGGTTGTTATGGCCTTTGATGAAGTCGGGCAGGCCGATACGATTGACCGGAAATTTGAGATCTGTAAACGCAGTTACGATTTGTTAGTCAATGAAGTGGGCTTTCCACCTGAAGACATTATCTTTGACCCGAATATCTTTGCTGTGGCGACAGGGATCGAAGAACATAACAATTATGCTGTCGATTTTATTGAAGCGACTCGCATGATCCGTACTCAATTACCACATGCTCACGTTTCTGGTGGTTTGTCGAATATCTCATTCTCATTCAGAGGCAATAATCCGGTTCGAGAAGCCATGCACTCTGTATTTTTGTACCATGCGATAAAGGCCGGAATGGACATGGCGATCGTCAATGCGGGGCAACTTGAAGTCTATGATGAGATCCCGCAAGAATTACGTGATGCAGTCGAAGATGTGATCCTTAATCGTCATCCAGACGCCACCGACCGTTTGTTAGAACTCGCACCCAAATACCAAGGTGATGGTAAGGCCGCTAAAATCGAAGATTTGGCATGGCGTGATTATCCTGTCAACAAACGCTTAGAGCACGCACTGGTTAAAGGTATTACGGAATACATTATCGAAGATACTGAGGCGGCTCGTTTGGCTGCCGAGAAGCCTTTGCATGTGATTGAAGGTCCACTCATGGACGGCATGAATGTGGTTGGGGATTTATTTGGCGAAGGCAAAATGTTTTTACCACAAGTCGTTAAGTCTGCACGCGTTATGAAACAAGCGGTTGCGTATTTACAACCCTTTATCGAAGCAGAAAAAGACGGCACGACCAAATCCAATGGCAAAATTGTGATGGCCACGGTCAAGGGCGATGTGCATGATATTGGCAAAAACATCGTGGGTGTCGTATTACAATGCAATAATTTTGAGGTCATTGATTTGGGTGTCATGGTGCCTTGTGACAAGATTTTGCAAGTTGCACGTGATGAGAATGCTGACATGATTGGCTTGTCAGGGTTGATCACGCCTTCACTGGATGAGATGGTCTATGTGGCCAAAGAGATGCAGCGAACGGGAATGGATTTACCTCTACTCATTGGTGGCGCGACGACTTCCAAGGCGCATACGGCGGTCAAAATTGACGAACATTATCAGCACCCAACGGTCTATGTCTCGAACGCTTCCCGCGCAGTTGGGTTGTGTCAACAACTACTGAACCAAGAGACACGAGCAGTCTTTGCCGACAAGCTTGCCAAAGAATACGACACGGTACGTCTGCAACATGCACGCAAGAAACCACGTACAGCACCGGTGACGTTAGCGCAAGCCAGAGACAATAAGTTTACGTGTGATTGGGAAAAGGCCGAAATTATTAAACCCCGTAAGTTAGGGGTGACTGAAGTGTCAGCTGACATCACAACATTACGTCAATACATTGATTGGACACCATTTTTTATGACTTGGTCACTGGCGGGTAAATACCCGCGGATCTTGCAAGACGAAATTGTCGGTGCAGAAGCAACGCAATTGTTTGCAGACGCTAACGCGCTTCTAGATCGTCTGGAACAAGAGGGTGGTTTGGTGTGTAAAGGCGTGTTTGGTTTGTTTGCAGCCAACAGTGTTGATGAACGGATTGTGATTGAAAATGATGCGAGTGAGATATTTACAGCACATCATTTACGTCAGCAAACGGAAAAGCCTAAAGGCTTCAACTATTGTTTAGCCGACTATATAGCGCCTGCAGACTCGGGTCGTACAGATTATATTGGGGCCTTTGCTGTGACCGGTGGGATCGGTGAGGATGAGCTTGCCAAATCATTTGAAAATGTAGGAGATGACTATAATTCGATTATGGTTAAAGCCATTGCTGATCGATTAGCCGAAGCCTTTGCTGAGTATCTGCACCAACAAGTGAGGGTAGATTATTGGGGGTACGCGCCAGATGAGTCTCTAGATAATGACTCTTTGATCCGCGAGCAATATCAAGGTATTCGTCCGGCACCTGGATATGCGGCTTGTCCTGAGCACACCGAGAAACAACTTATTTGGGATTTGTTGCAAGTTGAAGCGCGCATCGGAATGCAATTGACTTCAAGTTATGCGATGTGGCCTGGTGCATCGGTATCTGGATGGTATTTTGCGCACCCTGACGCGCGTTATTTTGCCATCGCGCAGATCCAAGGCGACCAGGCACAAGCGTACGCTGAGGCAAAGGGATGGTCTGAGCGAGAAATGGAGCAATGGTTGGCCCCGAACCTGTAAATTCCGTTGTTTGTTGTTATAATCGTTAACATAATAACAACAAGCGCGGAGTAATAGCGTTGCAACTGAATCGACACAAATTGATTTTTTACCGCAATGGGATGCCCCTGTTGGCGGATATCACTGGTAATACGCCTTCTGTGCCGGTTGGTGATCCTGACCTTGTTATGTTAGATGTTCTGTGTCGTGTTAGGTCAAGCAATGACATGATTACTCCAATTCGCGAAGAGTCGGTTTTTCAACAGTTCTTTGCGCATCTTCAAACCGCGCAAATTGAACAAAGATTAGGCCAGTATCAAAGCGCTGGCGTGTTAGTTGACCACGTCGAGCACCCTCCCACTTTTTCTGATGTTCAACCCATCCGTCAGCATGCCTCATCTGAGCAAACTCCCGAAAAGCTTCGTTTAAGTACTCATTTTGCTTTGTGTTTGGCTGAGGAAGGGTTGTGTGCATGGTCGGCCAACCGCGAGTGTTTTGTGTTGCTCAGTCCGCTTGAAGCGATTGCTATTCTGGCTTTTGCTGATGGCAAAAGCAAAGCCGAGGTGATGCAACAAAAAGGTCCTCTTATTGCGAATTTGGATATAGAGGGCTTAATGGCATCGGCATTTGCCCTTGGGCTACTCGTGTCAGAAAAAGAACTGATTGAAACCGCTGAGCCTGTATTGACGCCCTTTACAAGTAGTACGCCAAGTGGTTTGGGTTTACCCGTTCACTGGCAGGATGTAGAGGTGGATGACAGGGTTCCGATCTATTTTGTGCCGCATATGGAAAATCACTTACCGCTCGCGTTGGGGGTCTTGTACAGCGCCATATCCGCATATCAAGACGGCACTTTATTGTCCCGCTTTACTTTGATACCGATCAATTACCTTAGTCCACAACAGATCTTAGAAGGTCCTTATCGCAAATTTGGACCAGGGGTTTGGTTATTCTCCAATTATATGTGGTCCATTGATGTCAATATGCAGATATCTCAAGCGGTTAAACAGCATAATTTTGCGAATTTTACCGTGCATGGGGGCCCATCCACACCCGATTATGCGCAAGCATGTCAGGATTTTATGTTTGAGAACCCTTCTGTAGATGTCGCGGTACACGGAGAAGGTGAGATAACCATCACTGATTTATTAGAACAAGTCCAGCGTAATGAACAAGGCAAAATCGTCGCAGACAGTCATGATTTATCCCAAGTAAATGGGATCACCTATCGCGATGGTCTTACTCGCAATGTGTTGCGTACGGGTTCAAGAGAACGAATGAAATCGCCGGATATGATCCCATCCCCTTATTTGGACGGTGTATTTGATGGATATCAAGGTCGAGTAGAAGCGGCCATTATTGAAACCAATCGAGGCTGTCCGTATGGCTGTACGTTTTGTGATTGGGGCAGTGCTACCAACCAGAAAATTCGTAAATTTGACCTTGATCGAGTCAAAGATGAGATAGATTGGATAGGGCGTAATCAAATTCGCGTTTTATGGATTGCTGATGCCAACTACGGGTTATATGACCGGGACATTGAAATATCCAAATACATAGTTGAAACCAAAGAAAAGTACGGCTACCCCCAAGAAATCGTGGTGAATTACACCAAAAATTCAACATGGCGCTTGGTCGAGATCATTAAAGTCTTCTCAGAAGGAGGGATCATCGGACAAGGCATCATCTCCATTCAAACCACAGATGAAAATACGTTAGAGGTCATTAATCGGAAAAATATTCGCACTCAGCGCTATGATGAACTGGCACAAGCGTTTACCGATTTGAACCTGCCTTTATCCACGGATTTGATGATTGGGCTACCTGGCATGACCGTCGAGTCGTTTACTGCGGATCTGCAACGCTATATTGATATGGACGTGTCGGTCAAAGCGTATCCTACACAGTTATTACCCAATAGTCCTATGGCTGAGCCTAGTTATATGGAGAAATATCAAATCCAAGCCGATGAGCATAATTATTTGACCTCTACCTATAGTTATACCCAAGAAGATTTGTCGCGGATGAAAGCGTTGCATGAAATCTACGTAATGGCAGATGGGTATGGTTTGTTGCGTTATACCATGCGTTATTTGCAGTGGGAATATGGCATATCGGCGGGACAGTTGATGAGTGACTTGCTAGATGACATGGCGTTAATCAATCGGCAGTTCACAGCTGTAGCCTGGGCATTGAGATTCTTTAATCAAGATAAATCGATGCCATCAGGATGGGAGCGATTCTATGCTCAGTTCAAAGCGTATTTACAACATAGGTACGATTTAGCAGACTCTAGTGGTCTCAATACTGTCCTTAAAGTGAATCGTTATGCAATGCCGGATGATGCGTTACAATACCCGAAGTCTGTGGCACTTGAGCATGATTTTGTGAGCTATTTCCACCAAGCGCATGATGTCCGCAAACCCTTGCAAGAGTTTGGCCCAACGACCATGCAGTTTAGCGATCCCAATAAACTTGCTAGTATTGACTTAGATGCGGCGCAATACGATTCGCATCAGTACTTTTGGGAGTTGCATTCTGCAGTGGCAAGGCCGAAGTCAATAGCGGATTTTGCAGCGTAAAAAAGGCCGCATTAAATGCGGCCTTTTGTGATGAGCACGTTACCAAATTCGCACACGTTCCTCAGGCGCGAGATACAACGCATCTCCAGGTTGCACATCAAACGCCTCATACCATGCGTCATGATTACGCGGCGCCAATGCTCTGAATTGTCCTGGCGAATGCGTGCCACCACGCAATTGATTCAGCATGCTTTCTTCGGTGCGTTTTTCTTTCCACACTTGCGCCCAAGCTAAGAAGAAACGTTGGTCACCGGTTGTGCCGTCGATGATAGGGGCTTCTTTGCCATTTAGGCTTAATTTATATGCGTGGTACGCCATAGCTAATCCGCCTACATCACCGATGTTTTCGCCCAATGAATTTTTGCCATTCACAAAGTTCCCTTCAATGGGTTCATAGGCAGAGTATTGCTCAACGAGCATTTGCGTTCTTTGTTCGAATGCCGCGCGGTCTTCGTCCGTCCACCAGTTGCGTTGTACACCATTAGCGTCGGATTTAGAACCTTGGTCGTCAAAACCATGGCCCATTTCGTGTCCAATCACAGCCCCAATCGCACCGTAGTTAACGGCTGGATCAGCATTAGGATCGAAAAACGGCGGTTGCAAGATCGCAGCAGGGAAGACGATCTCATTAAATGACGGGTTGTAATAGGCGTTAACGCGCTGAGGTACCATGAACCATTCATCTTTGTCCGTTGTTTTGAATTCTTTTTCAACGTCTTTTGCTTGGAAGAACTGTCGAATTGCGCGGATATTTCCAAGCAAGTTATCTTCCACAATGTCTAATCCAGTAAAATCTACATCGTAATCTGGATAACCTATCTTAGGACGGAAGGCTTTGAGTTTGGCTAATGCTTCGACTTTCGTTGCCTCACCCATCCAATCTAAGTTTTCGATGCGTTGACCCAATGCAGTACGAAGGTTTTCAACCAATTCTGACATTTTGGCTTTTGAGCTTTCAGGAAAGTGTTTCGCGGTATATACATTACCAATGACAAAACCAAGACTACTGGTGCCTGACATTTGTGAAATTGCGCGCTTCCAACGTGGTCTCGGTTCTTGCTGACCATTGAGCTTAGTGCCGTAAAAAGCGAAGTTCGCGTTGTAGATTTCTTCAGACAAATACGAAGCGTTGTTAGACACAATATGATATGTCAAATATTCGCGCCACTTTGCTAGATCTGTTTCATTGATGAGTTGAATCATCGATGCAACTGCGTCAGGTTGTGTGACGTTGAGTTGTGGAATGGCATAACCAGATGAGGCAAATAAAGTATCCCAGTCTAACCCAGAGTACGTTGCTTCTAATTCTTCTCGCGTCATTGGGTTGAGTGTTAAATCACGATTGCGACGTTTTTCACGTGGCCATTGAATCTGAGCAATGGCGGTTTCAATGGCAAGGACATTTTGGGCTGCACGTTGAGCATCATCGTTACTTAAGCCCGTAAACGCCATCATCTGTGCAACGTGATCAACAAAAGCTTTGCGGATATCGGCAAACCGCTCATTATCGACCAAGTAATAATCACGGTCTGGTAAGCTCAATCCACTTACACCAAGTTGTAATTGATATTCATCAGGATTGGTGCGATTAAAGCCCATCCAGCCACCAATTGGTGTGGATGAACCTGTTAACCATGCTTCCCCAAAAGCCGCTGTGAGTTTTGTGACATCGTCAATCTGTGCAATATTTTCCAAATCTTGTTTGAGAGGTGTGAGGCCCAGTTCGTTGAGTCTTTCTGTGTCCATATACGCATTGTAAAATGCTGCAACACGTTGCTCATCACCGCTGAGATCTTTTTTGGCAGCAAGCTCTTCAATGATGGCTTTGACTTGGTCATTTGAGCGTTCAGCTAACGTGTCAAATGCACCGAAACGCGTTTTGTCAGATGGTAACTCAAAGTTGTTATACCAAGTACCACTGGCGTACATGAAAAAATCATCACCTGGTTTGACGCTCATATCACGAGCGCTTAAATCTACACCAAAAGTGCCTAATTCAGGTTGAGCGACGACCGCTTTGGCTGTGGATGTTGGTGCTGGCGATTGAGTGCTAGGTTGACAGCCTGAGAGTAACATTGATGAAACCATCAAGGCTGAAGTGACCGAAAGGGCTAAAGTTGTTTTGCGCATGTCGTTGTCTATCTCGTTATTGTAATTAATTGAGATAGTACAAATCTGTCGGTATATTTTCCAGTGTTTACATACCAAAAACACAACTTGTTACGAATTATCTTGATTGAAGGGCAATAAGGTTTCGCATTCTTTGCGGTATTGTTCGATAGCAGGACGTTCCCGTTCAACAAAATCCTGAACAGCTTTATGCATGTGAGGTTCGACCAAGTAGTGGAGAGAATGGCATGTAATTGGAGCAAAGCCGCGAAGGATCTTGTGTTCTCCTTGAGTACCTGGATTAAATCTTTCAATACCCTGTTCAATAGCGAACTCGATTCCTTGGTAGTAGCAACATTCAAAATGTAACCCTGATACGTCTTTTAAGGCCCCCCAATAACGGCCATACAATACGTTGTTGTCATAGAGATAAAAAGCGGAAGCAATAGGTTGCTCATCTTGGTAAGCTATGACCAGTAGAATATTTTCATGACAAGTAGCAAATAAGTCTTCAAAAAATGCCTGCGTCAAATACCCTTTGTGACCACTGCGTTTGAGATAGGTGATTTGGTAGCACTGATAGAATAAATCCATATCGCATTGCGTCAGCGTATCAGCAAATTTGTGCTCGATACGAACCAATTGCTTGGCGATGCTTTTCCGTTCTTTTTTAATCGAGCGTCGACGCCTTGCGGTTAGGGCAGACAGATACTCTGCAAAATCTGTATATTGCTGGTTGTACCATTCAAATTGCACAGAAGTACGATGCGCCCACTCTGTAGTATTGAGGGTATCTATTTCAGTTTGATTGAGAAATAAGCAATGAGCCGAGGAGAGGTTTTGTGCAGCGATGAATTCCGTTAGGGCGCTCATTAGAACGTCCATTTCCACTCCTTTGTTTGGTACGATTCCGAGGCGCTGTTGAGTCACTGGAGTAAATGGAATGGCATTGATCCATTTGGGATAATATTGCAAGCCGTAGCGTCTGTAAGCATCTGCCCAACTATGATCAAAAATATACTCACCGTATGAGTGTAACTTTTTGTAGCCAGGCATAAGTGCAATAATATCTCCATCCTTAAACCAAGCAAGGTGATAAGGTTGCCAACCGGTGTCTTCTCCAACAGAATGACTGTTCTCTAGACACTGCAAAAAAGCATGACTCAAACATGGGCCCCCATCAGCAAACGCGGTGTTCCATGTAGTTTTGGGGATCTCACTTATCGAATTATACGAACGTAAAAAGAGAGACATGCTCTGTTATTGCTCCTAGCATTGCGGTTTTACTTCAATACTTTACACTAACATAGATAGTTCACAGAGTCTTTGCACAATGGAAAACACATCTAAAATTCGTCACCACATCACGCATATGCTGTCACGTCGAGAACACAGTCAGAAAGAATGCTTGGATAAGCTCCTGCTAAAGGGGTTTGCTGAAGATGAAATATGGGAGGTGTTGAACCAATTTGTCGTCAAAGATATTCAATCTGACGCGCGTTTTGTGTATCACTTTATACGCCACAGCATGCAAAAAGGACAAGGCTGGTTTCGCATCAAACAAGGATTAAAGGTACATAATATTGAACCCTTCCTAGTCGATGAAGCACTGGCCGAACTTGAGCCTGACTGGTTTGAAATTGCTTACCAAGTCAAACTGAAACGATTTGGTGAAGTCTTAGCTGTAGACATTAAGGATAAACAAAAGCAAATGCGCTTCTTACAATATCGTGGATTTAGCATGGAGGAGATTGAGCATGCAATCTCCTTTCAGATATAAAAATGTAGGATATTTCTTACGACAATTGTCTATTTTTTGTTCCTAATACCAAAATTTTATGTATAATTTATGTAATTAAGGAATATGACGATTGTAATTTTTCTTTGCATTCGTCAAAATTACGCCTTTTTATTTAAAAGCATTTTACAGGAACGAAAATGGCGCGTACTACCGCACAGATTAGACAATCCTTTTTAGACTATTTTGCCAAGCACGGTCATCAAACCGTGGCTTCGTCATCCCTTGTTCCTGCTGATGATCCAACGTTACTATTTACTAATGCAGGGATGAATCAGTTTAAAGACGTCTTTTTAGGGACAGAACAACGCAATTATCAACGCGCTGTGTCTTCGCAACGCTGTGTTCGAGCTGGCGGTAAACACAATGACTTAGATAATGTAGGTTATACCGCTCGCCATCATACTTTCTTTGAAATGCTCGGAAATTTCTCTTTTGGTGATTATTTCAAAACGGATGCGATCCGATTTGCATGGGAATTTTTGACTGTTGAATTAGGACTTCCTAAAGAGAAGCTTTTAGTAACAGTATACGCCGAAGATGATGAAGCGTTTGGCATTTGGCAAAATGACATTGGCCTACCGGAAGACAAAATCATTCGTATTGCCACATCAGATAATTTCTGGTCAATGGGCGATACAGGACCTTGTGGTCCTTGTTCTGAGATTTTTTACGATCACGGTGCGCATATTTGGGGCGGCCCTCCTGGCTCACCAGAAGAAGATGGTGACCGTTTTATCGAGATCTGGAATCTGGTATTCATGCAGTTCAATCGCTCGGCTGATGGGACAATGGCACCTTTGCCAAAACCCTCGATTGATACGGGCATGGGTTTAGAACGTATCTCTGCTATTTTGCAAGATGTTCACAGCAATTATGAAATCGATATATTTCAAGCGTTGATCAAAGCGGCTGCGCAGATTGTGGGGTCATCTGATCTTGAAGATAAATCTTTGCGCGTGATTGCCGATCACATTCGTTCTTGTGCGTTTTTGATTGCGGATGGTGTGATGCCGTCTAATGAAGGACGTGGTTATGTATTGCGTCGAATTATTCGTCGAGCTGTGCGGCATGGTTATAAATTAGGTGCGGATGATATCTTCTTTTATAAGTTGGTTGCTGCACTGAATACGCAAATGGGGGAAGCTTACCCAGAATTGGCTGCCCAACAACCTGTGATTGAAAAAGTGTTACGAGTTGAAGAAGAACAGTTTGCAAAAACGCTTGATAGAGGGATGCAAATTTTAAACGCCGCTCTCGCAGAACTTGAAGGTACGGTTATTCCGGGTGAAACGGTATTCAAATTGTATGACACTTACGGATTCCCAGCAGATTTAACCGCAGATGTGGCTCGCGAACAAAACTTCACGATTGACGAAGAGGGTTTTGCTAAGGCGATGCAAGCGCAACGTGAAAGAGCGCAATCCGCGAGTAATTTTGGTACAGATTATAATGAGCTTTTGAATATCAGTCATCAAACCGAATTCACCGGATATGATACGACGATGTCAAACGCAACCGTGTTAGAAGTGATTGTAGATAATCAATCGGTTAACTCAGTAGAGGCTGGGCAAAATGCGCTGGTGATATTAGATAAAACGGCATTTTATGCTGAGTCAGGTGGTCAAGTAGGTGATACCGGTGATTTGCTTGATTCATCGGGTAGTGTGTTGTTTGTTGTTCAAGATACACAAAAAGTCAGTCATGCATTCGGACATCAAGGTGTTGCGCAACAATCTGTTAAAGTTGGCGATATTGTCAATACCGCAGTGGATGCATCACGTCGTCAAGCCATAAAATTGAATCACTCTGCTACACATTTGTTGCATGCAGCCTTGAGAGAGTTGCTTGGTGAGCACGTACAACAAAAAGGGTCATTGGTTGATCACGAGAAGCTACGTTTTGACTTTGCACATTTTGAGGCGATTACCAACGAACAATTAAGTGAGATTGAATCATTAGTGAACGCTCAAATTCGTGAGAATCACATATTAAACACTCAATTGATGGAATTAGATGCCGCAAAAGCGGCTGGAGCGATGGCTCTGTTTGGTGAAAAGTACGATGAGCAAGTGCGTGTTGTATCAATGGGGACGTTTTCTACTGAGTTATGTGGTGGTACCCATGTCAATGCAACCGGTGACATTGGTTTCTTCAAAATCACTTCAGAAGGTGGCATTGCTTCAGGTGTTCGCAGAATTGAAGCCGTCACGGGTGAACTTGCGTTAAACGCAGTACAAACACAGCAAACATCATTACAAACAATTGCAGCGGTTTTAAAATCAGATCTTGTTGGAATTGTTGATAAAGCACAACAACAACAAGATACGTTAAAAAAATTAGAAAAAGAACTGACACAGCTCAAACAAAAACTCGCCTCTTCACAAGGGAACGATTTGCTCAGTCAAGTCAAAAAAATTGGAGAGCATAACGTGCTGGCAGCGAATCTGTCAGGTATTGAAGCAAAAGCCTTGCGAGGCATGTTGGATGAGTTGAAACAAAAATTATCTTCAGGATTTATCGTGTTAGGTGTTCCTGGAGATGGCAAAGTTAATTTAATTGCTGGAGTGACAAGCGATTTAGTTAACGTTGTAAAAGCAGGTGAACTGGTTAACTTTGTGGCTACGCAAGTAGGTGGCAAAGGTGGTGGTAGACCTGATATGGCTCAAGCTGGGGGAACTCAACCTGAGCACTTGGACAAGGCACTAGACTCTGTATATCAATTTATTCAAGAAAAAATTTAGTATTTTTGATAACTTGAACAATACTTAGAAAGGTGTTTCGTGTGACCAAAAGCCTCAAGGATGAAGTTAACCATACGTTTTCACAAAACCATGGATGATAATTATAAGGAACAGGAGCAAAGCAATGCTTATCTTGACTCGTCGTGTTGGAGAAACTTTAATGGTGGGTGACGACGTAACTGTGACCGTGCTTGGTGTAAAAGGTAACCAAGTTCGTATCGGTGTGAATGCCCCCAAAGAAGTATCCGTTCATCGTGAAGAAATTTACATGAGGATCCAAGCTGAAAAAGGATCGAACAATGGAGCTGACTCTGGTTCAATAGACTAGCGTTCAGAGATTCCAAGAAAAACCGGGCTATGCTCGGTTTTTTGTATTTAATTCAAATAATTTAAAATAAAGTGTTGACGGCTTAATTTAAGTCTGTACAATGCGCATCTCGCTTGAGGGGGTAACCACTTAAAGCGACAGCAAAGCTAGGTTTTATCTGGGTTTGCAGGATTTTTAGACAATCTGGTTTGAGTGAAAATATTCACAAAAAACTTTAAAAAA
>JAAZVZ010000038.1 GCA_018623155.1 Glaciecola sp.
ATGGCTTCATTAACAGCATCTTTGATTTCTTGGCTTGCAGTACTAGGCGTAATGCTATCTCGCGCCTCGAAAGCCGCTTCAATCGTGGTTTGTAATTGTGACATAAGTGATTAGTGTTCCGCTTGATCTAAGGTTTTGATTATTTGCTTTTTTAAAGCAAGTTGGGTTTCTGTACTGAGGGCTCTTCCATGGGCATCGATAACAATAAACACGTCTTCTGCGCGCTCGCCTATGGTAGATATTTTAGCAAGTCTTAAGGTGAGATTAAAGTCTACAAATAAGTGACCCACTTTTGCAAGTAACCCCGGACTGTCTAAAGCTTCTAATTCGATTAATGTTGCATCATCTTTCGTTTCAAAAAAACGCACTTTGGTAGGGACACTGAGTTGTTTTAATTGTCGCGAGAGTTTGCGTTGATTGTGATGGGTGTTTTCCGGTTTTTCTAGTTGTGCTTCAATCGCATGACATAAGTTGGATCGGCGTTTTTCGGAGCTGATTTTGTGATTGTGTTCGTCCACTACAATAATACTATCAAACACATAACCATCGTCAGTGATTGCGATATTGGCATCAAGGATAGACAAATTTGCAGCGTCGAGTACAGACGCAATTTGCGCAAAAACAGCTGGACGGTCTTTGCCATAAACCAGAAGCTCTGTACCGGCCTTAGTGGTGTGGTTTGCCATACTAATATGCCACTGGTCTGCTGAACCATGATGCAAGACTTGTTCTGTATGCCACGCAATTTGGATCGGCTTATAACGCGTAAAGTACGCATCATCAAAGCGAGTCCACAAAGAGTCAATGATGGATTTATCAAATTGATTAAGCAAGAGTAACAACGCAGACTCTCGGTTTGCTTGGGCACGCTCCTTCAGTGAGACCTGACATTGTAAACCATTGGCAAGTGCGTTTTGTGTTAGCACATATAGCTCTTTGAGTAGAGAGGATTTCCAATCGTTCCATAAGTTATCATTTGTTGCCCGAATGTCTGCTAGTGTGAGTGCATACAATAAGTTCAAATGATGAGGGGTTTTGACTGCAGTAGCAAAATCGTGAATGACTTCTGGATCGTAGATGTCTCGTCGCTGGGCAACCACAGACATTAATAAATGAGAATCCACAAGCCAACTGATGATTTGGATATCCTCTGGTGATAGCTCATGTTTTTCACCAAAAGCAATGACATCTTGTGCGCCAAGTTTTGAGTGATCGCCACCACGACCTTTGGCTATATCGTGAAATATCCCGGCAAGATATAATAGCTCAGGCTTTTCTAAATCAGTCACAATGCTTTTGCAACGAGGAAATTCGGAATTATCTTCGGTAGTGTATAAATAGAGGTTTTTGACTAAGCGATGCGTATGCTCGTCCACAGTGTAGGCGTGAAATAAATCAAATTGCATCATGCCAACGATGGCATCCCATTGTGGCAAATACGATTGCAAAATGCCATATTGAAACATCACATCCCAAGCAAAGTCGAAAAAATTTGGCGTGCGCATGAGCTTTAAGAACTGTTCACGACA
Source organism: Glaciecola sp. (assembly GCA_018623155.1). GTDB lineage: Bacteria > Pseudomonadota > Gammaproteobacteria > Enterobacterales > Alteromonadaceae > Opacimonas. Next base: position 1,530 of record JAAZVZ010000038.1, read on the forward strand.
TTCAGGGTAGTCTTGCCAATATTGCGTCGCAAATTTGCGCCTTGCGTTGCGCAGTTGCCTGATGCACTCACCATCCAAACCTCTAATTTCAGGGGTATGCGCGATGACTTCCAAAAACTGCAAAATATCCAATGGACTTTGAAAGACATTAGTATGCTGGGGAACGATTAGGCCATTATTGTGATAAAAATTATCATTGATTGTCAGGCCAGGCTCCACATCCGCACCAAGAATATCGATTTTGAAGCGTTGTAATAGCATTGTATTGAGCTCGCTGACTCGACGAGTTACTCTGAAAAAGCTTTTCATCATGTGCTCAACTGCTTTACTGTCTTCTTGTTGATAGCCGAGCTTATGTGCAACATCGCTTTGGTAATCAAATAGCAAACGATTTTCTGAACGTCCAGCAACTATGTGTAGCGCACAGCGAATGCGCCAAAGTTGCCTGCGGCAATCAATCAGCTCTTGATGTTCCATCTCGGTAAAATATCCATGACCAACCAATTGATAGCCATCAAATTCTTGAAAATGCTTTTTGGCCACCCAGCCAATCGATTGAATATCCCTTAAGCAACCTGGATTTTCTTTAACATTAGGCTCTAAGTTGTAAGCCGTTCCATGAAACTTAAGGTGGCGTTGTTTTTGTTCTTCGTACTTGGCGAGGAAAAATGCTTGGCTGGTCCAGACTCTATCATTATTAACTTTAGTCAGCATGTCATCGAAGGTTGTTTGACAACCAATTAAACAGCGTGCCTCAACTAAGTTAGTCGCGACAGTAATGTCACTTTTGGCTTGTTCGATACAATCTTTAATCGTGCGTACGGACTGCCCAATGTCTAGCTTACAATCCCATAATAAAGTAATGAAGGCTGAGATTTTTTCGCCGATTTCGGGTTTTATTGTGCGTCGACTTAAGATTAATAAATCCACATCAGAATGAGGCTGCAATTGTCCTCGACCATAACCACCGACCGCAGCTAAGGATAGATTTGGTTCGTCAGCAAGTCCGCTTAGAGTCCATGCTTGGCGGACTAAAGCATCCACAAAATATGCTCTACCAAGAATGATTTCATCAATCTCGCAATGTGGGAACGTGTTATCGATCCATTGATAGGAATCTGTTACACATTGACGAAAAACCGACACGTCTTGCAACGAGTTTATAGCAGTAATGCGCTGAATAAGGTCAACTAGTTGCATGGCACTTCCAGTATTTTAATGCGAGATTATCTTTGGAATTGATTCATCCTCGCGATGAGTTAATATTTCTACGCCATTACTAGTAACTAATAAAGTATGTTCCCACTGAGCGCTCAAACTACGATCTTTTGTTACTACCGTCCAGTTATCCGGTAATATTTTACAATAGCGTTTGCCGGCATTCACCATTGGTTCAATTGTGAAACACATACCCTCTTGCAAGACATCACCTGTGCCAGGACGGCCATAATGGACAACTTGTGGATCTTCGTGGAACGTTGCACCGATACCATGACCGCAAAACTCTCGTACAATTGAATAATGGTGACTTTCTGCGTGTTGCTGAATAACGTGCCCGATGTCTCCTAGTGTCGTACCAGGTTTGACGATTTCTATACCTTTATACAGGCATTCTTGAGTCACGCGAATGAGACGTTCAGCTAATATTGAAGGTTTGCCGACTACAAACATCTTTGAAGAGTCGCCGTGATAACCGTCTTTGATTACCGTGACGTCAATATTGACGATGTCACCGTCTTTGAGTTTTTTGTCGCTGGGGATACCATGGCAAATTACGTGATTAACAGAGGTACAAATTGATTTAGGAAAAGGCGGTTGTCCATAATTAAGTGGTGCAGGTATACCGTTTTGCACATCAACAATATAATTGTGACAAATGGTATTGAGTTCATCCGTCGTCACACCTTTTACAACGTGTTCACCAATCATATTGAGCACTTCTGCAGCCAGTTTGCCTGCGATCCGCATTTTTTCAATTTCTTCTTGTGTCTTAATCGTCGCAGCCACTACGTTTCCTTTGAGCTAGTTTGGATATGTAAATAAGTATGCATTTTACAACACCTATGCATATGTGCAAAGAGAGAGTAGAAATTGAATAAAATATTAAGTGTAAGTTGTTTTTTCATTGCCACTAACAGCAAAAAATGGTCTAATATGCCACCGCAAAATTTGGTTTTGTGGAATAATCGTAGTAAAGCAAAGCTTTACATTTATAAAAACACACATACATCGACACTGACTCCGGGGTGTTCTTGTTTGCAAATTGCCTTGTCTATTAGGTGCAAAACAGGGATCGGGTGAAGGGATGTATGGAGGCCTAACCCCAATTGAGGATTTTAAACATGGCAAATGTATCAATGCGCGACATGCTACAAGCTGGCGTACACTTCGGTCACCAAACTCGTTACTGGAACCCAAAAATGAAGCCTTTCATCTTTGGCGCACGTAACAAAGTTCATATCATCAACCTTGAAAAAACGGTTCCGTTATTTAACGAGGCACTGTCTTTTATTAACTCTGTGTCACAGAAAAAAGGCAAGGTTCTATTTGTTGGTACCAAACGCGCAGCTGGTGAAGCAGTAAAAGAAGCCGCACTAAAGTGTGGTCAATACTACGTAAACAAACGTTGGTTAGGTGGTATGTTGACGAACTGGAAAACCGTACGTCAATCGATCAAGCGCTTAAAAGACTTAGAGACTCAATCTCAAGACGGTACTTTCGAGAAGCTAACTAAGAAAGAAGTGCTTATGTTACAACGCGAAATGACTAAGTTAGAAAATAGCTTAGGTGGTATCAAAGACATGGGCGGATTGCCTGATGTGATTTTTGTAATTGATGCTGACCACGAGCACATTGCGGTAACAGAAGCTCGCAACCTTGGCATTCCAGTCGTGGGTGTTGTTGATACGAACTCTAATCCAGATGGTGTTGATTACATTATTCCTGGTAACGATGATGCTATTCGTGCTATCCAGCTTTATTTAAACGCTGCTGCAGATGCAGTAAACGAAGGACGTGAATCAAACATCGCGGTCCAAGCTGAAGACGAGTTTGTTGAAGCGGCTGAATAAGCTTATTACACTTGTAAACACGCCGAATTTTATTCGGCGTTTTCATTTTGAAAATTTGAGGATTGAACAATGGCAGTGACAGCAGCACTGGTAAAAGAACTTCGCGAGCGCACAGGCGCTGGTATGTTAGATTGTAAAAAAGCGCTAGTTGAAACCGATGGTGACATCGAATTAGCGATTGAAAATATGCGTAAATCAGGTCAAGCAAAAGCCGCTAAAAAAGCCGGCCGTATTGCTGCTGAAGGCGTTATTTTAACCAAAGTAGATGGCGGTCGTGCCACTATGATGGAAATTAACTGTGAAACTGATTTCGTTGCGCGTGATGAAGGCTTCCTAGCGTTTGGTAACAAAGTTGTTGAATTAGCAGCTAGCCAAAACATCAATGATATGGATGCGTTAAATGCCGCGGACTTAGACGGTGCGACAGTACAAGAAACTCGCGATACATTGGTCGCCAAAATTGGTGAAAACATTTCACCTCGTCGCGTAGTAAACGTTGACGGTGACAACCTCGGCGCTTATGTTCATGGCGGTCGCATTGGTGTCATCGCAGTATTAACTGGTGGAGACGCTGAACTAGCAAAAGACGTTGCTATGCACGTTGCTGCGGCAAGTCCACAGTTTGTTAAGCCTGAAGATGTACCTGCTGACGTCGTTGAAAAAGAAAAAGCGATTCAAATCGACATCGCTATGCAATCTGGCAAGCCTGCAGATATCGCAGAAAAAATGGTCACTGGTCGCATGAAGAAATTCACTGGCGAAATCAGCTTAACCGGTCAACCTTTTGTTAAAGATCCTAGCCAGACCGTTGGTCAACTTCTAAAAGCAAATGACGCTGATGTTGTGAACTTTATCCGCTTTGAAGTGGGTGAAGGTATCGAGAAAAAATCAGAAGATTTTGCAGCAGAAGTTGCTGCTCAGATGGAAGCTGCTAAGAAATAATTTAGCGAAAAGCTTTTTACTCTGGGTAACATCAGATACACTAAAAGCACTTCCACGGAGGTGCTTTTTTATGCCCATCGCCATCTGGTAAGGCGATTTAACTATAGGATAGTAAAATATGAGTATAGCTCCTAAGACAGCTTATCGTCGCATATTATTAAAGTTAAGCGGTGAAGCGTTGATGGGTGACGGTGAATTCGGTATTGATGCGAAAGTTCTTGACCGAATGGCACAAGAAATTAAAGAATTAGTCGAAATGGGTATCCAAGTCGGTTTGGTTATCGGTGGTGGAAATTTATTTCGTGGTGAAGGCTTAGCTCAAGCAGGGATGAATCGTGTCGTAGGTGATCACATGGGCATGCTCGCGACTGTCATGAATGGCTTGGCAATGCGAGATGCATTACACCGAGCGTTTGTGAACGCTCGTCTGATGTCGGCAATACCTTTAAATGGCGTATGCGACCGATATAATTGGGCCGAAGCAATCAGTTTACTAAAATCCAACCGTGTTGTAATTTTCTCCGCTGGGACGGGCAATCCATTTTTTACTACCGATTCTGCAGCGTGTTTGCGCGGTATTGAAATTGAAGCGGATGCGGTCTTGAAAGCAACGAAAGTTGACGGCGTTTATACTTCAGACCCTGCAAAAGACCCAGAAGCAACGTTATACAAAACACTGACTTATAACGAAGTGTTAGAAAAAGAATTAAAAGTAATGGACTTATCTGCATTCACTCTTGCCCGCGATCACTCTTTACCGATCAGGGTATTCAATATGAACAAGCCTGGCTGTTTAAAACGCGTTGTGCTTGGTGAAGATGAGGGAACCCTCATTACTCATGCAGAAAACATAGAAGGTTAACTCATGTTAGACGAAATTGAATTAGATGCGCAAGATCGCATGGAAAAAAGCCTAGTGGCTTTAAAATCTCAACTAGCCAAAATTCGTACAGGCCGTGCTCACCCGAGCTTACTTGATAGTATATATGTGAATTACTACGGCGCGGATACGCCACTCAAACAGTTAGCTAATGTGGTGGCTGAAGACAGCCGTACCCTAGCGGTTTCGGTTTTCGATAAATCAGTTGTCCAAGCGGTTGAAAAAGCTATCATGATGTCTGATTTAGGCTTAAATCCAAATAGTGCAGGTGGTGCAATCCGTATTCCACTGCCTCCACTGACTGAAGAACGTCGCAAAGACTTAATCAAAGTCGCAAAAAACGAAGCCGAAGGTGGTAGAGTGGCCATTCGCAACATTCGTCGCGATGCTAATTCAGATGTAAAAGATCTTTTGAAAGAAAAAGAAATCAGTGAAGACGAAGCCAGAGCAACGGAAGAGAACATACAATCTTTGACGAATGATTTTGTCAAGAAAGTAGATCTTATGCTGGCAGAAAAAGAAAAAGAATTAATGGAAATATAAATTCATATGAAGTTGTTTGCCAAGGAAGAAACCGTATTGAATACGGATACAGCTAATTTGCCACAGCACGTTGCCATCATAATGGATGGTAATGGACGCTGGGCACAGCAACAAGGGAAGTTGCGAACTTTTGGTCACAAGGCGGGGGTCGACGCTGTGCGGGCTTCAGTCAGTTTTGCACGAAGACACAATATACCCGCTTTGACATTATTTGCTTTCAGTTCTGAAAACTGGAAGCGCCCTGAGGAAGAAGTATCTGTTTTGATGGAACTGTTTAAATTAGTTTTGAACAGCGAAGTCAAAAAGCTCCACAAAAATAATGTTCGGCTAAAGGTGATAGGTGATTTGTCTGCTTTTGACCCCAGCTTAGTTGAACGTATTCGCAAGGCAGAAAATTTGACTGCGAATAATACTGCGTTGTGCCTCAATATCGCGGCGAATTATGGCGGCCGTTGGGACATTGTAGAAACCACTAAACGACTACAGACTCAGATTGATGAAGGGTCTTTACAACTATCAGACATCAGTGAAACAACTTTCCACCAGCAAACAGCGTTTGCTCATGTCCCAGAACTTGATTTATTGATTCGCACTGGTGGAGAACAACGCATATCTAACTTTCTTCTATGGCAGTGTGCTTATTCTGAGCTGTATTTTACTGATACGTTATGGCCAGATTTTAATGAACAAACATTTTCTAAAGCCATTGAAAGCTTTCAACAGCGACAGCGCCGCTTTGGCAAGATCGCGGAACAAGTACAATGCTAAAACAGCGAATAATGACCGCTTTAATCTTGGCGCCATGTGCGTTGGGAGCAATTTTATTTTTACCGATTGAATATTTTCAGTATGCAGTCGTCTTTGTGATGGGCCTTGGAGCATATGAATGGGGTAACATGTCAGGGCTGATTCAGCGTCGCATGAAGCTCTTTTTTACACTTCTCATTACAACAATATGCTTCATCCTCAGTATAGTAGTCCCTTCAGAAGAAATTTGGCAACAAAACGATTTACATCCATTGTATTTCGGGACTTTGGGATTGGCTATGTTATGGTGGTTGTACTCAGTTGTCATGATCATCTTGTATCCCAAATACAGTCATTTTTGGCAGCGTTCTAATTTAATTCGCAATTTGTTTGGTGTATTTACTCTGGTGCCTACTTGGGTTGCGATTGTATCCTTGCGTACCAGCCTGTTTGATATTGATCCATTCTATGGCGCATCATTGATATTTTACGTGCTAGGGATCGTTTGGGCGGCCGACATTGGTGCATTTTTTGTTGGGGTAAAGTTTGGTCGCACCAAGCTTCGTCCCAATGTTTCTCCTGGTAAAACTTATGAAGGCCTAGCAGGTGGAGTGATTGCCTCGTTGGCAATTATTGCTTTTGCTGCATTGCATTATCAGATTGAACCTGCGCGAATTGGTTTGCATATTGTTATTGGGATAGTGACCGTTGGGATATCTGCGATGGGAGATTTGAACGAATCTATGTTCAAACGCTGCGCTGGGATCAAAGACAGTGGTCGTCTCTTACCTGGGCATGGCGGCGTATTAGATCGAATCGACAGCCTGACTGCTGCATTTCCAGTATTTGCCTTTTGTTACGTGGTTTGGATGGCTTAATGGAGACCCTAGTTATCCTTGGGGCGACCGGGTCTATTGGGCAAAGTACGCTCGATGTAGTAAAGCGTCACTCTGAACGTTACCGCGTCTATGCTTTGACGGCAAATACACAATATACACAAGTCCTTGATGATGCACTTGCATGTGACGCATGCGTCGTTGTATTGCACGAACAGAGTGTATCGGACTCAGCTACCGCTTATGCTCAAAAAATTGGCTACTCTGGTGTGTTAGCGTTTGGTGAATCGGCTGCGATAGATGCCGTACAACATCATGCTGTGACAAAAGTTATGGCTGCGATTGTTGGTGGTGCTGGCCTTAGTACCAGCATGGCCGCAGTGCAAGCTGGTAAAACGTTACTGTTGGCAAATAAAGAATCGTTGGTTATGTCCGGTGC
>JAAZVZ010000011.1 GCA_018623155.1 Glaciecola sp.
CTCTCGTCTGGTAAGTTAGGTATACCTGCAACAACAGCATCGATTTGAGTGAGTACTGTTTCGAGTTCCGCTTTCGCAGCATCCAAATCATCGCCAAGTTGTCCAACTTGAGCCAACAACGGCGCAATGTCTTCTCCAGCCGCTTTTGCCTTACCAATACTTTTAGAACGCACATTTCGCTCATTTTGTAATTCTTGAGTTTTGACTTGTAATGACTTACGTGACTCTTCAAGTAATGCAAATCCAGCCGTATCAAGTTTGAATCCACGTTGAGCCAAACGCTTGGCTGTATTCTCTAAATCATCGCGCAATAATCTTGCATCTAGCATGTTGTGCTTATCCTTTCATAATGTGAAGCGCTAACCACGTCATGCTCAAGCAGCACACGAGGTTAAGTACGATATTAAGTATGGCTTTGCTGTACTGCTCTAGTTGCAACAAGGCAACGGTATCCAGTGAAAACGTTGAAAACGTGGTAAGAGCACCGAGCACTCCAACCATTACAAAGCCCTTGATAAAAGTATCGGAATTATCCGGAAGTTGGTGGGTATAAGCAAGTGCTATTCCCAATAAAAATGAGCCAATGACATTAACTGTTAGTGTCCCATAGGGAAAGTCTTTACCCAAAACAGCCATAACTTGATTACTGATTATAAAACGCAATAAAGCACCTAATGCCCCACCTAACGCCACCCATACATACATCATGACGATTTCCTCTTTGTGTCTAAATGTTCAAGATACGCTATTTTTTGAGAGAGCTTTTTTTCTAACCCGCGATCATTCGGTTGATAAAAATCACCTTTTACACCATCAGGTAAATACGTCTGGCCTGCTGAATATGCATTTGGCTCATTGTGTGCATAGCGATATCCTTCACCATGTTTTTGTTGTTTAGCGAGTGCGGTCGGTGCATTGCGCAAGTGAAAAGGCACAGGTGTATTAGCACTCTCTTTAGCCGTGAGTTTAGCCTGCTTAAAGGCCGTATACAGTGCATTACTTTTGGGTGCTAGAGCACAATATACACATGCTTGTGCAATGGCTCGTTCACCTTCAGCTGCTCCTACTCGATGATACGTGTCCCAAGCGTCTAAACACAATGATAGTGCTTTTGGATCGGCTAAGCCAATGTCTTCTGAAGCTATCGCCAACAAACGTCGCATGATGGGAGTCGGATCTGTACTGGCTTGTAAGAATCGTGCAAACCAGTATAAGGCGCCATCACTGGAGGAGCCTCTGACTGATTTATGGAACGCGGATAGCATATCGTAGTAATGGTCCCCATCTTTATCAAAGCTGGGGATCGCTGAGCCAGCTGCCGCTTGAACATCTACAAACTCAATAACAGAGCCACTTTGTTTTGACACAGAGGCGAGTTCCAAACACATTAATGCCTTTCGTGCGTCACCATTAGCAACGTGTACTATTGCATCCGAGGCACTTTCTGATAACGATAACGATTGTTTAGATAAAATAATATCTGTTTGTAGTGCATGAATTAACACCGTTCGAATATCTTGTTCAGTCAACGCCTCTAGTACATATACACGCGTCCTCGATAACAAGGCGTTATTACAAGAAAAAGAAGGATTTTCAGTTGTCGCACCAATAAACGTAATTAAGCCAGACTCAATCGCTGGTAAAAACGCATCTTGCTGTGCTTTATTGAAACGATGCACCTCATCTACAAAAACTACTGTTGCGTATTGTTGAGCCTGAACAAGAGCTAGACGAATATCTTTGACACCAGCATCAATCGCTGAAAGCTTGATTAATTGAGCGTTGGCATATTGCGCCATAATATCTGCTAAAGTGGTTTTGCCGGTACCAGGTGGTCCCCATAAAATACAAGAATGCAGTTCTCCTTGCTCGATCGCTCGGAACAAGGGTTGGTCTTTAGCAAGGATATGTTGTTGTCCAACATATGAATCCAATGTATGCGGGCGCATTCGCTCAGCGAGTGGGGCCACAGGTGGAGTAGTCATAGGCTAGGAACCACTTTGATCGTCTATGACAAAATGTTCAGGCGCTAAAAATGTAAAGGTATCAGACGGCAATGGCTGGTCTTCTTTGATATTCTCAAAGTGAAATTGATTAGTATTCCCTTGCCCATCATGCACACGTAACTCAATCAGTTGGTCATTAATAAACACTAATGTTACTTCATTATCATTTTTGTCATGCACAACATGATTCACGATGAAGGTATATTTTGCATTATTAGGCTCGAAAGCAGCAGTGACCAAAAACCTATTCCACACTTCTTCGTCATTACTGCTTAGCAACATCATTGGATGATTGTCGATTAAATTGGATTGTTTATAAATTGACACTTGTTCTAAGAACATATCGGCGTACGTAATTTCGGTACCATTAGCGACCAATATCGTTTCATCCGGCGTCATCGCATGCCAGCGCAGTTGCTCAGGTCTGGCCATCTTTATTGTACCAACACTTTGTTGCACTACGTTTCCGTCTGAATTGCTAACCTCTTGGGTAAAATCCGCTTGATATGTCTTAAAGCGGTTTAAAACAGTTTGAAGTTGCTCTTTGGCATTCTTTTTTGGTGTATTAATGGTTAAGTTATTCTCTGTCGCCATGTTTGCAAATGACACGAATAACAAAACAAATACCATAATGTGAAACTTTATATGACGCATCCATCATTCCTTTAATCTTTTGGCGCAGGTGGTGCCAATACTTCACGGTTACCATTATGACCTGGCGCAGAAACGACCCCATTTGCTTCCATCTGTTCGACAAGACGAGCTGCACGGTTATATCCAATTCGGAACTTGCGCTGTACACTGGAAACCGACGCTTTACGAGTTTCTGTCACAAACGCTACGGCTTCATCAAAAAACACATCAAGCTCTTGATCAGCGCCTTCAGGTTGTTCACCAGGTAATAATGTATCCCCACTGGCTTCACCATTTAAGATCTCATCTATGTATTCAGGTTCACCACGTAATTTCCAATCCGCTACAACAGCATGAACTTCATGATCATCAACAAAAGCACCGTGCACCCGAGTTGGCACACCCGTACCAGGCGGTAAATACAGCATATCTCCCATGCCCAACAAAGTCTCAGCCCCTTGCTGGTCGAGGATCGTTCTTGAATCTATCTTGCCAGATACCTGAAACGCAATACGAGTAGGAATGTTGGCTTTAATCAAACCAGTGATCACATCAACAGACGGACGCTGTGTAGCCAAAATAAGGTGAATACCTGCAGCACGCGCTTTTTGAGCAATTCGTGCAATAAGTTCCTCAACCTTCTTACCCACAATCATCATCATGTCAGCAAATTCGTCAACAACAACTACAATAGAGGGTAATTTATTTAGTGCTGGCGGAGTTTCATCCATACTATCGCCAGGTTGCCATAACGGATCTGGGATGGGCTCTCCGGCCTCAATAGCCTCGGTGACTTTAGCATTGTAACCTTTAAGATTACGTACACCAAGCATAGCCATTAATCGATATCGGCGTTCCATTTCACCTACACACCAGCGCAGTGCATTAGCTGCATCTTTCATATCCGTAACAACTTCTGCTAACAAATGTGGGATCCCCTCATACACTGAGAGTTCAAGCATTTTGGGATCAATCATGATCATGCGGACATCTTCAGGTGAGGACTTATACAATAACGAAAGGATCATGACATTAACCCCGACTGACTTACCGGAGCCAGTCGTACCTGCAACTAACAGATGGGGCATTTTGGCCAAGTCCACCACGACAGGTTTCCCAGAGATATCTGAACCCAACACCATAGTCAATGCACTGCTATTGGCTTGGAATGCATCGGAGCTAATCACTTCACTTAAGCGAACCATTTCGCGGTTTTTGTTTGGCAGTTCCAACCCGATGACCGACTTACCTGGGATGACCTCTACAACACGCACACTGATTGCAGACATAGCACGAGCTAAGTCTTTTGATAAAGACGTAATTTTGCTTACTTTGACACCCGGTGCTAAATCCAGTTCAAAGCGTGTAATAACTGGTCCTGGATAAACACCCACTACTTTAGCTTCAATATTAAAGTCCGCAAGTTTTGCTTCAACCAACCTTGCAATGCCTTCAAGCTCTTGTTGTGTAATTGGGTTTTTGACTTTATCTGGACGGTCTAACAGATCAAATGATGGTAACTCACCTTCGGGCATGGGCGTATTCGGATCGATTATTTTGCTTTTAACCAAAGGTGAGTTCACCGCCCCTTTAGGCTCAGAAATTGGAGTCTTGTATACGTTTTTAGATGGTTTTGATGCAGAAACTTCTTTATTTTCACCTGATACATCGTCAATTGTAAGTTCTGCAACATTATCTCGGGTAATGACAATGTTGGCCTGTTCATCTTCGTCATCCACTTTATAGAGTGTTTCATGTTTAATATCAAACGAACTATCTTCTCCGGACGGTAATACTGGCTTAAACCGATTGATTTTGTGCTCAGTATTTCCATCTTCAGGCTCGGAGTTTCTCGATAAACGAGGAATTGCAGGCAGTGATAAGTTCTGTATACGACCTGGAAGAAGTAACAAATGTTGTCCTGTCCACAAAGTACCCTCGCCCATCTTATCGACGATATTAAGCCATGAAATACCCGTGAGTAATGTAAAACCCGTGGCAAAAAAGCACAGTAATAACAACGTTGTGCCTATGAAGTTAAATTGAGGTGTTAGCGCACTCGCGATAATGTCACCAAACAAGCCACCAGCGGAGAAGTAGTACATATCATCAAAGTTAATACTAGCGATGCCCGTACATGCAATGATCAAAAACATTAAACCAACAACTCGCAATGCAATGTTTAGATAATCTAGTTGCAGTAAATTTTTAACCTGTTTAAAACTAAACCATCCCAGGAATGCACAACCAAAAGGCATAAAATAAGCGAGATAGCCAAAACTGAAAAACAACAGGTCAGCAACGTGAGCACCGATCGGTCCCATCCAGTTTTGAATATTTGGTTGTAATCCTGTTTGCGTCCAACCGGGATCGGCTTGGTGAAATGACATTAATGCTAAAAAAATGAACAGAGCTAGCATACAAAACACAATCATCAGTGTTTCGTAAATACGCTGTAAACCTGTCATCTGCCCCATTTTATTTTACCCCTTACATCTCGTCTTCAGAGATTTATTTATATCTTAACACAGCCCTATCAAGATGCGTTACTTGCAATTTTTATCGTTTTTTTAAATCAATTTTTATACGATGACTGTGTTTCACTTCTTCCATAACTACATAACTTCGTGATTCTCGTACCCCAGGTAAACGCAAAAGAGTATCCCCAAGCAACTTGCGATAACTCGCCATGTCAGCGACACGAGTTTTGAGCAAAAAATCAAAATTCCCCGATACCAAATGACATTCTTGAATATCATCTTGTTGTTGGACGGCTGCTGAAAAATCCGCAAAGATATCAGGTGATGTTTTAGTGAGTGATATTTCGACAAACACCAACATACTCGCACCGAGTTTATTAGGATCGAGTTGGGCATAATAGCCTGTGATATACCCTTGCTCCTCAAGACGCTTTACTCTTTCTAAACAAGGGCTTGGACTTAATCCAACTTGTCTTGCCAACTCAACATTGGCTATTCGCCCGTGGTGTTGCAATACATTTAGAATATTACGATCGATAGTATCTAGGTGTTTCGGCGTTTTAATAAGCATAAAAGTCACTGAAATAATGGTTATTTGCCAAATAATATACCGCAAATTTTAAAAATAAGAAATTTAATGACTGAAGCGATGCGCTATAATTTGTCTATCGACAGAATAATTATGGATAAACATCATGAAAATAGGTGTGCCAAAAGAAATTAAAAATCACGAATATCGTGTGGGTTTAACCCCTGCGGCCGCAATGGAATATATAAATTACGGCCATATCGTTTATGTGGAAACGCAAGCAGGTGCAGGTATTGGGTTCAGTGATGATGATTATATTAAAGTTGGCGCACAGATAGAACCGACTGCTTCGATGGTCTATGAGAAAGCGGATATGATCGTCAAAGTTAAGGAGCCACAACCAAACGAATGTAAAATGCTGCGCGAAGGTCAAATTCTGTTTACATATTTACATCTCGCGCCCGATCCGGTGCAAACTCAATTACTTGTCGAATCAAACGCGACCTGTATCGCTTATGAAACGGTGACTGATAAAGAGGGTGGCTTGCCACTACTGGCCCCAATGAGTGAAGTGGCTGGACGCATGGCGGTTCAAGCTGGAGCGCATTATCTTGAAAAAGCCCAGGGGGGTAATGGCACCTTACTTGGGGGCGTTCCAGGTGTACCACCAGGAAAAGTGCTGATTATTGGTGGCGGTGTAGTAGGCATAAATTCAGCCAAAATGGCACTTGGTTTAGGAGCTGAAGTCACAATTATGGATCGTTCTTTACCGCGTTTACGTCAGCTTGACGACATCTTCCAAGGTCGTGTTAAGACCGTTTACTCCACCGCTGAGGGTATTACAGAATACTCAGCGACCGCTGATTTAGTAGTGGGTGCCGTATTGATCCCTGGCGCCGCTGCGCCTAAGTTACTTACCCACGAACATATCGCCAACATGAAAAAAGGCAGTGTGGTGGTTGATGTAGCCATTGATCAAGGAGGGTGTTTTGCTACTTCAAAAGCAACCACTCACCATGCACCTGTTTATCTCATTGATGATATAGTGCATTATTGTGTTGCTAATATGCCAGGCGGTGTCGCGCGCACATCAACAATTGCTCTAAATAACGCAACTTTACCGTTTGGTTTAGCTATTGCGAATAAAGGCGCAAAACAAGCAATGATGGAAGATTTGCATTTACTCAATGGTCTGAACGTCCATCGAGGCATGGTAACCTATGAAGCAGTCGTTAACGCTCTAGGTAAGGAGCTGGGGCTAACTTATACCCCAGCCTTCGATGCACTTGCTTAGCTAAATAAATCGTCTAAACGAGTATTGAGGCATTGATTTGCTTCAATACGGCTAAAGGGTCAGTGGCTTGTGTAATTGGCCGTCCAATCACCATATAATCGACCCCCGCTAGGATAGCGTCTGGTGGGGTCATTATTCTCACTTGATCCCCTGTATCTGAACCAACCGGTCGTATACCGGGTGTGACTACAGTAAAGTCAGTTCCGCACAATTCCTTGATGCGCTTTACTTCGTGTGCGGAACTCACGACGCCGTCAAAGCCCGAATCAGCGGACAATTTTGCTAACCGCCCTACTTGAGTTGGGATACTCGTATCAGGCACAACGCCTTGTAATTGTGCCTCGTCCATCGAGGTCAATACGGTTACGGCAATCAACAATGGTCTATCATGGCCAAGTGGCTCAAGAAGCTCGCGCGTATGCAACATCATTTTAGCCCCACCACTAGCATGAACGTTCACCATCCACACACCTAAATCTGCAGCAGCCAAACACGCTTTAGCAACTGTGTTTGGTATATCGTGAAATTTTAGGTCCAAAAACACTGAAAAGCCTTTTGCAATAAGAGGCTTTACTACTTCAGGCCCAAAATACGTAAACATTTCTTTACCTATTTTTAACTTACAGAGCGACGGATCCACTTGGTCAACAAAATTATGTAAGTCGGATAAGTTGTTAAAGTCACACGCAACGATGACTTTAGAGTCTAAATTGGATTGAGACATATTAGTTTCTTCTTGATTACTCCCCGTCCAATCCTTTGATGGGTTTTACAACACTCCAATGTTTGCATGATGGACACAACCAGTATACTTGTCGCCCAGAGAACCCACATCGGGTACAACGATATTTGGGGCGAGCTTTTATTTGTTCAGAGACAAGTTGTTTTAACAACTCAAGACTTTCTTTGACATTATTGTCTTGCTGACGCTCAACAAATAATCCAAGCAAGGTGTTAAAACCGCGCATGGTTGGGCGTTTTTGCAACTGTTCTAATAAGATTTCTGAGGCAGCTTCGTCACCGACCTCTTTGGCTAATAACGTTACTTTGGCAAGATAAGAAGTCGCACACACATCCCAATGTGGCTCAATACTGTCTCTTAAAACTTCATCATCAGATAAAGCATGAGCGCACTGTTCAAGTAATGGAACCGCTTCGGAAAACCATGACATATCTCGATCAGGTACTTTATTCAGCGCATCAACAGCTTCACGATATTGTTCTTGTTCAATATACACACGCCCTAGCATCAACCATGGGCGAACAGCAGTTTTATCAATATCGACGGCTTTACGCAAATATGCATAGGCTTCAGAAAGATCCGACACTTTAATGTATTGGTTGGCCATTTCACAATAAAAATGAGCTAATTGAGTACGCACAAGTTCATTGTCAGTCTGAATGATTAATATGTTTTGAGCAAGTTCTACGGCTTTATTCCATTCTTTAGTCGTCTGATAAATCTCAAACAGATACTCTTGAGCCTGTGAACGGTGTTTTTCACTGTCAATAAGCTTAATGAACGCACTTTCAGCACGTTCCAAAAATCCAGCCAGCATATAGTCACGGCCTAACTCGGCCAATGCATTTTCTCTTGGAGTGCCTTGTAACTCATCCCTTGAAACGAGGTTTTGATGAATGCGGATTGCTCGGTCTAACTCACCCCGATGACGAAAAAAATTCCCCATTGCAATGTGAGTTTCCACGGTATCATTATTCAGTGAGATCATTTTAATAAAGGTATCAACTGCTTTGTCAGGTTGATCGGACAACAAAAAATTCAAACCTTTATAGTAATGTCGTGAGAGGATACTGGATTCTTTTCTTTGTGCTTTGCGCACACTATTGCGGCCCATAATCCAGCCATACCAGACGGTGACGGGTAACAGTAAAAAAACCAATTCAGGCATCAATTAGTCTTCTTTTTGTAATCTTTTGACTTGGCTTTTAAGGCTACTCACTTGCCAGGATAACTTCAACCAATTTACAAACATTGTCAACATCCCAATGACAACCCCAGCCCCTAATGTAATTGCCATCAATGTCGATTCACGCATCTCAGATTGCGCAATCAAGTAATTGATAGTGATAACGTCTTGGTTACGTGACCCCATCACAATGGCAAACACCAACACAACTACTAATAACAAAAAGGTCAACAATCCTTTCATTTTACACTCCATTCCTGAATTGAACTCATTTGACACGAATTGAATCAGGTCTAAAGATCAACTCGGTCGCGTAACTCTTTGCCCGGCTTAAAGTGCGGGACATATTTACCTTCAAGCTGTACTGACTCACCTGTTTTGGGGTTACGCCCAACACGAGGCTCTCGATAATGTAATGAAAAACTGCCAAAACCACGGATTTCAATGCGTTCGCCACGCTGAAGGGTCTGCGCCATGTACTCAAGTAACTCTTTAACTGCTACTTCAATATCTCGACTCTGCATAGATGAAGAAACATCTATTAAACGTTCAATTAACTCAGATTTAGTCATATACCGTCTCTCGCACTTTTATCATGTATAAGACTTGCAGAAAAAAAGGTGTAACGCAAGTTATGTTAACGTTACACCTTTGTTTTTTTACAAGATAATAGTATTACTCGCCTTTAGCAGCCTTAAATGCTTCTGCCATAGCGTTAGTACTAACGTCATCTTGTTGATTGACTTTATCAAGTGCTTCTTTTTCTTCGGCTTGATCTTTCGCCTTCACTGATAAGCTCACTACGCGGTTTTTACGATCCACACCAGTAAACTTAGCTTCGATAACGTCACCAACCGATACTTCCTCAGAGGCATCTTCGATGCGATCACGTGATAAATCAGCAACACGAATGTAACCTTCAACTTCTTCTGCAAGACTTACAGTTACACCTTTCGCGTCTACCGCAACAACAGTACCGTTAACGATGCTGCCTTTAGCAGTAGAAGTGGTGTATGACGTGAATGGGTCTTCATCAATTTGCTTAACGCCTAGCGAGATACGCTCACGCTCAGGGTCAACCTGAAGTACGACTGCAGAAATTTCATCGCCCTTCTTGAATTCACGAACCGCTTCTTCGCCAGTCTTATTCCAAGAAATGTCAGATAAGTGAACCAAACCATCGATACCACCGTCAAGACCAATAAAGATACCAAAGTCAGTGATTGATTTGATCTTACCTGAAACTTTGTCTCCTTTATTATAAGACTTCGCAAACTCTTCCCATGGATTCGCTTTACATTGCTTAAGACCAAGAGAAATACGACGACGTTCTTCATCAATTTCAAGAACCATTACTTCAACAACGTCACCTAAGTTAACCACTTTAGATGGGTGGATGTTCTTGTTCGTCCAATCCATTTCAGAAACGTGTACTAGACCTTCAACACCGTCTTCAATTTCAACGAAACAACCGTAGTCAGTAAGGTTAGTCACAGCACCAGAAAGTTTTTGACCTTCAGGGAAACGCTCAGCAATTTCAGCCCATGGATCGTTGCCCATTTGCTTCATACCAAGAGATACACGAGATTTTTCTTTGTCGAACTTCAATACTTTAACATTGATTTCGTCACCAACATTAACTACTTCGCTCGGATGCTTAACGCGTTTCCAAGCCATGTCAGTGATGTGAAGAAGACCGTCTACGCCGCCTAAGTCAACGAACGCACCGTAATCGGTAAGGTTCTTAACGATACCCTTAACTTCATGACCTTCTTCAAGATTAGCAAGCAATTCATCGCGCTCAGCACTGCTTTCTGCTTCGATGACCGCGCGACGAGAAACAACAACGTTGTTACGCTTAGCGTCAAGCTTGATAACTTTAAATTCTAATTCTTTGCCTTCTAAATGCGCCGTCTCGCGCACAGGGCGTACATCGACCAATGAGCCAGGTAAGAACGCGCGAACAGTGTTGATTTCCACTGTGAAGCCGCCTTTAACTTTACCATTGATAAGACCTTTGATGGTCTCTTTTTCTTCGTAAGCTTTTTCAAGCTCAACCCATGCTTCGTGACGTTTTGCTTTTTCACGAGATAGGATAGTTTCACCGAAACCGTCTTCAACAGCATCAAGTGCCACATCGACAAAATCACCAACGGCCACTTCAAGGCTACCATCAGCCGCTTTGAATTGGTCAGCAGGGATTGCACTTTCAGATTTTAGGCCAGCGTCGACAAGAACAATGTCTTTCTCGATAGCTACGATTTCGCCACGAACGATGGCACCAGGACGGGTTTCAAGTTGTTGTAAGCTTTCTTCAAAAAGCTGTGCAAAATTTTCAGACATATAAATGTTTTCTATTTAGGTTATATCCACAATGCATCCGAGTACTGTGGGGTTATGGTTCAAAGTCCAAACATCCTTATTTGAACATAGTGAAAACTAGCCCGGAAAAATCTCCGCGCTAGTTAAAATAGCTTTTGCTTGTGCAAAGACTTCCTCAATTGACAAAGAAGTCGAATCGAGAAGGTGTGCATCGGTAGCAGGCACTAATGGTGCCGTGCTGCGATTCGAATCACGCTCATCACGTGATTGTATATCGCTCAAAAGGTGCGCAATATTAACATCATGCCCTTTGGCTTGCAACTGCAAAAAACGGCGCTCAGCCCTTGCTTCTGCTGAGGCCGTTAAAAAAATCTTGACGGGGGCATGAGGAAATACAACCGTCCCCATATCACGCCCATCGGCCACTAAGCCTGGGGTTTGAGCAAAACCTCTTTGACGACGTAACAACGCTTCACGAATACTCGGAAAAGCAGCAACCTTTGATGCCGCAGCACCTACTTTTTCGGTACGAATGATGTCGGTGACATCTTCACCTTCAAGAATAATTCGCACCTGACCATCTTCGTTCGGAAATGTCACGTCTAAACTTGCTGCCAATGGCGCGATAGAGGCCTCATCGCCTAAATCTATACCGTGATGTAAGCATGCCACAGCAAGTACTCGATAAATCGCTCCAGAATCAAGAAAATGCCATCCTAAGTATTCTGCAATTAATTGACTCAAGGTACCCTTTCCTGCTCCGCTCGGTCCATCCACTGTGACTATTGGGATATCTTGCTGCATTAAATACACTCGCTCATGGTTTTATATTTTACTTTCACAAAATTTAAGGGGCGCATTATACGCCCCTCAAGAGTAATTGACAAAATTATCGATGTAACGTCACAAATATGTCATCCATTCTCACAAATTGTGGCAAATCGTGTGAAGTAATCAGGAAATGTTTTGGCTGTACAGCGCGGATCATTAATCGTAACTGGAGTATCACTAAGTGCTACCAAACTAAAACACATGGCTACACGATGATCATTGTATGTATCAATCTGAGCATGTTGCAATTGCTCAGGAGGGGTGACTTTGATGTAATCGTGCCCTTCTTCGACAACCGCTCCCACTTTGCGAAGCTCAGTGGCCATGGCTGCTAGACGATCTGTTTCTTTGACTCGCCAGTTATAAATATTGGTCATCACTGTGGTACCTTTTGCGAACAACGCTGTCGTAGCAATCGTCATGGCGGCATCTGGAATGTGATTCATATCCATCTGAATGGCTGTTAGTGGTGCACCAGTAACGGTAATAGAGCCCGGTGTATATTCAACTTGTGCCCCCATTGCTTTGAGTACTTCAGCAAATTTAACATCACCCTGAATGGAGTCTGAGCCAACACCTGTTACTGTTACACTGCCCCCCTTAATCGCTCCAGCAGCCAAGAAATATGAGGCTGATGATGCATCTCCTTCCACCATATACTCGCCTGGACTGGTATAAGTTTGATTGCCTTTTATAGTGAATGTTTTGTATTGATTATGCGTCACTTCCACACCGAATTTACTCATGATATCGAGAGTAATATCAATGTAGGGTTTAGACACTAACTCGCCTTTGATCGCAATAGTACTATCAGTTGTTAGCAAAGGGGCAGCCATCAGAAGAGCAGTCAAAAATTGCGAGGAAACTGAGCCGTCTACGGTCATTTGACCACCCTGAAGACGTTTGCCTTTAATCAATAAAGCTGGATATCCAGGTTCATCCAAATAAGTAATATCAGCGTGAATATCCTTTAATGCATCCACCAAATCACCAATAGGACGCTCCTTCATTCGCGGTTCGCCTGTAAGTATGGAATTGACTGGCGATACGGCAAGCACTGCGCACAAGGGACGCATCGCAGTACCGGCGTTACCGAGAAACAATTCATCTGCTGGTGATTGTGTAAAAACATCCCCTAATCCATCAATTTCACACACAGTGTTATTTTGTGATAAACGATATTGAACACCAAGTTGCTCTAAAGCTCCTAGCATAAAACGAATATCATCACTGTCTAATAAATTAGTTAACGTTGTGGTACCTTTAGCGAGGGCTGCAATTAACAGTGCTCTATTTGATAGTGATTTGGAGCCTGGGACATTAACCGTACCAGAGACCGTCGAGATTGGGGATAAAGTAAGCTGTTCCATCATACCTTCCTTATCCATTTTTACGTGAAAATTCACGCATAAATTCAACTAATGTCATGACACCTTGTAATGGCATTGCATTGTAAATACTTGCGCGCATACCACCAACACTGCGGTGCCCTTTTAATGCGTGCAAACCAGCAGCTTCTGCTTCAGCCAAAAACTGCTTATCAAGTGATGCATCTGCCAGGGTAAATGGCACATTCATAATGGAACGGTGCGCATCGGCAACGTTATTATGATAAAAATCATCGCTATCAATCGCTTGGTAAAGTGTCTGGGCCTTTGCATGATTAAGTTTTGCAATTTCAGCAACACCGCCATGATTTTTTAACCACTGAAAAACTAATCCAGCAAGATACCAAGAATAGGTGGGTGGTGTGTTGTACATCGAATCATGCTCAGCAGCTAGGGTATAATTGACAAATGATGGAGTCACTGACTGAGCTTTACCTAGAAGATCTTCACGTACAATTACTACCGCAAGACCAGAGGGGCCAATATTTTTTTGCGCACCAGCATATATCACCCCATAATCTTGCACATTAATAGGAACAGACAAAATATTTGACGACATGTCTGCAACCAAATCAAGATTGTTGAATCGTGGTGGTGTGTGCAATGCCAGACCATCGACTGTTTCATTCGGACAATAATGTAAATACGCAGCATTACTTAAGACATCGTCGGGTGCGTCCCATGTTGTTGTATCTGGAACATATCGTTTACTTTCAGAGTTTAATGCATCGTGAGCAACAATATGTGTCTGAGAGTATTTTGCCGCTTCAGTAACTGCTCCTTTTGACCAGGAACCAGTGACTAAATGCAATGTTGTCTGGTCTGGAGAAGCGATATTAAGAGGCACTGCAGCGAACTGCCCTCGACCGCCACCTTGTAAAAACAAAACTTTGTAATTTTGTGGGACATTGAGTAACTCTCGCAAATCTTCTTCAGCTTGTTGAGCAACCTCGATGAAAGGCGCTGAGCGGTGCGAAATTTCCATAACAGATGAACCAGAACCTCGCCAATCAAGCATTTCTGCTTGAGCTTGTTGCATTACTTCGACTGGTAACATGGCCGGACCGGCGCAAAAATTAAAATGTTGCACGATTTTTTCCTAAAACATGGGCTAAACAATATTCCACAACAAACGTTTGTATGGAAACAAAAACAGCGACACCATGTATTCGGGCATCGCTGTTTAACAAACACTAAAATAACTTACGATTACGCGTCACTGTTGTTATCTGAAGTGTTTTCTTGCTCTGTCATTGTATTGTTATTATTAGATGTATCTTCATCGGCGTCACCAGATTCTTCTTCCAAATCTGCTACACCTTCAATTTCATCAATGCGTTGCAATCCTACCACATGTTCGTTTTCAGCGGTACGGATTAAGGTAACACCTTGAGTATTTCGACCTACCGTTGAAACCTCAGCAGCACGAGTACGAACCAATGTGCCAGCGTCAGAAATAAGCATAATTTCGTCTTCTTCAGAAACCTGAACAGCACCAACAACTTTGCCGTTTCGCTCTGACACCTTGATTGATACAACCCCTTTGGTCGCTCGAGATTTAGCCGGATATTCCTCTAATACTGTACGTTTACCATAGCCGTTCTCGGTAGCGGTTAAAATAGCCCCTTCGCCTTGCGGTACGATCAGTGAGACAACCTTCTGTTGTTCTTCAAGTCGGATGCCACGCACACCTGTTGCGGTTCTTCCCATGGGGCGAACTTGGCCTTCATTAAAACGAACCACTTTTCCTTCATCGGAGAATAACATGATTTCGCTATTACCATCAGTTAGATCAACTCCAACTAAACTATCACCTTCATTGAGATTGACCGCGATGATGCCACTCGCTCTGGGGCGCGAATATTGAGTAAGCTCAGTCTTCTTCACTGTGCCATTAGCTGTTGCCATAAATACATACTTACCTTCGACAAACTCTTGGATTGGTAAAATGGCTGTAATGCGTTCATTGTCCTCTAATGGTAGGATATTCACAATTGGACGACCACGGGCATTGCGAGACGCTAAAGGTAATTGATAGACCTTCAACCAGTACATTCGCCCTCTAGTCGAGAAACACAATATATGGTCATGAGTATTGGCCACCAAAAGCTTCTCGATAAAATCCTCATCTTTCATCTTTGTCGCAGATTTACCTTTACCACCGCGTCTTTGAGCTTCGTAATCTGATAGCTTTTGATATTTGACATACCCTTCATGAGAAAGTGTGACCACCACATCTTCTCGTTCGATTAAATCTTCAATATCAATATCGTGACTTGCAGCTGTAATCTCAGTACGCCGCTCATCACCAAATTCATCGCGAATCGCTTCAAGCTCCTCTCGGATGACTTCCATTAGTCGCTCTGAACTCCCCAAGATATGGAGTAACTCTGCAATCACATCAAGCAATTCTTTGTATTCAGCTATGATCTTGTCTGACTCTAGACCGGTCAACTTATGCAAACGCAAATCCAAAATCGCCTGGGCTTGCTGTTCAGTCAGATAGTACTGACCTTCACGAATACCAAATTCAGGCGTTAACCAATCTGGACGTGCTGCATCGTCGCCCGCGCGTTCAAGCATTTCTTGAACATGGCCAAGTGCCCAGCCTTGAGAAACAAGCGCTTGTTTTGCTTCTGCTGGTGATGGAGATGCTTTGATAAGCTCGATAATTGGGTCAATATTTGCTAAGGCAACCGCTAAACCTTCTAAGATGTGTGCGCGATCACGTGCTTTTCGCAACTCAAACACAGTTCGTCGTGTTACAACTTCACGACGGTGCAGTATAAAGGCTTCGAGGGTCTGCTTTAAATTAAATACTTTAGGTTGGTTGTTATCCAGAGCCACCATATTGATACCAAACACCGTTTGTAACTGTGTATTGGCATAAAGATGATTGAGCAGTACTTCTGCTGATTCATTGCGTTTCACTTCAATGACAATGCGCATACCATCTTTATCAGATTCATCGCGTAAGGCAGAAATGCCTTCAACTCGTTTTTCTTTAACAAGTTCAGCAATTTTCTCTATTAACTTTGCTTTGTTAACCTGATACGGGATCTCGTTAATAATAATGGTTTCTTTTCCATTATCTTCCGTTTCAATATCAGCTTTTGCCCGTAAGTAAATTTTACCACGACCAGTACGATACGCTTCTTCAATGCCTTTACGACCACTGATTAAAGCGGCTGTTGGGAAGTCAGGTCCTGGAATGTGCGTCATTAGCTCATCCACTTCAATGGCAGGGTTTTCAATCAATGCCACACAACCATTAATAACCTCTGTCAGATTATGCGGCGGTATATTCGTCGCCATACCAACAGCAATACCTGATGAACCGTTGACTAATAAGTTGGGAACTTTGGTTGGAAGAACTTCAGGGATCTTTTCAGTACCATCGTAGTTTGGTACAAAATTAACCGTCTCTTTATCCAAGTCTGCAAGAAGTTCATGTGCAATTTTAGCCATACGCACTTCGGTGTAACGCATAGCGGCGGCTGAGTCACCATCAACAGAACCAAAATTACCTTGTCCATCCACTAGCATGTAACGCAATGAAAAGGGTTGTGCCATTCGAACAATGGTATCGTAGACGGCAGAGTCACCATGTGGATGGTATTTACCAATCACATCGCCCACTACACGTGCAGATTTTTTGTAGGGCTTATTAAAATCGTTTTTAAGTTCATTCATGGCGAATAATACGCGACGATGAACCGGTTTTAGACCATCTCTAACATCGGGTAAGGCGCGACCAACGATTACACTCATCGCATAATCGAGATAGGAATTTTTCAGCTCTTCTTCGATATTAATCGGTAATATTTCTTTGGCGCGCTCGCTCATAAACTAGCTAGTCCCCTACTTGTTGTTTTAGAAAATCGCTTAGAAGCGCATTCTCTTTCTTATATGGGTTATAAATGATTTATAATACTATCACTTTCGTTCTGCAATATATACTAAAAGCCGTTGCAAAAACATCTTTTGCACAAAAGATAACCAAGGTCATTTTCAAGCGAATATTTTGCAGGATTGTGAAGTCATCTTCACCTCTGGTATTATCAGGCCATCACAACAACTCCCCAATCCTTTAAAGAGACATCAGAATGAATGTGGATCACAACGAAATCGCGAAATTTACGGCCATAGCAGAGCGCTGGTGGGATCTGGATGGAGAGTTCAAGCCGCTTCACCAAATCAATCCATTACGAGTGACTTACATCATCGAACAAGCCGGTGGCATTCAAGATGCACAGACACTTGATATTGGCTGTGGCGGGGGAATATTGTCTGAAGCGTTAGCCAAATGTGGCGCAATAGTAACGGGCATTGATTTAGCCAAAGAGTCACTTGAAGTCGCGAAACTCCATGGTCTTGAATCAGGTATTAAAGTCAAATATGAGTGTCTTTCTGCAGAAGACATGGCACAACAGCAACCTAAGCAGTATGATGTGGTCACTTGTCTCGAAATGCTCGAACACGTACCTGATCCAGCCAGTGTCGTTCGTGCTGCTGCAAAATGTGTGAAGCCCGGTGGAAAAGTGTTTTTTTCCACGCTCAATAGAAATCCAAAGTCGTATCTGATGGCGATACTCGGTGCGGAATATCTCTTAAATTTAGTACCAAAAGGCACTCATGACTACAAGAAATTCATCAAACCTTCTGAATTAATGCGCATGATTGATGAAACTGAGCTGGTCATAGACGATACAACTGGACTTCATTTCAATCCTCTTAGTAACGATTACTTTTTATCCAATCGCAATATTGATGTCAATTACATCGTCAGTTGTTCGATGCCTAAGTAGCTGTGGATAAGTTTTGCAAGCAAGCACAAGATGTAGTGGTGCGAAACTTCAAGACTTTCCATATATCGTGTTTGAATAAACACATTCAAATTATTCATAAAAAATTATTTTCTTATTTTGCGCCAAATACGACATATGCGATCGTCTACAAGTAAGCTATAGCAAGGCTTGTAGCATGGTGTTTTATTGAGTGTACAGTTTTTAACCATTAAAACACATCATCTAGTGGTTGCATTCACTATAAAACCACATTATCTTGTGCTTAACTTTCTATAACGCACTATTGAGAACGGAATAATCATTCGATCAGTCAAGGATGGCAGTTTAATGCATTCATCTCTGTTCGGCATAGAAGGCAAGTTGTTAGCGATTGCAATGGACGCGAACGCTATTTGCACTAATTATAATAAACGGCATCTCTCATTATGAATAAACAACTACAAGTCACCAAGCGCACCGGTGAACTCGAGCAGATTGATTTAGATAAAATTCACAAAGTCATTACCTGGGCTGCAAAAGGCCTCAACAACGTGTCCGTTTCACAAGTCGAAATTAAAGCCCATATCCAATTTTATGATGGCATTAAAACCGAAGACATTCATGAAACACTGATAAAATCTGCTGCCGATTTGATCTCAACTGACTCGCCAGATTACCAATACCTTGCCGCGCGCCTAGCAATTTTCCACTTGCGTAAGAAAGCTTATGGCCAATTCGAGCCACCTAAATTATATGACCATGTTAAACACATGGTTGAACTAGGCAAATACGACGAACACTTGCTCGCCGACTACAGCATCGAAGAGTTCGAACAAATGGAAGGCTTTTTGGATCATTGGCGCGATATGGATTTCTCTTATGCTGCGGTTAAGCAGTTGGAGGGTAAATATCTTGTACAAAACCGAGTGACAGGTGAGATTTTTGAATCAGCGCAGTTTTTATATGTTTTGGTCGCAGCTTGTTTATTTGCAAATTACCCGAAAGAAACTCGCTTAGATTACGTGAAGCGATTTTATGATGCCGTGTCACAATTTAAGATTTCATTACCCACACCGATTATGGCAGGTGTCCGCACCCCTACCCGACAATTCAGTAGTTGTGTATTAATTGAAACTGGTGATAGCTTGGATTCAATTAATGCCAGCGCATCAGCAATCGTAAAATATGTGTCGCAACGAGCTGGTATCGGTGTAAACGCTGGCCGTATCCGTGCATTAGGTTCTGAGATCCGTGGTGGTGAAGCCTTCCACACAGGTTGTATCCCGTTCTATAAATATTTTCAAACCGCTGTCAAAAGTTGTTCACAAGGCGGCGTTCGCGGTGGTGCTGCCACTCTTTTCTATCCGATTTGGCATTTGGAAGTTGAATCATTACTTGTATTGAAAAATAATCGCGGCGTTGAAGAAAACCGTGTTCGTCACCTCGACTACGGTGTTCAATTCAACAAACTCATGTATACAAGACTGATCAAAGGCCAGGACATCACCTTGTTTAGCCCGTCTGATGTTCCAGGTTTGTACGACGCATTTTTCGCGGATCAGGACAAGTTCGAACAACTCTATGTCCAATATGAGCAAGACGAGTCGATCCGTAAAAAGACAATCAAGGCGATGGAACTAGTCAGCTTGTTTATGCAAGAACGTGCGTCGACCGGCCGTATTTATCTACAAAATGTCGACCATTGCAATACGCACTCACCCTTCAATCCTGAAGTTGCGCCAGTACGTCAGTCTAACTTGTGTCTAGAGATAGCTCTGCCCACTAAGCCACTAGAACATGTGAATGACGAAAATGGCGAAATTGCGTTATGTACCCTATCGGCGTTTAATTTAGGCGCAATTAAGTCATTAGATGAACTTGAAGAACTTGCAGAACTCGCAGTACGCGCTCTAGACAGCCTATTAGATTATCAAGACTACCCGGTTCCTGCTGCATTAAATGCTACCATGGGGCGTCGTACCTTAGGTATTGGCGTAATTAACTTTGCTTATTATCTGGCAAAAAATGGTGTTAAATACTCTGATCACTCAGCGAATGGGTTAGTCCACCGCACATTTGAAGCAATTCAATACTACTTATTAAAAGCATCAAATGAATTAGCCAAAGAACAAGGTGCTTGTCCTAAGTTTAATGAGACAACCTATTCTCAGGGTTTGATGCCCACTGACACCTATAAAAAGGACTTAGACAAAATCTGTGATGAGCCATTGCACCTAGACTGGGATGGACTGCGTGAAAGCATTGTGAAACACGGCTTGCGCAATTCTACGCTTTCTGCGTTAATGCCATCAGAGACCTCTTCACAAATCTCAAATGCGACCAACGGTATTGAACCACCACGTGGCCACATTAGTATAAAATCTAGTAAAGACGGTGTATTAAAGCAGGTCGTGCCGGATTACGAAAATCTCAAAGACGCATACGAGTTGTTATGGGATATTCCATCAAATGATGGTTATTTACAGCTTGTTGGCATCATGCAGAAATTCGTTGATCAAACCATCTCTGCTAACACCAATTACGATCCAAGTAAATTTGAAGGGGGGAAAGTTCCAATGAAGCTACTCATTAAAGACTTACTCACTACTTATAAACTTGGTATCAAAACACTATACTACCATAACACTCGTGATGGTGCAGGTAACAGTGATGATTTAGAAGTCAAAGCCGCAACACAAGGCACCCAAGCCCAAGCAGTTGTTGAGCAAGATGACGATGATGGATGTGCTGGCGGCGCGTGTAAAATATAACACGCGTTTGCATGCTTCAACGATAACGATAACTTAAGAAGTACTATCACATGAGATACACAACATTTAATCAAGAAAACAACGACTTCATGACCGAGCCAATGTTCTTTGGTAACCCTGTGAATGTTGCTCGTTATGACCAACAAAAACATGCTATTTTTGAGAAGCTTATTGAAAAACAGATCTCTTTTTTCTGGCGTCCTGAAGAAGTCGATGTCAGTAAGGACAGAGCCGACTTTCAAGCCTTAAGTGATGCTGAAAAACATATTTTCATCTCGAACTTGAAATATCAAACGCTACTAGATTCGGTTCAAGGTCGCAGTCCAAACATAGCATTTTTACCAATTATTTCTATCCCTGAATTAGAAACCTGGGTGGAGACTTGGTCGTTCTTTGAAACCATACATTCTCGCTCCTACACACATATTTTGCGTAACTTGTTTACTGATCCTTCCTCAGTATTTGGTGACATTGTTGATAATGAGCAAATCAAGCAGCGCGCAACCGACATTTCAAAATATTACGATGATTTGATTTTTGCGACTCAAGTTTGGCAAACCCATGGGGAAGGCACTCACAATATTAATGGTGAGTCCATAACCATTAGTATGCGTGAACTAAAGAAAAAGCTTTATCTGTGCATGAATTCTGTCAACGCATTAGAAGCTATCCGTTTTTATGTGTCCTTTGCATGTACATTTGCCTTTGCAGAGCGCGAACTCATGGAAGGGAATTCAAAAATCATTCGTCTCATCGCACGTGATGAAAACCTTCACTTGACTTCTACTCAACATATCTTAAATCTTTGGGCGAAAGGCAAAGATGATCCTGAAATGGCGGAGATTGCCAAAGAATGTGAGGCAGAGGCTCGTGAAATATTTTTAAAAGCGGTAGATCAGGAGAAGCAATGGGCGGCGTATTTGTTTGCCAATGGCTCAATGATTGGCTTAAATGAAGAAATCCTGTGCCAATACGTTGAGTATATTGCCAATCAACGAATGGCGGCGATTGGCTTAGGTCAACCATTTGATATCAGCAGTAACCCATTACCATGGATGAACAATTATCTGCATTCTGACAATGTACAAGTTGCTCCTCAAGAAGCCGAGATCAGTTCGTACCTTGTAGGTCAAATTGACTCTGAGGTTTCTGCAGAAGACTTCGACGAGTTCGAACTCTAAACTAACATGAGTGACCTAACAAAAGGTTGTGTTGTGACATTGCGTGACGGCACAACCTTTTCTACTTCTAAAGACACCCTACTGGAAGACCTCGAAGCACACAATATATCAATTGAGTATCATTGTCGCGAAGGATTTTGTGGTGCATGTCGCTGCAAGATCGTCTCTGGAGAGGTTGACTATACAACAGACCCCCTCGCCTTCATTGATGATGATGAAATATTGCCTTGTTGTACTGTAGCGGTATCGGATCTAACACTTGATATTTAGCTCGTTACTTTTGTAATAATTTTGCCATAGCATCCCCTAAACCGTTTAGAGTCAGTGGATACATTTTATCATCCAGAATTTCTCGAATGAGGTGTATCGAGTGATGATACTCCCAATATGTTTGCGGCTGAGGATTGAGCCACACCGAATTGGAAAAATGATTGAGCAACAGTCGTAACCAATATTCTCCTGTTTGCTCGTTCCAATGTTCCACACTGCCTCCTGGATACGTTATTTCATAAGGCCCCATGGTCGCATCACCCACAAAAATACATTTGTAGTCACGCCCGTAAGTGCGCAAAATTTCAAATATGGTCTGCACTTTATGACGGCGCGAATTATCTTCCCAAACCCCCTCATAAATGCAATTGTGAAAATAATAATAACGTAGGTGTTTGAATTCAGCGTGCACTGCCGAGAATAACTCTTCAATTTGCTGAATATGCATATCCATTGAACCGCCCACATCAAAGAACATAATGACTTTAACAGCATTGTGACGCTCTGGACGCATTTTTAAATCCAATAACCCTGCGTTTTTAGCTGTTGCCCCAATCGTATCATCAATATCCAGTTCTTCTGCTGCACCGGTTCGGGCAAAGCGACGGAGTTTCCGAAGGGCAACTTGCATATTACGAGAGGATAAACGCTCATCATTAGATAAGTTTTTAAATTCACGCTTATCCCATACTTTAACCGCAGAATAATTGCGATTACTGTCCTGCCCCATACGTATCCCTTCAGGATTAGCGCCATAGGCACCAAAGGGAGATGTCCCGCCCGTACCAATCCATTTATTTCCTCCTTGATGACGCTTTTGTTGCTCAGCAAGTCGTTCCTTTAGAGTCGTCATTAATTCATCGAGCCCACCAAGCTTCTCAATTTTGTTTCGCTCTTCTAGTGACAAACGTTTTTCAATCTCTTTCCGAAGCCAATCGGATGGAAGCTCATCTCTAAATAACTGAAGTTGGCTTACCCCTTCAAAATAATGCGCAAAGGCTCTATCAAACTTATCAAAATGCGCTTCGTCTTTTATCAAAATCACTCGTGAAATTCGATAAAACGTCTCCCAATCTGCGTATACTAATTCCTTGTCCAGTGCATTAAGCAAATCCAGATGCTCTCGAAGAGAAACGGGTACTTGAAATCTTTTTAAGGTCAGAAAAAACTCGATGAGCATATGAAGGCGCTCTCTTAACGGCGTGCCATAAATAAGAGCTTTTCAAACAAGTGCATATCCTGCTCATTTTTTAATAACGCTCCATACAATGGTGGCATCGCATTAGCATTATCTTTGTTTTGTAAAACGTCTAAAGGAATATCTTCTGCAACCAAAAGCTTCAACCAATCAATCAACTCTGAGGTGGATGGTTTTTTCTTAATTCCTGGGACATCTCTTACCTCAAAAAATCGTTCCAATGCCAACTCGAGTAAACGAGGTTTAAGATTTGGAAAATGTACATCAACAATTTGCTTGAGTTCTTCGGCATTTGGAAATTGTATATAATGAAAGAAACAGCGGCGCAAAAAGGCATCTGGTAATTCTTTTTCGTTATTAGATGTAATAATCACAATCGGTCGATGCTCAGCTTTGACCCATTCTTGCGTTTCAGGCACATAAAATGACATTTTATCCAGCTCTAATAATAGGTCATTGGGAAATTCAATGTCCGCTTTATCGATTTCATCAATCAGTAAAATACAACGCTTAGCACTGGTAAATGCCTGCCATAAAGCGCCTTTTTTAATGTAATTAGCAATATCATGTACCTTATCGTCACCAAGCTGTGAATCTCTCAAACGAGAAACCGCATCGTACTCATACAAGCCTTGTATGGCCTTAGTCGTGGATTTAATGTGCCATTGAAAAAGCTCTTTATCCATCGCTTGTGCCAATTGTTCAGCGAGCATGGTTTTACCAGTACCTGGCTCGCCCTTGATTAATAAAGGTTTTTCCAAGGTCATGGCCGCATTAACGGCGAGTTGTAATTCATCGCTCGCAATATAGTCTTGGGTTCCTGTGAACTTCATTGTTTACCTCGAAAGTGTAATTTTATTGTTAATGCATCTATCTTATAACGAAAGAGTACTTTAAAAAAACAACGCCATGATAAATGATATAGGTATAACTGAATAGTATACCTAAATAGCTAATAAGTATTTAGGCTGACACTCCCAACAAAAGGAATCATTATGCGCGTATTTGACGATAACGCTTTGGCCATTGGTAACACCCCACTTGTAAAATTAAACCGCGTAACTGGCGGAAACGTTTATGCAAAAATAGAGTCTCGTAACCCATCTTTTTCAGTCAAATGTCGTATTGGCGCAAATATGATTTGGGATGCCGAGAAGCGCGGAGTGTTAAGTGAAGGCAAGGAATTGGTTGAGCCAACATCTGGCAATACAGGCATTGCATTGGCATTTGTAGCAGCAGCAAAAGGTTATCCTCTTACTTTAACGATGCCTAGCTCTATGTCTTTAGAACGTCGTAAACTGCTAAAATCTTTAGGTGCTAAATTGGTTTTAACGGAGCCAGCTAAAGGCATGAAAGGTGCGGTTGCGACTGCTCAAGAAATTGTGGCAACGGATCCAGATAAATTTGTCTTATTACAGCAATTTGATAACCCTGCCAACCCTGAGATCCACGTTAAAACAACCGGCCCAGAGATTTGGAATGACACTGATGGGACCATTGATACATTTGTTGCGGGTGTTGGTACAGGTGGTACTATCACTGGCGTTTCTCGCTACATCAAAGAAGTCCAAGGTAAAGCGATTACGACGGTTGCAGTAGAACCAACAGATTCACCTGTCATTACTCAAGCAAAAGCGGGTGAAGAACTGACTCCTGGCCCACACAAAATCCAAGGAATTGGTGCTGGCTTTATCCCAGGTAATCTGGATTTGGATTTGATCGATGAAGTTGAGCAAGTTTCTAATGAAGAATGTATGGAGATGGCCAAGCGCTTAATGAAAGAAGAAGGTATCCTAGCCGGTATATCCTCTGGTGCTGCTGTGGTTGCGGCTAAGCGTTATGCTGAGCGCCCAGAAAATAAAGATAAGGTGGTGGTCGTTATTTTAGCTTCAGGAACAGAACGTTATTTATCAAGCCCAATGTTTGCGGGTGAATTTAGCGATTTGGAAGAAGTTCAGTAATTCATTTTTTATAAATGAATGATGGGGAGTCTATATGTATAGACTCCCCTTTTTTGTATGCGAACAATAATGAAATTGTGCTAAAAATTACCTACTTAATTACGTTGAACAAACGCGTTAAATGCCTGTTTTGCCTCTTCGGACTGCATTGCTTCGATAAATATTTTAAGTTCAGCGTACATATGCTCATTGATTGCCAGAGCATTCGTTTTCATTAGTTGCTTTGATTGTCGGAGCGCCACCTGAGGCAAAGATGCAAGTTTTTGTGCTGTTTGTGCTACTTTTTCACTCAGTGTTTCGGCTTCAAACACATCGTTGACCATGCCCATTTCTTTTGCCGCGTCAGCAGTGATTGACTCACCCAACAATAGCCACTCTGCAGCTCTTATATGTCCCATTAAACGAGGCATGATGTAACTTGATGCATATTCTGGCACTAAGCCTAAGTTGATAAATGGCGTTCTCAAAACGGTATTTTTCGAACAATACACAAAATCACAATGAAGTAACATCGTCGCACCAATACCGATCGCGAGTCCGTCTACTTGTGCAATAACCGGTAATTTACATTCCATCAATGCACGCATGAACTGCTCAGTCTCATTAACTTCAGTATCAGTTTGCTGCGTTGCTGAGATAAAATCATGCATATCATTGCCCGCAGTAAATACCCCATCGCTACCTTTGATTACGATGACTCTTGCCTCTTCATCTTGACCTGCGTAATTAATAGCATTAGCCAAACTCAAATACATCTCACGGGTAAGTGCGTTTTTTTTCTCAGGGCGGTTGATGGTGAGTGTTATGATATGCTCATTTTGTTCAATTGCGATATGTTGCATATAGAAACCCAATTTTATATTTGTTGCATGTTGTAACAACACGTATCATATACCAAAACTATCAGCATGTTACATAAATGTTAAAAAACTTTCCCACTGATCGTCAACATATCACCGTACTAATATTGATTAGTGTTACTGCCTTTTTGTGCTCTGTCATTTTTTCTAGCGATATTGATATGTTTAATTTTCAACATGATGCCTTCGAGCAAGGTCAATGGTATCGCTTAGTCACTCATGCCTTTTGGCATACAAACACTAATCATTTTCTTCTAAATATTTCTGGAATATTATTGCTGTGGGCGTTGCATGGTGAATATTACAACTATCACAACGTCTTGGGTGTGATCGTGTTTGGGATCCTGATAAGCGGAATTATGGTTTGGTGTTTTAGCCCAAATATTAATCACTATGTAGGTTTATCTGCAACTTTACATGGATTATTTGTATGGGGTGCATGTTATGACATTATTAAGCAAAGACGCTCAGGCTGGCTTTTACTAATAGGTCTTTTCATAAAATTGATACAAGAACAATTGTTTGAAGACACAATAACAGCCGAGCTCATTAATGCTTCCGTAGCCACTATGGCACATATATATGGTGCATTGGCCGGAGCATGTTATTTTTTGCTAGAACAAAAATGGTCACGACAAACACGTCGTGACCGCTTTAATAATTAACGTTCACAGGTGTTGCTCAAAGAGTTTAAAAATCCGGCGATATTCATCTAGCCAAGAACTTGGTTGCACAAAACCGTGCGGTTCAACTGGATAAATCGCTGTTTCAAAGTCTTCTTTTTCTAATTCTATTAATCGCTGAACAAGTCTTACCACGTCAACAAAAAACACATTATCATCTACCATAGGTGCGTTGATGAGCAATGGCTTTTGTAGACCTTCAGCAAAGTAAATCGGTGAAGATCGCTCGTAAGCTATAGGATCTACATCTGGATGGTTTAGAATATTTGCTGTATACGGCGTATTGTAGTGCGCCCAATCCGATACTGGACGCAGAGCAGCCCCCGCTTGAAACAAGTCTGGCTCAGTAAATAACGCCATAAAAGTCATGAAGCCACCATAGGAACCTCCATACGTACCAATTCGGTCGCGATCCACGTTGGCATTTGCCACCAGCCAGTTGACTCCATCCCGTAGATCTTGAATTTCGGGTGTTCCCATCTGACGATAAATCGCCGTTCGCCAATCACGCCCATAGCCTTTAGATGCGCGATAATCCATATCTAATACAACATAACCTTGCTCAACGAGGAAATTGTGGAACATATACTCACGAAAATACCCTGACCAACCCATATGTGAGTTCTGTAAATACCCGGCCCCATGATTAAAAATCACCGCGCGTTTTGGCTCACCAGACAATGCATCATCGGCCAAATACAAACGAGAATAAATCGGCCTATCCACATGCGTTGAAGGTACCTCGATGATGCTTGGAGCAATAAAATTTAGTGCCATATATTCATCTGAAATCGTATTAGTCACCTTTTGTGCTGCGGTTTTCTCTTTGGCAGAGGTAAGGAATAATTCAGGTGGTCGAGTCATGGTTGAATGAGTCAACAGTAACTGTTCTCCAGATGGACTTAAGACATAATCAGTCATGCCATTAAGATCTGTTAGCTCAATGGCATTTCCACCTCCAACAGGGACTTTGTAAATTTCGTAGATCCCAGGATGTTTTTTGTTGGCTTTATAAAACATGTAGCGCCCATCAGGGCTGAGCGTAATTTGGTCTACGACATATTGCCCTTTAGTCAACTGTCGCGCATTTCCAGATACTGGCTTTACGTAAAGATGTGAATACCCATCTTCTTCAGAAAGATAATATAAAGCCACCTCATCGCGTAACCAACCAAATCGATTAAACGCGTAATTAATCCAAGCCTCATCAGACAAGCGATGTTGGGTGATAAGTTCTCTTTGTGCAAAGTCGACGGTTACTATCCAGCGGTCTTTATTATCCCAAGCTTCCAGCATGATACCAACCTCATTGGCTTCAGGATGCCAATATATAGGTGACTCACGCCAGTACCAGCTACTAAACAAGGTAATATCTCGGGGTAATCGATTGACTTCATAGGTTGCATTGTTCCGCATTGCATTTTCTGTTTTGACGTTGGCAAGCACATCATCGTTATATCCTGGCAATGTTTGATAGCTTAATGCATGTCGTGAACCTTCAGATAGATTAAGTAAATACAACTCGTCATTTTGAGGGTGTGAGTCAGCAACGCGTTGACGCACCGCCTTTGATGCGATACGTCCATCTTCTTGAATATAGTGTGGCATGATATCAGTATCATCACGCATCGCTTGTATCTCGCGAATTGCTACAATCGCCCATTCACCATTAGGTGACACACTCACAGCACTTAAACGATGTCCGGGTGAAAAATAAAACTCAGGGGCAAAAACGGTGCTCTGTGCTGACTTAACACGTTGTGTATAATCCATTTTTACTTGTCTGTCATCACGTTTATTTGCGATATAATCGATGAGTTTTATCTGCTCCTGTGCAATATAATCTGACGCAGGCTGAACCGCTTTAGGACGATGTGCAAAATGCCAGGTAAACAAATGAGTTTGTTGCATGGTTTGAGGGTCCACGGCATACATTGCGTCATCATGCACAAAACTGATGCGGTTATCATGCATAAAGCGAATAACACTCACCCCATCCTTATGCGCGGTAAGTTGTTTGACTTGTCCTGTTTGCGCATCATGCGCAAACAAATATCCTTTATATAACCACGCAGTCCAACGCCTGTCATGACTCACTATGCGTTCATTGATTTCAGCTAAAAAGTGTTTTGAAAGTGGCAGCAAAGCACCGTTTATATTTTGTGGCGAGGCAGCGAACCACACATCGCGAAGTGGCTTGCCTTCTTGTTTACGATCGTACATGACATTGTCGCTAAACGGATGCCAGCGAGCATTTTCAGGTTGACGGCCAAGCCAATCAGGATCTGACATAATTTTGTTTAACGTGATTCCCTCTGGGGACGCGCTTTGCATTAATGAGATATCGTTTAGCTTCATCTCACTGGCCACGGTTGCAGCTGACGGCGATGAATATGAGGGTTTATCAAGCTCTGATGTTGCAGTGCACGCTGTGATTGCACACATACTTGAAACGATGAAAAGTTTAGAAAATTGATTCATTTTATGAACACTCGTCATTATTTTTTCGTATTATACTCAGTATTAACAAAGTATATTCCAACATATTTGCAATCTATTTACTATACAAAGGAAACCCACATGAAAAGAATCATCCTTAGCCTTTTATTTGTACTTGGCAGCGTACCTGTAAGTGCACAATCTTGTCCTGATGTACTGAAATTTATGAAACGCAAATTGAATTCACAAGAGACGGTGAATTTTTGTGAAGCATATCAAGACAAGGCGATTTTGTTCGTGAATACCGCTAGCAAATGCGGTTTCACACCTCAATTTGAAGGCCTAGAAACACTTTATGAGCAGTATAAAGACCAAAACTTTGTGATTCTTGGGTTTCCTTCTGACAGTTTTAATCAGGAGTATTCAGACGAAGGCAAAACAGCCGAAGTATGTGAGCTAACTTATGGCGTCAATTTCCCAATGTTTGAGCCGATTTCTGTGCGTGGGGACGATGCCGATCCTCTGTATCGCAAACTCACAGAAATGGCGGACAAGTCCCCCAAATGGAATTTCTATAAATACCTAGTGGACCGCAAAGGGAACCTAGTTGATTCCTACTCATCATTTACCAAGCCAAATGATGAAGATTTAATTGCAGACATAAAAAAAGCCATTCAACCTTAAATATCAAGCTCTTAATTCACTCCCAAAAAAAGCCCCAGTTTTCACTGGGGCCTAAACACACTAGACTAAACATAGGAACACAAGTTATCAGTACTTGCATAATGTATGAGGATTGACACACTTAAAAGTTCAAAATTCGTTCAATCCTGATCTAAAAAAAATCATCTCACGTAACGAGCATTGACCCTTAAATATAATATAACAAGGATATTCTATGCGTTACTTTAAACTTTTCACTGCGAGTGTTGCAGTATTAGCACTCACCGCGTGTTTGGACTCTGATAATGATTCACCCCCGTTCCCTGATACAGTGGTGACAACAGGTCAGGTTCGTGTAGTACATGCATCTGCCGATGCACCGTTGGTCAACATCAAGGTCGACGGTTCAGTTTTTAATAATCTCACGGATGTAGATTACCAAGTGGCCTCTGGTTTGATAGAAGTAAACCGTGGCACCTACACTTTGGGTGTTGAAGCCATCACACCTGCGGGTACTGCAGATGTGTTATCTCGCCTTGCCTCAATTGATACAGACAAAAATTATAATGTCGTGGCATTAGGAAGTGTGGCAGCTGGCACATTAGAATTGGCCATCGTATCTGCTGACGACCCAGTGGTCGGCGATGATATGGTAGCCGTACAAATCCTGCATGGCGCTCCGGAAGTACCTATGGTAGATATATATGTGACGGCGCCTGATGCTGACTTAGCTTCAGCACAACCACTTGCTACTGCAAGTTATCTTGACAATACTGGTCTTGTCGAAGTTGCATCCGGTGATTACCAGATCCGTATAACACTTGCAGGTACTCAGACTGTAGCGTTTGATTCTGGTACAGTCACATTACCTGGCGGAGAGAACTTATTCGTTACCGCAGTACCAACAATTGTGCCTGGTGATTCACCAGTCCAATTACTCGTAGCGACAAGTGGAACAAGTTTTGTCATCAATGATATAAATACTAGAGCAGCATTGCGCGCCATTCATGCAGTTGCCGATGCACCTGTAGTAGATGTTATCGCTAACAATGCTCTAACCTTGTTTGATGGCGCACCCTTCCTAGGTGTTACCGACTACGCCAATGTAGACGCAGGAACCTATCTAGTTGACATTGCAGCAGATGCAGATAACAGTGTTGTCGTGGTTGACGATGCAAGCATCATGCTCGAAGCGGGTAAGTTCTATACAGCTATTGCACATAATGACTTAGCAAACATCGCTGTTGATTTACCTATAGATATGCCTCGTCGAGTGGCTACTGAAGCTAAGGTACGTATTTTTCATGCATCGCCTGCGGCAGGCCCTGTCGATATATATGTGACTGCAACAAGTGATTTAACGGGTGCAACTCCTGCTTTCACCAATGTGCCATTTGCATCGCCTGATTTAGCTGAAACCGGTTATGTGCCACTTACCCCTGGTGACTACGTAGTCACCGTTACGCCAACAGGCACCACCGATATTGCACTGCAAACGGGGACGTTGTCATTGATGGGGGGAATGATTTATACCGCGCTGGCAGTAGACTCAACTGGCGGAGGTGCTCCAGTACAACTCATCTTAGCAGACGATTTTGTCAACTAAATAACAATAATACATCTACACGACAAACAGTCTTGATATCATCCAATCAAGGCTGTTTGTTTATGTTAAATTATAAATCTGAGTATGCTATTGCACTGAATCTAGCGCTTGCGCGAGATCAGCCAACAAATCTTGCACATCTTCAATACCAACGGACAATCTCACACATGCATCAGAAATTCCCATCGCATCTCGCTCTGCTTGAGCAAATTCAAAAAAGATGGTTTCAGCCACGGGTAATGCCAACGTTCTCGTATCGCCTAAGTGGGTCGCACACAGTATCGTCTTCAACGCATTTATAAACTCCACTGGACTGACCCCATTGGCCAAATCAAAGGCCAAAATTGCCCCTGTTGTCAAAAATTGTGATTGGGCTAGAAGATACTGAGGATGAGTTTCAAGTGAAGGATGATATATTTTTTTGATTCCAGCGTGGGAGCTAAGAAAACACACAATCTTTTCTGCGTTGTCACATGCTTTAGCGTATCGTAGAGCAAGGGTTTCTTGACCCAGCATGACTTGACTTGCCGAAGTTGGATCAAGGGTTGCACCTATATCACGCAAGCCTTTTTTACGTATTTGAGTCAAGCCCCACATGCGAGTATCGGCTACTTTATAAAGTTCATCGATATGCGCAAATTGAGTCCAATCATAAACGCCCATATCCAATACTGCCCCCCCCATAGCTTGACCGTGCCCGGCAATATATTTCGTTAAAGACGTAAACACTAAGCTGATAGGAAATCGTGACACTTCGCACATGACATGGGGAGTCATCGTAGTGTCCACAGCAAATAAAATATGATGGGCAAGGCACAATTCTCCAAGCTCATCCAAATTAGGGATTTGCGTAAGGGGATTGGCCAAACTTTCGCAAAACAACAAACGGGTATTGGGTTTAATGGACTTCTTGACCGCTTCAATATTTGTCACATCCACAAAATCAACATTAATTCCGAAGCCTGACAACTGATGAAAGAAGCTACGCGTATTACCGAATAAAAACTGACTTACTAAAATGTGATCACCGGCTTTGAGTAAAGCAAATAATGTTGAGCTAATCGCAGCCATACCGGTACTAAAGGTGACGCACCCTAGGGCTTTGTGTTGATGGGCAAGCATCTGCTGTAAAGCACTGGTTGTAGGCGATGAAGAGCGACCATACACGTGCGCAATTTTTTTACCTTGAAAGGCATCCACAATACCTTGGGCATCGACAAAATGATATAGCACACCGGTATTGATAGGAGTGTGAACAGCGCCATCTTGCTGTGGATTGACCAAGCGGTCTTGGTGAACTAACTGTGTGGTTGAGCCAAGATTTTTCACAAGTTTTTACTTAAAATAGATTTACTTTTGCATATAATGTACCACAAATATCATATAATTTAGCCAGACATAGGTTCTAGATTGTGAATTATTTGGAATTAGGTATACTCAAAACATTATCAAACCCTTCCTAGCACACACGGATTGTTATGTGTATATTGTTTATTGCCGTCAAACAACATCCAGATTTCCCTTTAATCATTGCCGCCAACAGAGATGAATATCATGCGCGTATGACCTCTCCTTCACACGTTTGGACAGATAACCCTAAAATATTTGCAGGCAGAGACGAACAAGCGGGTGGAACATGGATGGGCATACACACATCGGGACGCATTGCGGCTCTCACTAATATCAGAGCACCTCAACGTGAAAAATTAGATGCCAAAACTCGAGGGGAACTGGTTGTAAGAGCCCTTGAGACAAAGGAAAACGATGCATTTTTAGATTCCTTGCGCAGAACAGCTGATGATTACAATGGTTATAATTTAGTCTATGGTGATGCTGATTCATTATCTGTATTCAACAGTCACTCGTTAGAACATCATCGTCTAACCCAAGGGGTGTACGGCTTATCCAATGCCTCGTTGAATACCCCTTGGCCTAAGGTAGAACTGGGTGTTGAATCCTTAAATTATGCTTGTCAGCAAAGTGATGATTTGGATATAGACGATTTATTTGCGATTTTACACAATCGTGACACCGCTTCTGACGAACATTTGCCGGACACAGGTATTGCTAAACCATGGGAAAAAATGCTTTCGTCTATTTTTATCTGTTCACCTGATTATGGTACGCGCAGCTCAACAATACTGACTATAGATAATATTGGAAAGTTGAATTGGCAAGAACGTAGTTATGATGCCAATGGGGTTGAAACAGGACGGGTACATCAAACGTTTTGTTAACACATGGCAAAACCCCATCTCTAGTTATAAATTACGCTCTTGACTAAGTGCGTTGCCAGTAATAGCAATGATGGGTAACTTATCGTTTTGTCCTCTTAATCTTTCAAATAGTTCTAAGCCATCCATGTCTGGCATCTGAATATCTGTCAATACAACGTCAAAGGTATGTTTCTAATGCACTGGTCGTATGTGCACAAAAATTCAGTTCACAGAATCCAAAAAACTGGCATAATACGGCCTTTATTGTAATGTCACTTTAGGAATTTACTGTGTTTGAAGTTCTCCCAGCCCTTTCTCCCGATCCGATTCTTGGCTTATCTGCTGCATTTAAAGCAGATACCAACCCCAATAAAATCGATTTAGGTGTTGGTGTTTATAAAGATGAAGCGGGTAAAACTCCAATTGTTAAGGCTGTTGCCGAGGCACAAACCCGCCTACTTGCGGTAGAAGACTCCAAAACCTACATCACACCGCAAGGTGTACAGGGTTTTATTGATGGCATGTTGGGTCTGTTACTTGGCTCGGCACACCCAGCACTCATTGCTGATCGTGTGGCTGCAGTTCAAGCGCCTGGCGGTTGTGGTGCTTTGCGTATTTTGGCTGAGTTGCTGACGCGCTGTGACAAAAATACCACCGTTTGGGTATCGGACCCGACGTGGGCGAACCATATTCCGTTAATCGGCAACGCTGGGCTCGAGTTAAAAACGTACCCTTATTTTGACAAAGCAAATGCATCGATTCGTTTTGAGGCGATGCTTGAACAACTCAAAACCATTCCTAAAGGAGATGTCGTGTTATTACACGCATGCTGTCATAATCCAACTGGTGCTGATTTGTCTCAGGCACAATGGCGAGAAATTACCGAGGTTGCGCAACAGCAAGGCTGGATACCCTTTATTGATAGTGCGTACCTAGGCTTTGGTGATGATTTGGAAACAGATGCCTACGGCATGCGCTACATGACAGAGCATTTACCTGAAGTCATGATTGCGGCTTCTTGTTCAAAGAACTTTGGCTTATATCGTGAGCGTGTAGGGATGGCAGCAATCATTACCAATGACAGCGCTAACAAAGCCATTGCGCAGTCTCAAATTCAAAACGTCGCTCGTGGTATCTATTCAATGCCACCATCATACGGCGGTGCGCTAGTTGACATCATTTTGCATGATGAGCAGCTAAAGCAAATGTGGGTCAATGAAGTGGATGAAATGCGTGAGCGTATGAAGCAGCTTCGTGCCATGTTAGTTAGCAAAATGGCTGAATACGGCGCCAACAAAGACTTTAGCTTTGTTAACGAGCAGAAAGGCATGTTCTCGTTTTTGTGTATCACACCGGAGCAAGTACAAAAAGTACGTGCAGAGCACAGTGTATATTTTGTGGATTCTTCGCGTGTAAATATTGCAGGTATCAA
The DNA here is from genome assembly GCA_018623155.1 of Glaciecola sp. Taxonomy (GTDB): domain Bacteria; phylum Pseudomonadota; class Gammaproteobacteria; order Enterobacterales; family Alteromonadaceae; genus Opacimonas. The sequence goes on from JAAZVZ010000011.1 coordinate 35,479, forward strand.
CCAGTCTAACGTAGATACATTAGCCAAAGCGCTTGTGAGTGTATTGTAAATTACACTGACTCTAAGTTAAAGAAACCCGAACGCTTGTCTTATCGTTCGGGTTTTCCATATCTAATGACTCAAATTAAGCCGTCATACCACCATCCAAGGTCATTGTATGTCCTGTCATAAAGCTTGATTCATTTGATGCTAACCACACAATCGCATTAGCGATTTCATCAACCTCCCCTAATCGCTTCATTGGATTTGCTCCCACAATAGCACGCTGGCCTGTTTCATCCATTAGCGACAAGGTTCTACGCACCATATCCGTATCAATAAAACTTGGACAGACAGCATTGATCCGGATATTTTTACGAGCATATTCCACAGCAGCTGATTTGGTGATCCCAATCACTGCATGTTTGGTGGCTGAGTAAGCGGCGATCATTGGCGCAGAACGCAAGCCCGCCACAGAAGCAATATTAATAATGTTCCCCTGCCCTTGAGCAAGCATCTTATGTAATGCCTGTTGCATACACCACCATAACCCCTTCACATTAATGTTTAAATTCTTATCCAACATTTCATCGCTCACTAAATGCATGGGCGTTGGGATATGCTCAACCCCTGCGTTGTTCACCAACACATCAATCTTTTCTATGCTGGCAAACACCTTTAGCACTGAGGATTTGTCAGCCACATCTAGTACATGTGTCGTGACTTTATCTGAGCCTAGTGTTTGGGCAGTATCAGCAAGTGATTGCGCGTTGATATCAAGTAAAATTACATTATCACCCAACGCAACAAAGTGCTTTGCGACCGCAGCGCCAATGCCTGCGCCGGCACCGGTAATGACGATGGTTCTTTTATTATTAGCCATTGTTTATCCCCTCAATTCTTTATTAAAACCATGATACTTGGGTATCTGAGCATGTCGAATCGGCTTTCACTAACAGCTCCCATGCCTGTTGCATGGCAGGCATTTCCCAATCAGCATAATATTGCGCCGCATGTATTTTACCTTGATAGAAGTCGTGCTTATCACCTTGTGCGTCAGTGATTAGGGCATAAGCTACATTGGCCTGTCTTAACCACATCCATCCAATCACAAGGTGCCCACAATACTTCATCATATTATCGGCATTAGATAACATCGCGCTTTGTTGGTCTGATTGCAGTATTTGCGCAAACATGGGCAACCCATCATTCAGTTGGGTTAATGCGTCGCCTAATTTTTTGGCTAATTTAAGCGATACAGTGCCATGTGCAGCTTGAATATCTTGCATCATACGCTGGGCTAACAACTGACAACCTGCCCCATTAGCTTGCCACAATTTTCGTCCCAACAAATCCAATGCTTGAATGCCGTTGGTACCCTCGTGGATAGGGTTGAGGCGATTATCACGCCAGTACTGCTCAACAGGGTATTCTCTGGTATAACCTGACCCACCAAGGACTTGGATCGCCAAATCGTTTGCTTTAGGCCCATATTCACTGGGCCAAGCCTTAATGATCGGGGTAAGCAGATCCAACAGTAAAGCAACGTCTTTGCCCTGCTCTGGGGAACATGTCTTTTGTTCATCCAATAACGATGCTCCGTAAAAACACAACGCCATAGCACCTTCGGTATAAGCTTTTTGCGCCAGCAACATACGCTTTACATCACCGTATTCAACAATCGCTTGCCCACCTTGTATTCGGTCTTTAGCGTAATCCAAAGCGTAACGATAACCCTGATAACCAATCATCGCCGCGCCAAACCCCACTCCGATACGCGCTTCATTCATCATCATAAACATATAACGCAAGCCCTGATGAGGCTCACCAACAAGGTAACCATGGCAATCACCATTTTCACCGAAGGTCAAAGCGGTTGACGTTGTTCCTCGATAACCCAACTTGTGAATGAGTCCGGCTAACGTCACATCGTTACGCATAGACCAAGCCCCTTGTTCGTCTTGTCTATACTTTGGGACAATAAATAGTGAAATACCTTTGACTCCATCAGGTCCGCCTGGGATCTTAGCCAAAACTAAATGCACTATGTTTTCGGTTAATTCGTGTTCACCACCGCTAATATAGAGTTTAGAACCTTTAATTCGGTAACTGCCATCTTCTGTATGATGGGCACTGGTCGTGATCTCAGCCAAACTTGAACCCGCATGAGGCTCAGTCAATGCCATCGTCCCACTGAATCGACCAGTGAGCATTGGTTCGAGAAACTGGCCTTGCAAGGACTCACACGCACAATGCGCAATGACATTTGCTGCAGCACTGGTCAAAAAAGGATAGGCCGTCGTACTGGGGTTGGCCGCCATAAAATAACTCGCACAAGCCGTTGTAATCGTTTCGGGAAGTTGCATTCCACCTATCTCAAAAGGAAATTTTGCAGCAATAAACCCCGCGTCGGCATAATGTTGGTAAGCGGTTTTCACTTCATCAAGCATATGAACACGCTCCCCATCAAACTTGGGCTCATTCGAGTCTGCCGTGTGGTTGTGAGGCGCAAAATACTCTTTTGCAATGGTTTCAGCAGTGCGTATTACATCATTAAATGTGCCAATATCATGTTCACCAAATACTTCTGTTTTGGTTAATTCACTCGTCGCTAAACACTCATATATTTGAAATGGGATCTCGTGTGGGTTAAACAGCATTATGACACTCTTAAAATCATTAAAATAATAGGTTGATTGTGACATAAATGTTAACAAAACCCACAATCATTTTGTTGAATGTATAACTCTTTGTAGAGTGAATGAAAATGGCAAAAAAGATTTGTAGAATAATTCGGCACTAACCAATATAATCCGCGCGTTTCATATAATAAATTCAATTTCAATTAACTTTTTAGGTGAACACATGACTGCTTTTAACAAGGCTGCTGTTGCGTTAGCTGTGGCATTGGCATTTGGTCAAGCCCAAGCTGATGAAGTAACTAACGACGAATCTGCATTGGAGACCATTACGGTCACCGCACAAAAACGTACTCAATCTATACAAGAAGTACCGATTTCAATCGCTACTCTAAACGGTGAGCGTTTTGAAAGTTTATTCTCTGCCGGCGATGACATCTTATCACTTGCCGTTCGCGTACCCGGTTTGTACGCAGAAAGTTCCAACGGCCGTGTTGCGCCACGTTTTTACATGCGTGGTATAGGAAACACTGACTTTGATTTGGCTGCGTCTCAACCTGTATCTATCGTTATGGATAATGTGGTAATGGAAAACGTGGTGCTTAAAAGCACGCCATTATTTGATATCGAGCAAGTAGAGGTGATTCGTGGTCCACAAGGTACCTTATTCGGTCGCAATACCACTGCGGGTATCGTGAAGTTTGATTCCGTTAAACCCTCTGAAGATTTTAATGCTTATGCCAAAGTAGGGTTTGCCTCAATGGGCACGCGTAACATTGAAGCAGCAATTGGCGGTGGCTTAACCGATACAGTTTCTGCACGTGTGTCAGTGTTAAATCAAACACGTGACGATTGGATCGATAATGGTTTCTCAGGACAAGATGACGCGTTCGGCGGATACGATGAAACGGCCTATCGCTTACAGTTTTTATACGATAATGGGGATGATTTATCTGCTCTATTACGCGTTCATGGTCGTGAATTAGACGGTACTGCATCGGTATTCCGTGCCAACATCCTATCTCGTGGCTCACGTACGCTTAATCAAAACTACGACCGCAATACCGTTTGGTATGATGCAAACCTTTTGGGTAACGGCTTCGACAACAACCCGCAAGAATATGAAGGTAATGGCGTATCTTTAACCGTTGAATATGACATGGGTGCAGTGTCATTCACCTCAATCTCCGCATTAGAAACTGCTGAAGGATATTCTTTAGGCGACGTAGATGGCGGTGTCGTGTTAAGTGAAGCTGCGGACATCAATGGAGATGGTTTCGTAGAAACAACTTTCCCGGGCTTTGTTCCATTTGGTGCAGTCACTCAAGATTTGTTAAACGATCTGGAACAGTTTACCCAAGAAATTCGCTGGGCAAGTAATAACGACGGTCCTTACAACTGGCAAGCAGGTGCATTCTTCTTTGATTCATCATTTAACGTGACTTCAGTCGATGGTTTTTTTGGCGCATCAACGGTGTTTCATGAGAACACAACCTGGGCTGTTTTTGGTCAATCAACCTATGCAATCAATGATAAATTAACTATCACTGGTGGTTTGCGTTATACCTACGATGAAAAGTCACTTGTTGTGGGTGAGCAAAATGTTGATGGCTTCGCGGTTGTTATTGGTGCAGCTAGCGTGCAGGACTATCAAGATATTAATGTCGACGATGGCAAGTTAAGCTACGAAGTAAGCTTACATTATGCTGTTGACAGCGATACAGCATTGTTTGCACGTTATGCAAATGGTTTCCGTGCACAGACCATTCAAGGTCGTGATGTAGCATTTGAAGGCGCACCTTCAGTGGCTGATGCAGAAACCATTAACTCAATTGAAGTGGGTTTCAAATCTGACTTGCTAGAAGATACATTACGCTTAAACGCCGCAGCGTTCTACTATGTAATTGATGATTTACAATTGTCAGCAATTGGTGGTGGAGCAAACAACACTGCGCTGATTAATGCAGAGCAAGCACGTGGTTATGGCTTTGAAGTGGATGCACAATATGTCCCTCACGATCAGCTGCTATTTACTGCAGGGTACAGCTACAACAACACGTCGATTAACGACCGTGCATTATCAGTTTTCCCTTGTGGCGCGAACGCAACGTTTGCTGGTAACTGTAACGTCCGTGACCCACGCACTGTTGATAATCGTGCGTTAATTGATGGTAATCCATTCCCACAAGCACCTGAAACGGTATTTACCTTTACAGCACGCTTTGCTCAACCGGTTGGTGACAATGCTGAAGTATTTGTCTTTACCGATTGGGCGGTTCAAGGTGAAACGAACTTGTTCCTATATGAATCAGATGAATTCAGAAGCGATCAAAACTTTGAAGGTGGTATTCGCATCGGTTATCAAGATTTTGAAAATAACTATTCTGTAGCGTTATTTGGTCGTAACATCACTGATGAAGACAACCTCAAAGGCGGTATCGACTTCAATAACCTAACGGGATTTGTTAATGACCCAGCAGTTTGGGGTGTTGAATTTAAGACTGAGTTTTTCTAAGACATCGTTTTAATACTTATAATAAAAAAGGGTAATGCTTCATGCACTACCCTTTTTTTGTTATCCAGATAACAGTAAATTAGATCTGTTGCTCTACCATTTCAGCTTGCCTTTGCGCAGCATAGCTTTTACTAAAGAACGCCTTAATGTCATCCAGTATCAGATACAAAGATGGCACTAATAACAAGGTGATTACAGTCGCAAACAAAATACCAAAGGCTAATGAAATTGCCATAGGAATGACTACTTGCGCTTGTAATGACCGCTCAAAAATAATCGGTAACAATCCCATAAAGGTGGTTAAAGAGGTCAATATAATAGCTCTAAAACGTTGTCCTCCAGCCTGCATTGCGGCTTCAATAAGTGAGGCGCCTTCTTTACGCGCACGATTCACAAAATCCACCATAATCAAACTGTCATTTACCACAACACCAGACAACGCAATAATGCCACAAATTGACAACACACTGACTGCTTGTCCTAGAACTAGATGGCCAATAATAGCACCGACCATACCAAATGGAATCACTGACATGATAATCAAAGGCTGTGAATAGGATTTTAAAGGGATCGCCATCAATGCATAAATAGCAAACAGTGCAAATAAAAACCCTTGTAATAGCGACACCAGCGCATCACCCTGCTCTTTGGTATTCCCTTGAAGTTTAAATTCCACTCCAGGATACCGTTTAAGATAATCTGGAATCGCTTTGGTCATCAAATCACTCACAATGGTATTGGGCTCGATAATGTCTGGATTGACTTTGGCTATAACGCTTACCGAGCGTTTACCATCCACGCGATTAATGCTTGCATATCCTTTTCCTATATCGATATCCGCAACTTGCGCAAAGGGAATTTCTTCACCATTGTTGGTTCGTACACGCATCGTTTCAAGGTGACCAATTGAACTGCGTTCCTCTTTGGGATATCGCACCATGACCTTAATTTCTTCATCATCACGTTGCATACGTTGCGCTTCAGCGCCATAGAAACCGTAACGTACTTGCTGTGCCAAAGAGGCCAAAGACAGTCCTAATGCTTCGCCTTCAGGACGAATGTTAATTTGAATCTCATCACTGCCTTGACTAAAACTGTCATTAATATCTGAGACTCCATCATATTGCTCCAAGAAACTTTGTAATTCTTGTGCAACCATTCGCAACTGCTCAACGTCTTTGCCGCTGAACTCAAAATTCAAGTCAGATCCACCACCAGGACCACCTGGGTTACCGACATTAAGGGATTTGACCCCAGCCATTTCTGGTAGATATTGTCGCCAAATATCCGCTAGTTCGGTGTCTTTTATTTCTCGTTCTTCCCCTTTGGATAACTCAACAAATACTTGTCCACCCAAGCTGCCTTGGTCAAAAGCGATCGCATGCTTGACTGCATCTTCGCCGGTTTTGTCACGTACTTCTCGGTTCATTTGGTCCAAGCCATTCATCAACATACGAATCGCTTGGTCGCGTTGCGCCAAGGTTGAACCTTGCTCCAATTCTACTGAAGCAAACATAAAGTCAGACGGAATTGATGGAAAAAATACAAAGCGCACCACTCCGCCTTGGAATAAGCCAATGGTGACGATGAAGGCTGCAATAAAACTCGCTAACGTGGTATAGCGATTTTTAATCGCTTTGCGCAAGAATGGCTGGTAAGTATTCGTGATAAAAGATTTGATCCCTTCGGCAAATATATCGCGAAAACGCTGGAAGGCATTAGCCTTACTGGGATCATAAGGCGCTAACTTCATATGCGCCAAATGTGCTGGCAATATTAACTTAGACTCAATAAGAGAAAACACCAAACACACAATGACCACACCACCAATCGTTTTCCAAATCACGCCGAACGTGCCCGAAACCATCATCATTGGAGAAAAAGCTGCGATAGTCGTCAGGACGCCAAAGGTCGCCGGCATAGCTACTCGCTTGACCCCTTTGATAACGTTATCTACCGAATGACCGTCTTTATCAATTGCCGAGTATGCGGACTCCCCCATTATGATGGCATCATCCACGACGATCCCCAATACGAGGATAAAAGCAAAGAGTGAGATCATGTTAATAGATACGCTCAAAAACTCCATGGGCAATACAGCGAGGGTCCCCATAAAGCATACTGGCAACCCCCAGATGACCCAGAATGCAAGACGGATTTTTAAGAACAACGATAACACCAAGAATACAAGCAATGCTCCAAAGCCCATGTTTTCCAGCATCATATTCAGACGATCAGCCAAATAAAATGAACTGTCCCCCCAAGTATCTGCTTGAATATTTGGCGGGAACTGGTCTCGTTGCTTTGCTAAATACGCATTGACTGCTTTAGAGATTTCTAAGGAGTTTTGATCTCCCACAGCTCTAACGCGGATACTTATGGCGGGCTTACCATCAAAATAGGCAAAATTATTGTCTTCAATAAACCCATCGTTAATCGTAGCAATATCGCCAAGATAAAGTCTCGTCCCATCTGGACGGGAAATCAGGACTAAATTGGCAAAATCATACGCGTCATACGCTTGACCTTTTGCTCTAAGCAATATGTTACCGTTATCTGACCGAATGGCACCACCTGGCACATCAATAGACGAACGCCGAACAGCATTTACGACCTGGTCAAATGTCAGATTATATTGCTGTAAGGTCGCTTCAGAAACTTCAATTGCAACCTCATAAGGACGAGCCCCTAACACCTGAACGTCTGACACCCCAGGTAAATTAGCAATATCATCACGTAAACGCTTGGTGAATTCTTTGAGCTCTCGCTCTGAAGCATCACCATATGCTGATACCCACAAAACATCTTGAGGCGCTTTAATGCGATAAACAACTGGTTTTTCTGTATTTGCAGGAAACGTCGGAATAGCATCTACCTGAACTTTAACTTCATCTAATAAGGTTTGAACATCATAATCGTCTTCCACTTCAATCGTGACAGTGCCAAGCCCTTCTACAGCACGAGAAGAAAGTTTTTTTATGCCTTCGAGATCTTTAATCGCCTCTTCTAATTTTAAAATGACACCTTGCTCAACTTCTTCAGGCGCAGCACCTAAATATGGCACACGGACTGAGATGACATTAAGCTCAAAGGTAGGAAAGACTTGTTTTTGTATTTGAATAATGCCAAACACACCGCCAAATAACAAAATCCACATTAACAGGTTTGCCGCAACATTATTTCGAGCAAACCAGGCAATGATACCTTTATGGGTATTGATTGTTTCGGCCATAACTTACTCCACGGAGGTGTTAGTTGAAGTATTTTCAGTAGTTGATGCCTCACCAGCAATACGAACCGGCATTTGTGCAAAGGCATTTGGTACGGCACTCGTAATAATGTGTTCACCTACCTGTAACCCAGCACTGATATAAATATCGTCATCATCTGCCCGCTGGACTTCCACATCCCGGATCTCAATGCGGTTATCATCATCAACCAATAACACAGTACCATCTAAACGCACGAGGTTTCGTGGCAGTACCACCATGTTCTCAGCGCTTAACCCAGTAATTTCAGCTCTAACAAACGCCCCAAAGCGTAATACTTTGTGCGTGGTATCTGCATCACGAGTATAAGGATCAAGTACTTCAGCGATAGCATAAATGACTCGATTTTGGCTATTCAATACGCCTTCATCTCGGGTAAGACGTGCCGGCCACTGGGTTAATCCACCACCCACATTTGCGTACAAAATCACGTTACCGACTTCTGATGAAGCCAAATTCAGATACGCTAAATCACTATCAGTCAATGGCAAACGTACTTCAGCAACATCTGTACTAGCAAGTTGTGCTAGGACCATACCGGTATTCACAAATTGGCCTATATCGACATTTTTCTGTGTAATCATGCCATTATACGGCGCTCTGATTACCGTGCGTTCAAGGTTTCGTTGCGCACGTTCAAGATTTGCTTGCGCGGCTTTTAAGTTGGCTTTTTCACTATCTAATTGAGGTTTACGTAAACCAAGTTCTGGTGCGGCAGAGGCACTGCGGCCAACACTGCGCCATTCTTCTTCTGCGACTTTTCCCCGAGCGAGCTCTAGTTCGTAAGCCGCCTCTGCGCGTGCTAATTCCGCTTGGGCTAATTTTAATTCTGTTTTGCGATCCGCCTGTTCTAGTGTGACCAGTATATCCCCAGCTTCATACATACCGCCTGTTACAAATACATCAGACACCGATTCAATAATGCCAGAGACTTGACTGGTTAATGCGCTTTGCACTTTGGGAACAACTGTGCCCTGAGAGCGAACGGTATAAGTGATGTCAGTGATTTCTACAGGAATCACGTCAACCAAAAACGCTTTCTCTTCGACCTCTTTGATTTCTGGTTTAGGCTTATTCATAATCAAAACAACCATCACCACGACAGCTGCTAGCAAAATAATAATCGGTAACCCACTTTTGCGAATAAAACTCATTAAATCCTCCCTATCTCACAACACATATATTACAACGAGGGGTACCTAGTGAGTACCATTTCAACTAGGTAAACTTGTTAGCAAATGTAAACAAAATACATACCTATTCACTGAAATTAAATTACAAAAATACAGGAGTTACGTCTAATAATTTAATCTTTGACGATAACTCTATTGTGGAAGTTTGATCTTCTTAGCAAAACGCATAAAAAAGGCTCACACAGTGAGCCTTTTAATGTAATAAAAATTGTTATAATGATTTTTCAAGTTCGGGCAGTATCTCAAACAAATCACCCACCAATCCATAATCAGCCACTTGAAAAATTGGCGCCTCCTCATCTTTATTGATCGCCACAATAATCTTAGATTCTTTCATGCCAGCCAGGTGTTGGATTGCACCAGAAATACCCACCGCAATATATAGGTCTGGCGCAATGATTTTGCCTGTCTGCCCCACTTGCATATCGTTGGGTACAAATCCTGCGTCTACTGCAGCACGTGAAGCACCAATGGCACCATTTAACTTATCTGCAACGCCTTCAAGAAGGGCAAAATTTTCGCCATTTTGCATGCCACGGCCACCAGAAACAACCACGCTAGCTGCGGTTAGCTCTGGTCGTTCAGATTCAGTCAGCTCAGCACTGATAAATGATGAGTTTTCCGAAATAAAAACAGAATCAATGACGACGACATCAGCATTGCCATTATGTTCGATCGCATCAAAAGCACTGGCTCGCACTGTCAGTATGTGCTTGATTGCACTGCTTTGAACGGTAGCAATCGCATTACCTGCATAAATCGGCCTGACAAAAGTGTCACTTGATTCAATTGCAATGACATCAGAAAGTTGTGGGACATCGCAAAGTGCCGCTACACGCGGGAGAAAGTTTTTACCAGTAGTCGTAGCAGGGGCTAATACATGACTGTATTCTCCCGATAGGGAATGTACTAACAACGCAAGATTTTCGGCTAATTGTGCAGAGTATTCTGCAGCATCAGCCACTAATACTCTTTCAACATAAGATAGCTTCTTAGCCTCGGCAACAACTGCCTCAAGGTTATACCCAGCAACCAAGACATCCACAGGAGCATTGAGCGCTTGTGCCGCCCCGACCACTTTAGCCGTTTCTCCTTTCAAATGTTGATTGTCATGTTCAGCAAAAACGAGTGTTCTCATGCGATCACCTTAGCTTCATTTTTTAATTTATCAATTAGCTCAGCTACATTATCAACCTTGATCCCCGCTTTCCGCTGCGTAGGGGGGCTCACTTTGATCACCGTCAAACTTGAGTGAGGCGTCACCCCTACATCTGCAATATCAAGTGACTCTAAAGGCTTTCGTTTTGCTTTCATAATATTGGGTAATGTAGCATATCTAGGCTCATTAAGACGCAAATCAGTGGTTACAATCGCCGGCAACTTCAACGCTAACGTTTGTAAACCGCCATCGACTTCTCGAGTGACATGTAATCCCCCATCTTGGAAGAACACTTTGGAAGCAAAAGTGGCTTGAGACATGCCCGTTAATGCACCTAACATTTGTCCAGTTTGGTTATTATCCGAATCAATTGCTTGCTTACCCAATATCACAACATCAGGGGACTCTTTTTCCACAACATACTTGAGGACTTTTGCTACATCAAGCGAATCAAGTTGTTCGAAACTATTAATGTGAATAGCCCGATCAGCACCTAAAGCAAGCGCCGTTCGCAACTGTTCAACGACCTCTGAGCTTCCAATAGATACGACAACGACTTCTGACACAGCTCCAGTCTCTTTTAAACGTATCGCCTCTTCCACAGCAATTTCACAAAATGGATTCATCGACATTTTGACATTATTCAAATCTACGGCGGTCTGTTCATTGTTTACTTTAATTTTGACGTTGTAATCAACAACTCGTTTGATCGGAACCAATACTTTCAATCTATCTATCCTCTCCAGACATGCGTTATTAATACGCTAACCAAATGTTACATTAATGTAATTTACTTATAGTTTACGTTAACGTCAACCTGTATTACATTATGAATAATAGTTTGTGGTGTTCAACAAAGAGAGAAGTCATGACTCGAGAAATCATGGAATTTGACGTCGTCATCATCGGTGCCGGACCGGCAGGATTAGCTTGTGCAATCAAGCTTCAACAACTTGCTCAAGCCTCGGACAAAGAGCTTATGGTTTGTATCGTAGAAAAAGGCTCTGAAGTCGGTGCTCATATTCTGTCTGGCGCTGTATTAGAAACTAGAGCATTAGATGAATTGATTCCCAATTGGCGAGAACAGGATGCGCCAATTAATACCCAAGTCACATCAGACGAAATTTACTTATTAAATAGTGCCGGAAAATCGACTCAGTTACCCAATTTTTTAACACCCGGTACTATGCATAACCATGGCAATTACATTGTCTCAATGGGAAATGTCTGTCGCTGGTTAGCACAACAGGCTGAACAATTAGGCGTGGAAATTTTTCCAGGCTTTGCAGCGGCTGAAACAATCATCGAAGACGGAGAAGTTAAAGGGATAATTACCTCTGAGATGGGACGTTCACGAACTGGTGAAGAGAAATCAAATTTTGTTCCAGCTATAGAGCTTCGAGCTAAATACACGGTATTTGCAGAAGGATGTAGAGGACATTTAGGGAAGAAACTAATTTATGAATTTGGTTTAGATCACGATGTTAAACAGCCACAACATTACGCAATTGGCTTCAAAGAAGTGTGGGAGGTGCCAGCTGAACAGCACCATCCTGGCTTAGTTGTGCATTCTGCTGGATGGCCATTAAACGAATCAAGTGGAGGTGGTTACCTCTATCATGGTGAGAATAATCAGGTCTATGTTGGACTGATAGTAGATTTAAATTACACCAATCCCTATTTAAGTCCATTTGATGAGTTTCAAAAATTAAAAACCCATCCTGTTTATTCTAAGCATCTACAAAACGGACTGCGCGTTTCTTATGGCGCAAGAGCAATTGCGAAAGGTGGCTTTCACTCACTGCCAAAAATGACGATGCCGGGTGGCATTCTGGTTGGTTGTGAAGCTGGAACGCTTAACTTTAGTAAAATAAAAGGTAATCATACTGCAATGAAGTCTGGGATGCTAAGTGCTGAGGCAATTATGTTAGCGCTATCCGAAGAAAAAAACATTGCAAATATTCATAATCAATTATTTAAAGATTCTTGGTTGTATGAGGAACTGTATCAATCTCGTAATTTTGGAAGTGCAATACACAAATTTGGTAATGTGATAGGCGGCGCTTTTAATACCTTTGAACAAAATATATTAAAAGGAAAATTACCATTTAATATTTATGACCTCATTCCAGATCATGAATCACTTAAACTCGCGAATAAATATAATGTAATTGATTACCCAAAACCCGATAATCAACTCACTTTTGATAAGCTAACTTCTGTTTATATTAGCAATACTAACCATGAAGAAGATCAGCCCTGTCATTTACGATTAAGTGATCCAAACTTACCCATTTCATTTACTCTGGAACACTATGCAGAACCTGCACAAAGATATTGCCCTGCTGGCGTGTATGAAGTCATCAAAAATGAGTCCGGAAATAATGAATTTAAAATCAATAGTCAAAACTGTATTCATTGTAAAACATGCGACATTAAAGAGCCCAGTCAAAATATAACCTGGGTCACACCTGAAGGCGGTGGAGGCCCAAATTATCCCAACATGTAAAAATTATTGAAATCAAAATTTAAATTACTATAATTATATTCGTTAGAGTGTTATTTATAATTAAACAAAAGGAAAGTTTAGATGAACGATTTTATCAATATTTTGACTCACGGACGTCGCTTACAAGGTGCAACAAAATCACTGAGCATTGATGAGTTATTAGATGTTCAAGAAAAATTAGAATCTGTAATTGACAAGCGTCGGGAACAACTTGCGGCCCAACAAGCTGAGTTGGAAGAGAAAAAAGCTAAAATTGCAGCCATTCGTCAGCAAATGCTTGATGCAGGTTTAGATATTACTGACTTTGATGCTGAACATAGCCTCAAGCCAAAGCAGTCTCGTCGAAAAGGGCAAAAACGCCCGATTCGTTACACTATTATCAAAGACGGTATAGAAACTAAATGGACTGGTATTGGTAGGATGCCAGTGGTTTTCCGTGAGGCATTAGAAGCAGGCGATTCTTTAGAAAACTACGCTGTTTAGTTTTTAGTAATATAACCATAATTCTCTTCTATGCATTTATGTCATACTCAAACAATGGCCCATTCATCCTCTGATGAGTGGGTTATTCTTATACACGGGTTATTTGGTGATTCAGATAACCTAAAGAACCTTGCTAAAACGCTCAACTGTTTTGCCAACGTATTATTAGTCGATTTACCTGATCATGGACAATCACCAGAGACTGAATCATTTGATTTTGTTGATTACGCAAAAATGATTACAAATACGATAATCAGAGCGAATATTCAAAACCCCCATATTGTTGGTCATTCACTAGGTGGAAAAATGGCTATGGTGATGGCATTGAATAACATGCTTACCATTCGTTCATTAGTCATTGCTGATATCGCACCTGTAGCCTATCCACCAAGACATGATGCGGTCTTTAATGCACTTAACCAAATTGAACTTGATAAGATCCAAAACCGGACTGAGGTCAAATCTATTTTTGATCAGGCATTGCAAGACGAAGGTACAAGACAATTTTTGCTCAAATCCCTCAAACAAAGAGATAGCAAATGGGACTGGGCGTTTAATTTAACCCTGTTAGAGCGAGATTATATAAAGTTAATTGATTGGCCATTTGATGATTTAAGCTCAAACGTACCTACGTTGTTTATTAAAGGCGGTGACTCAGAGTATATCCAATCCTCCATGCAAAATGCCATCAGAGCAAGTTTCCCCAAAGCTAAAGCTCATATCATTGAAGGTGCCGGCCACTGGTTACATGCTCAAAAACCGTTAGTATTTAATCGAGTTGTTGCGAGATTCTTACAGTCTCAAACTTAATTTAGATTATGTTTTGCTTTATTAAGGCTAACATCTAGTGCGTATCGGTCTCGGCTTATGCTAAAATACGCCTAATAAATTTTAACTTTTTATCACAGATGTTAGCAGAGCATTTTGAATTAATCGAAAGTGTCATGATGAACTTGGGTTTATTGATCCTGTTTTTATTAATGGGGTTTGCCGTTCATGATGTGCTCAAAAAGAACGACGTCCCACTCATAGGTCGCGCTGTTGCATACGGTGTTCTCGGCCTTGGAGCTTTAGGTTTTGTCGCTAAAGGGTTAATTCAAATATTCTGGGTATCCAGTGGTGTCAATTAAGTCTTGGAGTAAAGTAAATAATGGCAAGTGTCGGTTTATTTTTTGGTAGTGATACAGGCAACACCGAGCATGTTGCAAAGATGATTCAAAAAGAGCTCGGAAAAAATCTAATTGACGTGCATGACATCGCCAAAAGTACGAAAGAAGAGATTGCGGAATTTGACTTGCTCCTCTTCGGGATCCCAACTTGGTATTACGGTGAAGCACAATGTGACTGGGATGATTTTTTTCCTGAGCTAGAAGAAATTGATTTTAACGATAAGTTAGTTGCTATTTTTGGCTGTGGTGATCAAGAAGACTATGCTGAATACTTCTTAGATGCCATGGGTATGGTCCGTGATATTGTTGAGGCGAAAGGTGCTATTCTGATCGGGCAATGGTCTACTGATGGATATGATTTTGAAGCATCAAAGGGTATGGCAGACGACGCTCACTTTGTTGGTCTAGGCATTGACGAAGACCGCCAGCCAGAGTTGACAGAAGAACGCGTCAAAAACTGGTGTGCTCAGATTCGTGAAGAGATGTGTTTATCTGAATTAGCTTAATCTCTAACCAATTTTTTAGTGAGGCACGGCATTAGCTGTGCCTTTTTATTTTTGAGGTGAAATTTGTGGTAAGTTTGCTTATACTCTTTCAAAAGAATATTTGGGGTTGCCAACATGGATCAAAATAAAGAATTAAAAAAAGCTGGTTTAAAAGTCACCCTCCCACGTCTGAAAATCCTTGAAATTTTGCAACAGCCCAACAATCAGCATATCAGTGCTGAAGATGTATACAAAATTCTTCTGGAGCAAGAAGAAGATATTGGCTTAGCAACGGTTTATCGAGTTCTCAATCAATTCGATGATGCGGGTATCTTGATCCGCCACCATTTTGAAGGTGGAAAGTCCGTATTTGAGATCAGCCAAAAAGAACACCACGACCATTTAGTCTGTTTAACTTGCGGTAAGGTCGTTGAATTTGAAGATCCTATCATTGAACAACGACAAATCGAAGTAGCAAAAGAAAACGATATGTCTTTAACACACCACTCGTTGTATCTTTACGGTGAATGCAACAAAGACAACTGCGAAAATAATAGTTAAGTTCCCGACTCTAACATAGCTTTGTCCTGTATCAACTGCGTTTGCCAATTGGCCAGCGCACCTTCAGGTGCAATCCAATCAAACTCAATAGACCCTGACATTTGAACCAGCTGTGCAATTCCCAACTGGGATAAACAGCCAATGATAGGATAGCCTCCAGTCGTTTGCTTATCAGCAAGCAACACAATCGGCATACCATCTTGCGGTATCTGTATTGCACCTAGCGCAATCGGTTGTGACTCGTTAATAATCGGCGCAGAAAGAGGCGTATCACTGAATAACCGATATCCCATTCTGTCAGCATGACTAGAAATTGTGTAAGGTATTGAAATAAATTTCATCCTATTGACGACATCAAACTGTGCGTATTGGTACGCTGGAATTACTGTTAATTTGGGCTCGATAGATGTTTGCCAAAATGGCGTGAAATTCGTTTTGCTATGAGGCAAAACAGTCGGTTCTACCATTGCACAAGAATACGGTGCTCGCAACATCCTTCCATCTTGATATTCACCGCCAAACTCTTCTCTACCAACAGAGCAGACACTGCCTAATATCTTGGGCAATGAAAATTGAGTCGTAAATCCCAGATAAATGATTTTGCCCTGATTTGGGATCCCAATTGTGACGGTTTGATTGGGTAATATAGGGATTATTTCGTAGCTTGAGAAGGATTTATGTGCAACTTTTACATCAACCTTTGCCCCAGTAACACAAAGGCTTACAGGTTTGCTCGCTGTGAATCTAAGGCCACCTCGACTTTCAAGCTGAACCTGTGCGTAGGCACCGATAAGATATTCATTATGTCGGAAGCTTAGCTCATCTATTGGACCTGACAGGGTGACAGCCATATGGCCAACCATATGACGATGGCGATCGACCCAAAGTGATGGTGTGTTAATCATTGAAAAATCAAGCATGGCAACCCACAAAATCAAAGCGAACTTTGTCCCCTAATTGCAACAAGCTTGGTGGATGTGATGCAAGATCAAATAACATTTGTTCACAGTGCCCAAGCAAATACCAACCTCCTGGAGATTCTTTAGGATAAATCGCAGCATATTCGCTTGCAATGGCAAAACTTCCAGCGGGTATGGCCGTTCGTGGCGTTGCTTTTCTCGGTAATTGCAGTGATTGAGGTATACCCGATAAATAAGAAAAACCTGGCGCAAAGCCATTTGCACTCACCACAAATTCTATGCTGCTCAATGTTTGATAAAGCGCTTTCGCATTCATTGAAACACGACTAAGCACTTCATCCAAATCTAATGCAAGTGCTGTGTCAATCGTAAGACGATGATGATTTATTTGGTATGAATCGCTGGTCTCAAAATTAAGAGTTAGTGCTACAAAACGGCGTATTTGCCACGGATCAAACTCTTCATGAGCCACCAACATGACACTGTTGGCAACCATAACACAATCACGAAGCCAAAATGGAGGACGAGATGTTAATCCCCTTACCCATGATGTAATAGGATGTGACGATTTAAGTGGTGTACAAAGCCATGATTGCTCATTCAAACGCGTAATGGATAAATCCGTTATTTGCATTTTCGATGAACCGCTTTAATCAACTCAAGCGCGTTTGGCGTGTCCGAATGCACACATAAGGTATCGGCATGGAGCAAAATTTCGGTGCCTTCAAGAGTAGTAATTGATGAGCCTACTGCAATTTTCTGGGCTTGAGTTTCTGCTTCAGGTAAAGTTAAAACTGCATTTGGTTGTGCACGGCCTACCAGTTCTCCTGTGTGATGGTATGCACGATCGGCAAAGGCTTCAAATTGTAAACTCAGACCTATCTGTTCTGCATCAGCCACCATTTCACTTGACTGAATATATGCAGGAACCATACAGAATAAATCCTGTTCAAAGTCTTTTATCACTTTAAATATTGTTTTGCGAATCTCAGTATCGCTGACCATATCGTGATACAAGGCACCATGAGGCTTAACATAACTCAAGGCACAGTTGTACCGCTGACACAGACCGTAAAGCAAAGCTATTTGATAGGTCAGGCAATCCGCCAACTCTTTCGCTGACATTCGCATATGACGACGGCCAAACCCTTGACGATCAGGGTAACTAGGGTGAGCACCAATCATCACATTGTGTTGTTTGGCTAACTCAATTGTGCGAATGGTTTCTACGGGATCGCCTGCGTGCATCCCACATGCGATATTGGCTTGATGAATAAATGGCATAATAGCTTCCGTGTCACAAAGCTGATACCGACCAAAGCCTTCTCCTAAATCACAATTTATCTTCACGAGATTCCCATTAATGAATATTTTCAGGTAATATAAACGATTATATTACCCTAAACCATAAGCAGAATGTATGAACCATCCATTTACCTCTCTTATCGGAACGATCGTTCGTCGACCAGTTAAACATATCACAGAGTTTGGGGTATTTTTAGCAATGAATGAAGAAGATGATTTGCTTATTCCTGAACGACATTTACAGCAACCAGTAAACGTCGGTGACATGCTATTTGTTTACGTCTTTCATGAAGAGAATACGGATCGTATTTTGGGGAGCACTAAGTTATCTCATTATTTCCCTGAACAAGATACGGCTGGTCAGTTTACAGCAAAGCAAAGTGTTTCTTTGCAAGTGTTTGCAGTATCGGATCTGGGTTACAAAGTCATAGTTGATGGAACGCACCTAGGGTTGTTATTCAAGTCCGATGTTCTTGGTACCAAACGCATCGGAGACGAGTGTCAGGGCTTTATTAAACAGATCAGAGAGGATGGAAAAATCGATGTCTGTTTGCAGATCCACACACCTAATGCGCGAAAGTCCCTAGAATCAAAAATCTTAGATGCGCTCAATGCGCATAATGGATTACTGACCATCACGGACAAAAGCAGCCCTGAAGAAATACAACACGCTTTTAATGTCAGTAAAGGTAGCTATAAAAAAGCCATTGGTGCCCTGTACAAACAAAAGAAAATATTACTCAATCCCGAATTTATCAAGCTAATCTAGGTACTCAGATGCCCGTAACGGTCTAATTGTGGGCTCGTTTATCATCATAAAAGAATAAAATTGAGGCAAAAAAAAATGCACTGAATAAATTTCAGTGCATTTCTATTGATTAATGCTAATTAGTTTTTTTCAGCGATTTTGACTTTCCAAATATCCGGACCAATTGCATGTGCATTTTGCCCTTCTGAGTCAACGGCAACGGTCACTGGCATATCTTCTACTTCAAACTCGTAGATCGCTTCCATACCTAAGTCTTCAAACGCAACCACACGAGCTTTTTTGATTGCTTTTGATACCAGATATGCAGCTCCGCCAACTGCCATTAAGTAGGCTGATTTATGTTTGGCAATACTCTCAACAGTAGCTGGACCACGTTCAGCTTTACCAATCATACCGAGCAAACCTGTCTGCTCTAACATCATGTCAGTAAACTTGTCCATCCGAGTAGCCGTTGTAGGACCCGCTGGGCCAACTACCTCGTTACCAACGGCATCAACTGGGCCAACGTAGTAAATGAATTTATTCGTTAAATCCACACCCTCAGGTAAGCCTTCACCATTATCGAACATGGTTTGAATACGCTTATGGGCAGCATCACGTCCTGTCAGCATCTTACCATTCAGTAACAAAGTTTCTCCCACTTTCCACTCTTGAATCGCTTCTGGAGTTAACTCATCTAAGTTTACACGGCGAGTATTCTCTCCTACTTCCCATGTTACTTCTGGCCAGTCTTCTAATTTTGGCGTTTGTAATTCAGCAGGACCAGAGCCGTCTAGATGAAAATGTGCATGACGGGTAGCAGCACAGTTTGGAATCATCACAACAGGTTTAGAAGCAGCATGTGTAGGTACCGATTTGACTTTGATATCCACAACCGTCGTTAACCCACCTAGCCCTTGAGCACCAATTCCTAATGCATTCACACGATTAAAGATCTCAACTCGTAGTTTCTCTTCAGTCGTTTCTGGACCTCGTGCAATTAACTCTTGGATATCAACTGGATCCATTAAGCTTTCTTTTGCAAGTACTGCAGCTTTCTCAGCCGTCCCGCCGATACCAAGACCTAACATACCTGGAGGACACCAGCCAGCTCCCATTGTAGGAACCGTTTTAGCCACCCACTCTGCAATATCATCAGAAGGATTTAACATCACCATCTTAGATTTGTTTTCTGAACCGCCACCTTTAGCCGCAATCATGACTTCAACTTGATTACCTGGCACCATATCGATGTGAACCACAGCCGGCGAATTGTCTTTGGTATTAATTCGTTTTCCAGCCGGATCGGCCACAATTGATGCACGCAACGGGTTGTCTTGATTGTTATATGCTTGACGAGTACCTTCATCGACCATTTGTTGAACAGTCAAATCGTGCTTGTCCCATTGAACTTCCATACCAATTTTGACAAAACACGTGACAATCCCCGTATCTTGACAAATAGGACGTTTGCCTTCAGCAGACATGCGAGAGTTGATTAATATTTGAGCCATTGCATCTTTAGCGGCTTGGCTTTCTTCACGGTTGTAAGCCTCTTCAACGGCTTTGATATAGTCAAGTGGGTGGTAATAAGAGATAAACTGCAACGCATCTGCGATGCTTTCAATAAAATCTGCTTGGCGAATAACCGTCATTGTAACCTCAATGTTAAGATTTAAATTGGAATGTATTGCGTTATAATACTATTTTGTTAATACAGTTACCAAGCCAAATGGCTACAACTTTGGCCTAGGCTCTATCCTAAGCAACCAATAACAAATTTGAGAACAATTAAAAGAGTGATATGAAACGCACCTTATTTATTGAGCCATTGCCCCACCTAAATCATCTCACGCCACAAGATGTCTTTGCGCAGTTTGCGCACTTGCCCTATCACATGTTCTTCGATAGTGCCCAACACCCAAGTGGAGGTTTTGATCTGATATTGTTTGCGCCCAATGCGGTGTTAACAGCTCACAATCAACAATTGGAATATACTCCACTCAATACGCACAGTGACACCTTCGTACCTCAAGGGTCTTTATTCGACAACTTGACCAGACTTCAAGAGCACTTTTTTGCACAAACTGATATTGTAATACCCAGCAACATAAAGCCTCTTTATCAAAAGCTACCTTTTGTCATCGGTATTGCAGGCAGTTTTGGTTATGAGCTGAATGCGTTTTTAGAAACGTTACCTGCTCCCAAAAATATCTATCAAACCCCAGATATGATTGCTGGCGTGTTTACTCAATCGATTATTTATGACCGCTCAGCAAAGTGTTATTACCATTGTTATCTCGGCCCCGAGCAGTCTGTAGCACCTCATTTTGATAGCCCGATTATCAAGGCATCTGAATTTACATTGACCAGTGATTGGTCTGCAGACAAAACACAAGATGAATATGTACAAAGCATTAATACAATTCAAGAGTACATTTTAAGTGGTGATTGTTATCAGGTAAATTTTGCCATGCGTTTTGCCGCTCGCTACAGCGGCGATGAATATGCTGCGTATTGCTTATTAAGTGAGCATAACCAAGCGCCGTTCTCGAGTTTCATTCGCACTGAGCAAGGCGCAATTCTATCCATTTCACCGGAACGATTTATCCAAATTAACGATAAACAAGTCAATACCAAGCCAATTAAAGGTACGATGCCGCGCTTTACTGACCCAGAGCAAGATAAAGCATCCGCAAATACACTTCTTGATTCTGATAAAGACCGCGCCGAAAACTTGATGATTGTGGATTTACTGCGCAATGACTTATCCAAACACTGTGAACCACATAGTGTCAAAGTGCCCAAATTATTTGCATTAGAATCTTACCCTGCCGTGCATCATCTCGTCAGTACCATTGAAGGAAAACTACAAAAGGATGTCCCTCCTTGGCGACTTTTCTCTGGTGCTTTTCCTGGAGGATCCATCACAGGCGCCCCCAAAGTCCGCGCAATGGAAGTCATTCATGAACTTGAGGATACTGCTCGCCATATCTACTGTGGGAGCATTGGCTATGTCGGGGTCAAACACGATATGGACAGCAACATTGCGATTCGCACCTTATTATGCGAACAAGGTCATATTTATTGTTGGGCGGGAGGTGGTATCGTGCTTGATTCAAACGCACAAGCTGAGTATAGAGAATTACATGCTAAAGTCAGTAAAATATTGCCACTTCTAAAGGAACAGACTTCTCATGCAACCTGCTGAGTTCATCGCTCGGTTTCAATCTCCGACAACTCTATCACCACAGAGAGATTTTCCAAATTTACAGATTACAAGACAAGCTGCGGTTTTGATTAATTTGGTTCCT
The DNA here is from genome assembly GCA_018623155.1 of Glaciecola sp. Taxonomy (GTDB): domain Bacteria; phylum Pseudomonadota; class Gammaproteobacteria; order Enterobacterales; family Alteromonadaceae; genus Opacimonas. Next base: position 57,727 of record JAAZVZ010000011.1, read on the forward strand.
TTATTATGTCCTTCAGACGATGGGGCACCAGGGTCAGCAGAACCCATGCTACATGCATTATTCACACGCCGATCAGTGCATCTTAAACATCACGGAGGTCAAATTAGTTTTCCTGGCGGAAAACACGAAAGCCTTGATCCAAGTTTAATGCATACGGCAATAAGAGAGACTCACGAAGAAGTCGGCTTTGTTGTTCGTGAACAAAATATCGTTGGTTCTCTATCTCAATACCCAACTATCTCAGGGTTTAGTGTCACACCTTACGTCGCCATACTCGAATCAGCCCCCACAGTCATCATTGACCATAATGAGGTCAGCGAATTCTTCTATGTCCCGCTAAAATACCTTCTGAACCGGGATAATTACTTTTCACATACAGTTACGCGTAACGGCAAAAACTATCCAATCTACTTTTTACCTTGGCAGAATACCTACATTTGGGGTGCGACTGCAGGGATGTTAATCAACCTTTGTTCAGCCACTAAAAACCCATCTAGTGTTGATTAAAAATTTTTATATAAACAATAAAATTTAATCAATTGTTAAATATATTATTTTGCAACATCATTAATATTAAGTTTACAAGGAGATTATCATGCTCAGTGTTTTTGATGTGTTCAGTATTGGAATTGGTCCGTCGAGTTCACATACAGTCGGCCCAATGAAGGCAGCGTTTGATTTTGCTCAATCACTAGGCGATGCTCTGCACAATGTCACTCACATTCATATTGAATTGTTTGGCTCGCTTGGACAAACGGGTATCGGCCACGGTACTGGTAAAGCCATCATACTCGGCTTATCAGGATTCCAGCCAGAACAAATCGAGATCGACATTGTTGAACGCATAATGAAAAACGTTACAGATACGGGTCACCTTAACGTCTTACAAAATCACCGAATTCCATTTCAACAATCAGAAGCAATTCTATTTCATCGACGCAAAACATTACCGCAACACTCAAACGCATTAACCATCAGTGCATTTAATGGTGACAAGTTAATTAGTAGTGAAACCTATTACAGTGTTGGAGGCGGGGTTATTGTTAAAGATAGGGAATTTACAACCAGCGAACTCACTCAACATGCAATACAGCCCGTTTATCCATTTTCCACCGCGGAAGAACTCATTGCTCAATGCCAGGCAAACGGTCTAACTATATCAGGTCTCATGCTAGCAAACGAAATTCAAATGCGCACAAAAGACCAAATCAAAAGCCAGTGTGCTCACCTTTGGTATGTGATGCGTTCGTGCATCGAACGAGGACTTCAAAACGAAGGCATTCTTCCAGGTGGCTTAAAGGTTTCGCGCCGAGCTCCAGCTCTATATCGTCGTTTAAAAACTGAAAGGACTGCTGATCCTATGGCGGCAATGGATTGGGTGAATCTCTATGCCTTGGCAGTAAACGAAGAAAATGCCGCAGGTGGTCGTGTTGTCACGGCGCCAACGAATGGCGCTGCGGGTATCATTCCTGCTGTATTGAGCTATTACGATAAATTTATCGAACCTGTTTCAGATGAAATTGCTATGCGATTTTTGTTAACTGCAGCCGCGATTGGTATTTTGTATAAAAAAAATGCTTCTATCTCTGGCGCAGAAGTGGGTTGCCAAGGTGAAGTCGGTGTTGCCTGTTCCATGGCGGCCGGTGCGTTAACCGAAACCATGGGTGGTACCGTACAGGCTGTCGAAAACGCAGCCGAAATCGGCATGGAACATAATTTGGGTTTAACCTGTGACCCTGTGGGTGGTTTAGTTCAAGTGCCTTGTATAGAACGCAACGCAATGGGGGCCATCAAAGCGATAAATGCCTCACGCCTAGCCCTTCGAGGTAATGGTCAACACAAAGTATCCTTAGATAAAGTGATTAAAACCATGCGTGAAACAGGGAAAGATATGAAAGACAAATACAAAGAAACCGCACGTGGTGGTCTTGCAGTCAACATCATTGAGTGCTGAGTTATTTGACTGGTAACGTTAAGTCTTTAAACATACGTTCAACATCATCATTGTTTTTCTGTTGAATGGCTTTTTCCACCACGGCTTTGGTTAGATGTGGAGCAAAACGCTCAATAAAATCATACATGTAACCGCGTAAGAAGTTACCTCTGCGAAAGCCAATCTTGGTCGTTGAATATTCAAACAAATGGGATGCATCTATGCGCACAAGGTCAGTATCGACCTCTTCATCAATGGCCATAGAAGCGACTACGCCAATACCCACACCAAGACGTACATAGGTTTTAATGACATCAGCATCCGTTGCCGTAAATACGATTTTAGGTGTCAAACCTGCTTCGTTAAATGCATGATCTAATTCACTCCGCCCAGTAAAACCAAAAACATAAGTTACTAACGGGTGTGCGGCAATATCCTCTATGGTGATCGAGCCTTTTTGTGCCAGTGGATGATCATGTTTGACTATGACAGATCGATTCCAATGATAACAGGGTAACATCACCAAATCGTTGTATAAGTGAAGGCTCTCGGTTGCTATTGCAAAATCAGCTTCACCTTTGGCCGCCAAATCACTGATCTGAGATGGAGTACCTTGGTGCATATGTAAAGAAACATTAGGATAGCGCCGCATGAAGCCTTGAATAACTTGAGGTAATGCATAACGCGCTTGTGTATGCGTCGTCGCAATATTTAATTTACCTTGATCGGGAAGATTGTGCTCGCGAGATACGGCTTTTATGCTCTCAACCTGTGCCATGATTTTACGCGCAATATCAATGACCTCCTGCCCAGCGTCCGTCACATGAGTTAAATGCTTTCCACTGCGACCAAAAATCTGAACGCCTAATTCATCCTCAAGCATCCGAACTTGCTTACTGATCCCTGGTTGAGAAGTAAATAACGATTCAGCTGTGGCAGAGACGTTCAGGTTATTGTTTTGAACCTCAACGATGTAACGGAGTTGCTGTAGTTTCATAGATTTACAGTAGGTTATATCGATATGTCATAAATTTATAATGAGTAAAAAAAAATAGCAACTGATTTAACTTTTTTTATAACCGCAATAACCCGTAGATAAGAGCAAAAGCCATCAGCCATTAGCATTAAACAGATAGCTCGAGTTTAACAAAATGTAGTCGTTACACGTTGTTGCATAAACTGCCAAAAAGCATCTCCTAAAACCGATAAACCAACATGTTTCGATCTTACCATTCCCATCTGGCGAGAAATTTCACGTCTGGGTAAACTGACACAATGCAAACCCAAATCCAGCATATGTTGACGAGCCAAATCGGGTAAAATAGAAATTCCCAATCCAGCTTGAATCATGTGTCCAATGGTAGCAATCTGACTTGCTTGAGCGATTTGGTTCAACTCAATCCCTGCATGCTCAGCCGCTTTATCGACATAAATTCGTAAACTTGCTTGATGATCCATGGCGATAAATGGTTCATGAGATAGATCTTTCAGAGATATATTTTCATGTACATGAAACCTGTGTTCAGGAGGTGTGACGACCATGAAACCATCATTGAATAGGGGCAAAAATATGATATCCAAAATGGTTTCCGGTTCAAATGTGAACGCAATTTCGACTTTTTCAGTCAATACTGCGTTAATTGCGTGCTCCACAACCATGTCCTGTATATGCAAATGAATTTTAGGATATAGCTTAAGAAACGCCTTGAGATGTTTAGCTAAACCACCTTGTGCAAAAGATGGGATACAAGCAATATGTAACATGCCTTGTTCTTTGGCAAACACCTCTTTGACGTGCTGATTTAACCCGACATATTCCCGATAGTACTGCAGTGCTTTAGGATAAAACCACTGACCTTCTTTGGTTAAAGAGACTTGACGAGTGGTTCTTTCAAAAAGCTGGCCACCGAGCAGCGCCTCACATTTTTTTATCGTAGCCGATAATGCAGGTTGAGATACAAAGAGTTTTTCCGAGGCTAGAGCAAAACTTTGACACTCTGCAAGGGTGATAAACGCTTGGAGTTGTTTGAATGAAAGCATAACATCTTAATTATTAACAAAAAGTTATTAATACATAAATTAAATCAATTTTACAAATAATTAAACCTTTTTATACTAGAGTTAATGACCTTACAGCTTGAAGGAGCAAACATGGCTGGTTTTGATAAAGTAGTGACAAGTTACGCCGATGCAATGGCGGGGCTAAACAACAATATGACAATAATCGCAGGTGGATTTGGGTTATGTGGGATCCCAGAAGGACTCATTGCACAAATCAAAACAATGAGAACCACTGGGTTAACCATTGTTTCAAATAACTGTGGTGTAGATAATTTCGGTCTTGGCATTTTGTTGGAAGACAAACAAGTCAAAAAGATGGTGTCCTCTTACGTAGGCGAAAACGCCTTATTTGAGCAACAACTGCTCAATGGAGAATTAGAAGTTGAATTAACCCCTCAGGGCACATTGGCCGAAAAGATGCGCGCCGGTGGTGCAGGCATTCCTGCATTTTACACCGCAACTGGCTATGGCACACCTGTCGGTGAAGGCAAAGAAGTCAAAGAGTTTAATGGCCGTCCTTATATACTCGAAGAAAGCATTACCGGTGATTTTGCAATTGTCAAAGCATGGAAAGCAGACCGTTACGGCAACTGTATCTATCGTCACACCGCACAAAATTTTAATCCAATGGCTGCAACTGCTGGAAAGGTAACCGTCGTTGAAGTAGAAGAAATCGTTGAGCCAGGCGAACTTGACCCCGCTCATATCCATACCCCTGGTATCTACGTTGACCGCGTCATTCTAGGCACATTTGAAAAACGCATCGAACGTCGCGTCTTGGCTAAATAAGGAGAATTACTATGGCGTTAACTCGAGATCAAATCGCAACACGTGTCGCACAAGAATTCAAAGACGGTGATTACGTAAACTTAGGCATAGGGATCCCTACCCTTGCTGCTAATTTTGTTCCTAATGGTATATCGGTGATGCTCCAATCAGAAAACGGTTTACTTGGCATGGGGCCTAATCCAACTGAGGAGCAGCTAGATGCTGACATGATCAATGCCGGCAAAGAAACCGTTACTGCGGTAACCGGTGCCAGTATCTTTAGCTCGGCAGAGAGCTTTGCCATGATCCGAGGTGGTCATGTAGATATAACGGTATTAGGCGCTTTTGAGGTCGATGTAAACGGTAATATTGCATCGTGGATGATCCCCAATAAACTCATCAAAGGCATGGGCGGTGCGATGGATTTAGTGGCTGGTGCTAAGAACATTATTGTCACCATGACCCACGCTGATAAACACGGTAATTCAAAGCTTCTGGCTGAATGCACCTTACCGTTGACTGGCGTGAACTGCATCACCAAGATCATCACTGATTTAGCGGTGTTGGAAGTCAAAAATAAAGCTTACTATTTATTAGAACGAGCACCTGGTGTGACGGTAGAAGAAATCAAAGAAAAGACTGCAGGTGAGTTGGTTGTGCCAGACAATGTGCCTGAAATGCAATTCTAACTAGGTCGGTAAGCGTGTTTTTGATACAATTAAATTTGTTAATTATATCAGAGACACGCTTTTGTTATTTTCCGAACTTGGCCTAGACAATCGTATTGTTCAGGCACTTGAAAACCAAAAACTCACTGAAACCACGCCTATTCAGCGTCAAGCTATTCCCTATGCAGCACATGGACGAGATATTCTTGGCTGTGCTAAAACCGGTTCAGGCAAAACCTTAGCGTTTGTCATTCCTATCATTGCTCGTCTTATCTCTCAAAAAGCGATGACTAAACGCGATCCTCGGGCGATGATTTTGGCGCCTACTCGTGAACTAGCCAAACAAGTTTTTCAAGTCACACGAGATATGGCTCGTGCGTTAAATTTAAAAACAGCGTTAATTGTCGGGGGAGATAACTACAACGACCAAGCCAAAGTATTGCGCAAAGACCCTCACATCCTTGTCGGAACGCCAGGACGGGTGGCCGATCACCTGTCTGATCGTAGTTTTTTCTTAAACGGATTAGAGATCTTAGTCTACGATGAAGCTGACCGTATGTTAGACTTGGGCTTTAGCGAACAATTACTGGCAATTCATCGACAAGCCGATCACCGTAAACGACAAACATTACTGTTTTCAGCCACGTTGGATGATCCAAAGCTCAGACATTTGTTAGACAGTCTTCTTAATAATCCACAAGAAATAATGCTCGATGCCAGTTATGAGCTTCATACAGATATTAGACAGTCTTTGTTCTATTCTGATCATGTTGAGCACAAACAAGCTTTACTAAAACATGAATTAGCAACACAGCAGTACAATCAGGCCATTGTGTTTGTTGCGACAAAAGCTGACGCAGATAGACTCTCGTCTTGGTTGCAACAAGCCAAACTGAATTGTGTCGCTTTGCACGGTGATTTGTTGCAGAACCAGCGAGCTAATGTCATCAACGCCTTTGGGAATGGACAGCATGATATTATGGTATGCACTGATTTGGGTGCTCGTGGATTAGATTTGCGGAAAGTCAATTTAGTCATCAACTTTGACTTACCCAAACACGTTGAGGAGTTTGTTCACCGCGTCGGCAGAACTGGTCGTGCAGGAGAAAAAGGCTCGGCGATATCATTTGTCGGTCCAAGAGATTGGCTAAGCTATCTAGCTTTAAAAAAGCACATTACACAGGAGTTACCTGTGGCGGTTCACCCCACTCTGCCTGGGGAGTTCAAAGGAAAGACAGTGACTAAAAACACTTCTAGAAACAGCTCCAAGAAGGTTAAGAACAAAAAGAGAGAAAACGCACCTAAGGCTTACAAAAAACGCATTGATAATACTTCAGGAACTGAGGTAGGACATGTGCCAATCAAACGGAAACCAAGGCAGAAAGCCGAGGATAATGAATAAAACTTGATAATGTGGCGGGACTAATACTCCCACCACCCTTCTTGCCACCATTTGACAAATTCGTCAAAATCAATAGAACCATCGTGGTTCTTATCGATCAAAGAAAACCCTTCCTCAACCGATTTCACTTTAGTTTTGGGGCTTAACACTGTCAGTAATTCGATAAACTCTGGTAACTCGATGAGTCCATTTTTATCTTTATCAAAGAAGTTGAATTCTTCCTTAATACTTGCCAATTCCTCTGGCGATAAATCAATCTTTGACATACTTACTCCTTTCATTTTCTATGTTAAATAGTACAGTAAATCCAGATTGAAGCAACTAATCAAAAGTACTAATTTTTAGCTTTGCTCATATCTTGTTGATTCTTCTCTAGTTGTCTTTCGCGTTGCGCTTGGGCTTTAGCAAGTCGACGTTGTTCCGTCACATCACGTGCCTCACTGCCCATATGGACCTCTTGACGTTTTTTAGCTAGCTGAACCTGTTTTTCTCTTTCACGGAATCGCTCGAGTTGGTCTTCTGAATGTGTACCGAAACATTTTGGACACGTTACGCCCGCTTCATATTGAGGTGATTGTTTATCTTCTTCCGTGATTGGTAAGCGACAGCCATAACACTGGTCGTAATGGCTTTTTTCCAAGTCATGATTAACGGCGACACGATTGTCAAACACGAAGCAGTCACCCTCCCATAGACTCTCATCTTTAGGCACATCCTCGAGGTATTGCAAAATACCACCTTCAAGGTGATATACCTCAGAGAAACCCTGTTGTTTCATAAATGCGGTTGATTTTTCACAACGAATGCCCCCAGTGCAAAACATGGCCACTTTTTTGTGCTTTGCTGGATCCATATTTTGGGCAACATATTCCGGAAATTCACGAAATGTTTTGGTTTTTGGATCCACTGCGTGTTTAAACGTGCCTATTTCAATTTCATAGTCATTACGAGTATCGACGACAAATACTTCAGGATCACTTATTAACGCATTCCAGTCTTTGGGTTTTACGTAAGTACCCACCGATTGATTCGGATCGATGCCTTCAACTCCCAACGTTACTATTTCCTTTTTTAGTTTGACCTTAGTGCGATAAAACGGTTGCTCGTTGTGTAGTGATTCTTTATAGGAAATCGGGTTTAGGCGCGTATCACTATTGAGATAGGCAAGTAAGGCGTCGATGCCTTCTCGAGGGCCTGAAATCGTGCCGTTAATGCCTTCCGATGCGAGTAACAAGGTACCCTTTATGTGATTTTGTAGCATTGCATCGAGCAGTGGCTGACGCATTTCTTTGAAGTTTTCGAGCGCAACGAATTTGTACATTGCGCAAACAATATATTGTGTCATGTGTTTTTCCTTGCGAGACTGGATCGCAAATCCAGAGCAACTGTAAAGCGCATGAGTATACTTGGATTTCTATGTAAATGCGAACAAAACCACAATTATTTTAAGGGAATTGACGTTCTGATAAGAGCAAGGTTTTGACTAAAAGACTTTTCTCTTTAACTCAAAGTGCTGATTTTGGCTCCCTTCCCTACACCTTCAAACGCCATAACGGTGACCTTGGCTTGACCACTTCGAGCTTGCTCTTCAGTCAACACATACTGAGCCAGGCATTCAACTGTCGTATCTAACTCGATGACTTCACATTCACTCCGTGGGATAGCTAATTCAAAATCACCTTGCGATGCGGTATAGCAAAAAGCAATATGGGTCGCATCACTTATCTCTGGGTAATGTTGCGACAATTGCTCACACTTTACTTCATCTTCACGTGTGCCAATGTAAATGTCAGCCCAACGAGAAGCCCAATGCGCCTCAGCTTCTGGCTGATTCTCATCATTGTAATAAATATGGATTTTGGAGCGATGACCGTGAGCGATGCGCTGGCAATTACCGTCGTGCTTTTTTAGTCCATGCGTGTAATGATAAAACGCAGTTTGGATATGTTCAGTTCTCAGCGACAAATTAATTCCAGCCACGTTATTGGGTAGATGAATCGCTAGGATATCTTGCAAATATTCACCGACAGATTTCATGGTAATGGTATTTGCATAAATAAACGCATAAGCATCTGCAGGACATGTCAAATGTATTGATTTTTGTTCTGGTCGCACAAAATCTACCCTGACTAACTCGTCTGGTAGATCTCTAACAACTTTGGTAAATTCATGCTCAACTGGGATAAGGAGCTTATGATCAACATATTGATCGATTAATGATTTAAGCTGCTTTTTGACAATAGCAAAATCTTGGATCATGCTTTCTTCGTTCAAATCACCATCTAGCTCGACATCTACGATCCAACTCTCACCCACCATTCCTCGCTCTGGGCACAGGTATGAAAAGTCCATCACCGTTAAGTCGTTCACAAATAATTGCATGGTCAACCTTAATCTTGCGCTTTAGTAAGTTGGTCTTTCAAATTGGGTGGTATTCCTTTGATCACCAATGTATCGGTGACAGGGTCATAGTGTACCTTATCTCCAAGTAACTTGCGGTCAAAGGCAACCGATACGCCACCACCTTGTCCAGAAAAGCGCGCCAGCTTGCGAACTGCTGCACCATCTGGCTGAAACTCAGGTTCTAACGGAGTGTCAAGATGAGAAGTAAAGACACTAAAATCAGCTACTTCGTTTTCGTCTGCTCGTTTTGGCAGCACTTCGGCAAGGTCAGAAACTTTTATATTATTGCCGCTGTTGATTTGCTTTTTATAGTAGTCTTGGACTTCAGCTAGTGACGTATTTTTTTCATCAAGCGACAGCGACTCTTCGGCCAGGTAATTTTCAACTGACCTTAATAACTGTTGATTTTGGTGTTTCACATCAACTTTTTCTTCGCATTGTAAAAAGCGCATAAAAAAGTCAGACACCTTGCGTCCCATTCGACCTTTAATAAAGCTAATGTATCGTTCTTGTTCTGGTTGAACTTTCCATGCCGTTAAGTCAATTCGGACTGCTAACTGCATTTTAGCAATATCCAAATGATCGGAATATACCAACTCTAGATCATCACTGACTTCAACATGTTGCTTGGTGTTAATAATGCCGATAAACAAATATTCTGTTGCTAAAAATTCATAATGACTGAAAACAATAAAGCCTGTCTCAAAAATATTATCTTGCGCCATTGTGGTAATGAGTGATTGGCTGGCTTGTGTCGACATGATCAAAAAAGCGTCATCTGTGCCCATACCATTGCGCAATAAATCAACAAACGGCATGGGGTCTTCAGAGGAAATGACTTCATCGTCAGCATCAGTTGCTGGAACGGACGACACGAATGATCCAATTCCTTTACCAGGCTTACTGGCAAACACCTGCTGAATTTCTTGAGCTAAGCTAGTAGTCGCTTGATTGACCGCAATACACGTAGCATTCGGCACTAAACTCATCGCACCCTTTTCGTTGGCGCGCAATTGATGCATTACAAAATGATGAATCAAAATACTCATAAATGTCGTTATTCACTTTTTAGTTTTGATGCATTATATAAAATTTCTCCTTATATGATTGAGTTTTTTGTATTATTCTCTACATAATCTATCCCAAAGAGTAGACACATGCCGGTTCAATCCCAATACAATGACGCCCAGTACAATGAAATTCTTGATCAGGTTCTTGCCGTACTTGAACAAAACAACGTCAAAACCGACCTTGCTTTAATGGTTCTTGGTGATACCCTCACGCATATCTTTAATCAACGCATTGACGCAAACGTACGGCAAAAATTAGCCACACAATTTTGTGAAGTGCTAACCCGCACGATTAAGGAATAGTACAACAATGCTTTTTGGAGAATCTCCCCGCCGTCAGCGCGTCTCTCGCTTAGTTAGCTGGGGACATTGGTTTGCGTTTTATAATATCCTTGTAGCGTTAGTTATCGCTTCAATATATATATTTGCTGAGCCTCTGCCCGAAACTCTTCTTGGGCAAGTCTATTTAGTCATGAACTGGCTTGGTCATATCAGTTTTTTGACTTTCATGGGGTTTGTTATCGCTATCATTCCTTTGTGTTATCTCATCAATAACAGCCGCTTAGTGAAAGGTTTAAGCTCTACTATTGCAGCCCTTGGGCAAGCTGTACTCGCTTTTGATGCTCTGCTTTACCACCGAACTGGACTGCACATTTCTTGGCAGGGCTCCAAACTTGTCGTTGACGAAACGGTACAACAAGTAGCGACTATTGGTATCGAACAACTGTTATTTTTTGGCTTATTATTCGTGGTATGGCTCAGTTTTCAGCTATTGATTGCCAATGCCATTTGGCAACGGATTGACCGATTCAGTAGGCAGCATATTGAACAATCGGTCATCGGTATTTTTTTAGCTTGTTTTATTGGTGCTCATGGTCTGCACATATGGGCTGATGCAAAACTATATCAACCCATTGTTAAACAAGATAATATGTTCCCATTATCTTACCCAGCTACCGCCAAAACAACTTTGTCTCGCTATGGTTTGTTGGATATCGAAGACTATAATCAACGTAAATCAATGCAATTTGCTTTTGCAATTGATGACTTAAACTACCCAACTCAACCTATCTACTGTCCGGTTACTATCGACAAGCCTTGGTTAATATTCTACGCAACCGATTATGTTGCAACAGATAGGCTACCATTTCCCCTGAATCAAGCGCCTTATTACCGTGCTGACATATCGACTGAAAGTCAGATTAAAACCATGACTTATGGTTTACCTAGTGTGTATCATCAGTATTTACGGACCACCAATCCAGTAATGTTTGATTTGCTCTTCGGTTTTGGTATTGATGTGTATATGGACGTCCCCGCCGATACCTATCTCGTTATGCGAAATATTCGCTCGTTTTCACTAGAAGAAACCAAAGAGTTCAATAAGGCAGTGTATATCATACATGGCAGTTCTCAATCGATTACCAATGCATTGCAAACACTTAATGGTCAAAGCGTGAATATTATAATTTTAAGCCCGTCTGATGATGACTCAGCGCTTGGTATCGCCTTAACTACACTACCAATAAATACTGAGTTAGTCCTCAACGAAGACGTACCTGCAACGTTAATTCATGGTATGGGGTGTAATGTACCATCACGTGTTTATTCAACAGGTAAAGCAATACAAATCGAAGAACGTCCATGGCATGTGACAACTGAAGATAACCGCGTCGTTATTTTTAATGACCAATCAATTTCATATATTGAAAGTAACGGGGCAAGTTATACTATCTCAAGTCAAACTGGGGCATTAACTAATCGAGAGTTAAATACGCAAATATTCAACCGTAGTATGAAACATCTTAGTCAATTTGCAAGATAGGCAATATACCCAACACATCGGGCACAACCGTAATATGAGTATTAGCTTGATAAGTTTCTTTGACTGCTTCCAAATGCGTTAAATCCGATGTGGAAGGTGTTTTTGTGACCCAGATCGCTTGCTTTAGATTGGCCGAAACGGCAGCGTGAATATCTCGCTTACTATCACCAATCATGATCGATTGAGACAAATTAATATCGTGTTCTACTGACGCAAAAAGCAACATGCCTGGTTGTGGTTTACGACAAATACATTGGCGGGTATTGTGTGATTCACCTGCTGTTGGATGATGTGGGCAATAGTAAACATCATCAATTACAGCGTCATCCGCAAAAAGGGTGTCTACCATCCATTGAGTTAACACATTAAACTGCTCAACACCATACATTCCTCTGGCAATTCCAGATTGATTGGTAACGACGATACACTTTGATTTTTTGACGTTTACATGGCGTATTAACTCTTGGATCCCATCGACAAACTCAAACTCATCGCTGTCACTCACATATCCTTTATCAATATTGATGATCCCGTCACGATCAAAAAATACAGCTCTGCTCTTCACCCTTTAGACTCTTATAAGTGGTATCATTTTTAGTGTACTTAATTTAAAAAACAGAGTCTATACATCAATATAGGCGATATTGATAGAAAATAAACAGATAAAGCTCTACATTTAGAGATTATGTCAATGCAATCCCTTGTAGAGTTTAGGTAAGATTACTCGTAATGTCGCTCTCGCTTAATTTCTATGGTATCAATGTAAGCATGCCAAGAAGCGTAACCAACGAGTGGCATTAAAAAGATAAAGCCAATAAAAGCGGTTACAAATCCAATAGCTACGGTAGAAAATATAATTCCAGACCAAATTAACATAGGAATTTTGTTTAACCAAACAGCATTCATACTAGTTAATACGGCAGTAGCCAAATCCACTTGACGCTCCATCAGAATCGGTTGAGTAAATGCTGTAATAAAGAATACAACGGCAGTGAACACTGCACCAACCGCTACCCCTATCACCAAAAAGGGTAACAAATTTGTAAGATTAGGATCTAAGTACGCAGGATACAACGCGTGGATGAGTGAAGCGACGCGCAACCAAAAGATCATAAAAATCATTAACATTACGCCAAACGCCCATTCATTCACTGTATTACGACGAATAGCTCGGAGTGAATGCCGCAAAGATGGTTTGTGTTGTTTCTCGATCTCCCAGCTAACGTCATACAAGCCTGCTGCGAGAAAAGGGCCAAGCAACATGAAGCATACAATTGCTGGCAAAATCACTAGGTGCCAGCCAGTCATGGCAACCAAATATGTAATTAACCAAGGAATAAAGGCAAATATGAGACCGTAGAACAAAGAAATCATTGGTGCTCGTTGCCAATCCTGGATAGCAAGGGAGAGCCACTTTATGGGATCGCCGAGCTCAAGTTCTTTACATGGTATGACACGTGATATGCCACTCTTACTGATTGCTGTTTCTGGTATTTCTTTAAAATGCTTAGACATCCAACCCTCTGAGCTTAACTTTTATTTTACATTTAATTAACATTATAACGATAAACTGGATAATATCCTAGTGATAATCTGCCTATATCATTGTTAATTTTTTTGTTTGTCCACTTTGTTCTTGCATAAACAGCTAGCAATATTGGGCACATATTACATCTTCTACATATGACATAATGAAAGCAGAAAAGTTTCTAGCTTTGAAACAAAAACACTAGTGAAATCAAATGATGTAGGGTATTCTTGAGTTATATAAAACAACCGTGAAATCGCAGTGCAAGTAAACAAATCCACTAAATTGGATAACGTCTGTTATGACATCCGAGGCCCTATTCATGAAAAAGCAAGACTCATGGAAGAAGAAGGCCACCGTATTCTAAAGTTAAACATCGGTAACCCTGCACCTTTTGGCTTCGAAGCACCCGATGATATCTTAAAAGATGTCATTTATAACTTACCATCTGCTCAAGGGTATTCTGAAGCAAC
>JAAZVZ010000039.1 GCA_018623155.1 Glaciecola sp.
ACTGGCTTCCCTGGTCGGAATGCACCATCACTTGTTGTTTAGGATTACGCCGCCAGACAGCCATCAGCAGCGCATTCAGCACAATGTCTTTGGTAATGCGTGACTGCATTGACCAGCCAATCACTTTGCGTGAGAACAAATCCACGACCACTGCCAGATATAACCAACCTTCGTGAGTGCGGATATGTGTAATATCCGTTACCCAGGCTTCATCTGGCGCCGTAGGATTAAACTGACGCTGCAACCGGTTGGGAACAACAATGTGACTCTCACCACCACGATGACGTGGCCTGCGATAGCCCACCTGAGCCTTCAGATCTTCTGAGCATTACTTCAAACAGCTACGTATGATAATAGATTCCCCGTTTAACACGCTATTTACTCTCTATTGCATATCGACTCAAAATTAGTGCAACAATGTTCTTGGCAATATTCTTTTTAGCCTCGTCACTTAGCGCATCTTCAATTTTAAAAAGCTGTGGCCAGAAACACTGCCCTTTTACCAAACTGTCTATTTCATTCACCACGTATTTAACATCATCAAAAGCCAATCTGCCATCAGCCTTTGCATCATTGAGCCATCGATGCATGGCCGTTTCCTGAGCTTTTAACTGCGCTACTTCGTCTTTGAGTTTATCAGGTTCATAAAAGAAGTAGCCAATCGCTACACGGGCTAAATCAAGATGACTTTCACTTACCATAAACTCGATGTCTTTGAGAATGATGCTTTGCAGCTGTGTATCGAGAGGTTCGTTAGGTAAGTAATGCGCTGTGATATTCATTATGGCACTTTGCCACTGCTCGGTGACAAGATGCATAACTAAATCTTCTTTCGTAGAAAAGTGATTATACACAGTACGCTTAGACACATTAGCCAACTCAGCAAGCTTATCCATGCTAGTACCTTTCACGCCAAATTCTTGAAACGCTTGCGTCGCTGCTTGAATAATCGCTTCGCGTTTTAAGTCGCTAAGGGTTCGTGTATTGCCAGCCATTGGTCTACTCTCTTAATCATATAAAACTTCTTTTTATACCGACCAGTTTACTTTTCAATGCAGATGAACCATAATGCACTCGCCAGTTTACTTTTGTATTAGCATACTATAAGGCGCACAATGTTTGCAACGTAGGTTGTTTTTAAATGCAACGATACTGGTTATCTATGTTCAACATATTACTAATGGATGGCATACGACTATGTCCTTGAAACACTACTCACATACTCTAGCGCTAAGTCTCTTTTCTATTTCTATTTTTATTTTCACCGCTTGCTCACCTGAAAAAGCTCAGCAGCAACAATCGGAGGTAGTGCGGCATGTGAAGTTTGCTGAAGTCTCACCTATTCCCAATTTTGACGAATTTACGTTTCCTGCCGTCGTATCTGCTGTGAAAACTGTTGATTTGAGTTTTGAAGTCTCTGGCCGATTAATACAAACCGATTTAGTTACCGGCAGTGATATCACTAAAGGCAAGCTGCTTGCCACAATAGAAAGAAAGCCCTTTGAGCGCAGAGTTGAAGAGTCTAAAACCAGATTAGAACAAGCAAAACGAGAACTCGATAGAATTGAAAAAATGTTCGCACAAAATTTGGTATCTCAAAGCGCACTGGATTCGGCAAAAACATCCTATGAATTATCTGTTATTGACCTTAAAAACGCAGAACAAGACTTAAGTTATACTCGGCTTTACGCGCCATTTGATGCGAAAGTATCCCAACGTCTTGTAGAAAATAACAGTTTTGTAAAATCAGGGACTGCTATCGCCCGTTTGCAAGATGTGTCGAAAATCTACTTTAATATCAATGTGCCAGAGCGCTTACTTACCGCCAACATAGGGCGTGGCATTAAGCAAGCGAGTGCCACATTGGCGACAAACCGCAGTCAGTGGTACCCAGTAACTTATGTTGAGCATTCCACACAACCGGACCCCGTATCTCAAACCTACGAAGTAGTATTCGCCATGGAGCCTCGAAAAGAATTACCACTCACTCCTGGTGCTCGAGCAGTGGTTAAAGTAAGCCTTCAAGGTAGTTTATATTCCGACGGCTTAGTCGTGCCAGTGAAAGCACTAGTCGGTGATGAGAACGATGGCTTTGCCGTTTGGGTACTTGATGACAGTCTACAAACAGTGAAACAACACAGCGTTGATGTCAAACATATCGAGGGGGATATTGCTGTAGTAGAAGGGCCAATTTCACTTGGTCAAAAGGTGGTTGCCGCTGGAGCAGCACAAATGCGAGAAAACATGAAAGTGCTTCCGTATAAGGGAGAAAAATAAACCATGGATATCGCCCGCTTTTCAATCGACAAACCCGTAAATGTTTGGCTGATGGTCATCATACTGCTACTAGGTGGTGTGCTGGCTATGACCAAAATTGGTCGACTTGAAGACCCTGCTTTTACCATCAAACAAGTTAAGATATACACTGCTTATCCTGGCGCTAGCGCGGAAAAAGTTGAACGTGAAATCACAGAACGTTTAGAAATCGCTATTCAACAAATGCCCCAATTAAAAGAAGTGACTTCAATATCTTCTCCAGGGCGTTCTGAAATTACCGTAGAGGTAAAGAGTACTTACGATAGTGATGTGTTACCTCAAATTTGGGACGAATTGAGGAAGCGCCTTCACGACACCGCCAGTTCGCTGCCCACGGGCGCTCAAGACCCCGTAGTATTTGATGACTTCGGTGATGTTTATGGGCTTTATTACGCTCTCAGCGCTCCAGATTTCGACACCCATGAGTTACGTGAGTTTGCCCGAATTATTCGTCGAGATTTACTTACCACTGAAGGTGTGGCAAAGGTCAACGTAACCGGTATTCAAAAAGAGCAAATTGTTGCTTACATCAACCCATATCAACTCGCTGGGTTGGGTATTTCTTTCCCAGATTTGACCTCATTGTTCCAAGACAATCTTCGACCATTCAATGGTGGGCGCGTAAAGGTGGATGAAAAAAACGTGCGCTTGATTGTCAAGCGTGCACCAGACAGATTAGATGAAATTTCAAATCTATCACTGGTGATCCCTGGTACAAACCGTTCTTTGCGTGTTGCTGATGTTGCGACCTTAAAACTCGAACCTGCTGATATTCAGCCTGTATTAGTGCGATATAACGGTGCAGAAGCCCTTACGCTAAGTGTGTCAGCATTAACGGATGTGAACATCGTAGATGTCGGCGAGCGAGTAAATGCAAAAGTGGAGGCCCTGCTCAAACAACTTCCAGTTGGTATTACCCTGACTCCCATTTACGATCAAGCCTCAGTAGTTGATGATTCGGTGGACGGCTTTATCAATAACCTTGTGATGTCTGTGGCCGTGGTAACATTAACCTTGTGTTTATTCATGGGATGGCGCTCTGGGGTTGTGGTAGGCACTGTATTACTTGTTACCGTACTCGGTACCATCCTCATCATGTGGTTGATGGATATTCAGCTTCAGCGTATTTCATTAGGGGCAATGGTCATCGCCATGGGTATGCTGGTCGATAATGCAATAGTGGTAGCAGAAGGCATGATGCTGCGAATGGCAACAGGTGCCTCAGCAAAAGATGCAGCCAGCTTCATTGTTAAGCGCACACAATGGCCGTTATTAGGCGCAACCATAATAGGTATTGCCGCCTTCTCTGGCATTGGTTTATCTAACGATGCAACCGGCGAGTTCCTTTATTCATTGTTTGCCGTAGTGTTGGTTTCATTGATGATCAGCTGGATACTTGCCGTAACGTTGGTCCCCGTATTAGGCGCACATTTTTATCGCAAGGGCATGTCGCAATCACAAAGTGATGCGCCCTCCGCTGCACAACAGTGGTTTAAACACACACTTATCGGCGCACTGAAACTGCGTTGGGTAACCATTGCAGCACTCCTCGTTATTACCATTGTTGCCTATGGCAGTTTTGGTATGGTCAAACAAGGGTTCTTTCCACCATCAAATGCACCGGTATTTTTTGTGCACTATTGGGGGCCCCAAGACCGCGACATTCGCGCGACAGAGCAAATTGCCAAAGAAGCAGAGAAACGTATTTTAGCGCTGGATAATGTCAGTGCCGTAACCACATTTATTGGGCAAGGTGCTGATAGATTTACGCTGACATACGCGCCAAAAAGCGCTAATGAAAACTATGCATTCTTTATGGTCCGTGCCAGCGAATTAGAGCACATTCCTGCCATTCAACGTGCATTAACCAGCAAGCTAAGTGATTTGGATTTAGATGCCAATTTCTATATGGAGCGCATGCAATTTGGTCCAGGCTCAGGCGCTAAACTCGAAGCGCGTTTCTCAGGTCCAGATACTGAAGTGTTACGCCAACTAGCAGAAGAAGCCAAAGCCCGTTTATTTGAAGATGGTCAGGTGATTGATGTTCGTCATAACTGGCGAGAGAAAGGGTTTGCAATAAACACACAGTTCGACAACTACAATGCGGGAATTGCTGGGGTTTCGCATTCAGATTTTAGTCAAACCGTACAGTACGCAAGCAGTGGTGTGAAACTGGGCACCGTGCAAGATGGTGATTATGCCTATAATATCATGGCAAAAATGGGGAACGCCGATGACACGGCTCTTCAGTCTATTCGCGAGTCTCAAGTATGGTCTTCTCAGCAACGTCAGTATATTCCTTTTACCCAGGTATCACATGGCTTAGACCTTATGACTGAAGAGCTGCGCATTCATCGCAAAGATCGCCTGCGCACCATAACCGTTGAAGCAGAGCCTGGCGAACATGAAACCGCAGGCAAAGCGCTGGCGCGTATTCGCCCGTTAATTGAAGATATTGATTTGCCTGCGGGCTACAACCTTGAATGGGGTGGTGAGTTTGAAAGCGCTAGCGAAGCTCAACAGGCCTTAGGTGCAGGTTTACCCGCTGGTTTCTTAGTGATGTTCATTATCTCGGTGTTATTGTTTGGCCACGTACGCCAACCGCTTATTATATGGCTGGTTGTCCCCATGGCGGTAGTAGGTGTAGTCACGGGCTTGTTGTCTACTGATATGCCATTCGGCTTTATGTCGCTACTGGGCTTTTTGAGTTTATTCGGGATGCTGATTAAAAATGCCATAGTACTTATTGAAGAAATTGATCTTCAAATTGAAGAAGGATTGGCAATAAAAAGCGCCATCGTTGAAGCCACACTAAGCCGCGTCAGACCCGTAGCACTTGCGGCCGTGACAACTATATTGGGGATGGCTCCATTGTTGTTTGATGCTTTTTTTGCCGATATGGCTGTGACCATAATGGGCGGACTCACATTCGCGACAATTCTAACGCTTATTGCCGTTCCCGTTTTATATAGCCTGCTATTTAAAGTAAGTTATAGAAAAGCCTAGCAGCTTCTGAATAAATGTAACGTTAATTTGGCGCTTGCTCGATACGCTCTATCACCTTTGATAAAACGCTCGTCAAAGGTGCTAGCGCCATTTTAGCGTTTTGCTTTTACCCTTTTCTGCATAAACTTCATCACATTTCGCCACGACACTATACCCACTGGGTGATAATGTATGTCGACTATGGGTATGCACGATATCTTATTGTTATTGAACAATTCGATGGCAGTAAAAACGGAATCCTCCGGGGTTAAGGTGATGACTTCTCGGGTCATGATTTGATGGGCACGCTTATCTAAATGTTGCTCTGTCTCGCACTCGCTCACCAACGGTATCAATAAACGGACTTATCGCTTTTAAAAAATCGCGATCTGAAATGATTCCGGTAAGTACATTGTCATGTACCACGAGTAAATGATGAAATCCCGTTGCCGAAAATAGCTCTCTAAGCGACTGTAAGCTGTCATCCATGTGAACACTCACTACGCGCTTAGACATTATGTTCGCTATGCCCATGCATACCCTCTTGTCGACTACAAAGCACCTGTCTAATCATTGAGATTAAAAATCACACTGGCGAAAAGCAAGTATTATCTCAATAAAACAATTTTATTGATGAGCAATTCACCTGTGCATCTTTATTACCAAGCCTGAGCCCTAACGGGGTAAGATTAATGCACAAATTGAGTATTCCTTATATCTGCAACAGAATATTTATAAGAAGCGTCTAGCCACTGCTTGTAATAAGCCTTAGACTGCGAGCATAAAAATAAAAACGACAGTTATGGTGAATCCTCAAATCACGCACTTTTTCCCATTCGTCAACAGGGTCCATTCCTGCCCAATCTTCAAATAGCTGAGTTTGTTGCCTGCTTAGTCTTAGGCCGTATTGATCACGCATGTAGAAATAAATTCTAGCAATATCACCCTGACGGTTAACTGGTGGTTCTGCTCGACGGTCTTTGAAATCAACTTCGAAGTCACATAGACCATAGGATCTTGGTTCATTCGGAATCATGCCAAATCGTAAATTTGATCTATCCCCATTGAGCTCTCCTACAGATGGTACGAGGTTATGGAGATCCGAAACCATTTTAGAAAACTCAGGCTCATTCTTTTCGCAGTTCCGACGTCCGCCGTTTTGCCAGCATTGGCGTGGATGGTCAATTTCCCAAGCTGAGACAACGTGCTCCCACTCCAAGCGTTCTCCTAGTTTCGGTTGCTTCCTTGGTTCATATCCGCAAGATGCAGCATCAATCGCACCATCATTGTTATAGCTACATCCACAGTAAAACGTACTCTGGTTGTCTTGGTAAATTTCTCGGGCAAATCGTTTTACCTGGCTGAACGATGTTGGGTGTTCTGCAAATGCAGGGATAGCGAACAACACTATCAAGAAAGTAACGAGAAAATTAGTTCTATTCATGTAAATTGGCCAAAAATGACAGTTAAATTCATTTTAATGATTTTGATAGAAAATACAGCAAGATGAAGAGCCCCTTCGAGAGGGGCTGGTTGATGGGAGCCTAGTTGGCTAGTTGGCGGGGGTATCTGTTTCCTCTTCAGTGATATCGTCATCGGTTGAAGGCACCGCTTGTTCAACTTCTGCTTCTTTACCTTTGGCTTGAGCTGATTTTCGTGCTCGAATTTCGATATCAATAATGCGTCGTGCAAGTTTGATAATGCGCTGTTGCCATGCGTAGTTGCCATCAACACGTTGTTTGTTGCTGAGCACGCTAGACAACCAGAGTGTGTCCATTGAGATCATCAACGCATCGAGTTTGCGAACTAAGCCGACAAACTGGCCAACCTGAGGCGAGCTGATTTTGGCGTTGAAGGTAATCGGGTCGGTGTAGTCAGGTACTTCATCGATGCCGTTGGACTCCATCAGTTTGTCCAAACGAGCTTGTTCGTTGTCTGCCGCTTTAGCGCAATCCTCGATCAACTGGCTAATGATCTGTTCCACTTCATCAATTTCGTTCTCATCGCCAATGATGCGCAGGATGACATCGATTCCGTAAAGCGCACTGACCGTCCGTCTAAAAACACGGTCAACGACACGTTGCGCCTGTAAGCTGTTAATTGTGAATGATTGTTCAAAGATGGGTTTTGAGTAATTGGGTTTTGCTTGGGCCATAAGTTTGCTCCTGATATGACAAAAATCAGTCCCCAGCCTAATCCTCTGTGCGGTAATGGCCTTTCAGCTAGGTGGAAGAATTGAGCATCTTTCTGACTATCCTGTCTGGATAAGACGGTTATACTGACTATCAAATATTGCTGATCTGTTTCAGTGATATCTGCGCCTGAGAGCATGAGCTCAAAGGAAGCCCGCCGCTGAGTATTCTCAGTGGTACTAAGAGGTAGCTAGCCTCCCTAAACAAATAGCCTGCATGTTTTTACATGCTCAACCATGCGTTCCTTACGGTTCGCCTTTTCACCACCCAACTGGGGGAGTTTTCCCCAGTTGGGGGTGACTCCTTCAAAACCAACATAAGGAGTCACCAATGGAATATATCTTCGGATTTATTATCCAAATCGCAGGCATTATGTTGCTTGCAAAACTGAGCTGGTCGCTTTTGCGATTGCTTGCTCGTCAAAGCGTGCGCCCGTTTCGATTTGTATTTACTCAAATCAAGCGGTTGCTCACACCAACACCAAAACGTCGTCCAATGGCAGTGCCTAAAGCTCCTGGTATGCCCCATTTGACATCTGCGTTTTACAAAGAGCCACATCAGTACGACATGGCTTTACTCGAAATACCAACCTATCTGCGTCGTCAGTCTTCTTTGCCCAGCCGGGTAGAAGCGACTGAATCGCCACCAGTAATCTAGACACTTCTCAGTCGTTCTTCATATTGCTTTTCAAATTCTATCGGTGAAAGCATATTATTGGAACCATGTTTTCGTTTTTTGTTGTAAAACATTTCTATGTAATCAAAAACATCGGTTTTGGCATC
>JAAZVZ010000012.1 GCA_018623155.1 Glaciecola sp.
ATGAAAATAGGGGACTTACATGCCGGTGCACCAGCATTGCATGAGTATTCACGCTACAACCAAGACACCTTTTTAATCACAGATAAGTATGAAATCACGGTAGATTACATCTCTATTTTGGTGGAAGCTGAAGAGCAAGCATGTACCTCGCATGATGTAATGAATCGCATTGATGAATTTCAATGGCGTATGAGTAATGTTGAAGGCGTTCAATCTGCTGTTTCGTTACCTCATGTTGCCAAAAAGATTAATGCTGGATACAACGAAGGTAACCCCAAGTGGAATGTTTTACCTAGAACCGAGCCAACTTTAGTGCAATCTATTGCACGTATTCCATCTTCTAGTGGGTTACTTAATGGTAACTGCTCAGTCATGCCTGTGATTTTATTCATGACGGATCATAAGGCTGAGACCATCACTCGTATTGTGGATGCTGTCAAAGAGTATCGCACAGATTACGAAGGTGACGACTTAAGATTTGTGTTAGCGTCAGGGCCTGTTGGGGTGATGGCTGCTACTAATGAAGCTGTCAGCACCTCTCAAACCCCAATGTTGATATATGTCTTTGGGGCCGTCATTATCTTATGTCTTTTGAGTTTCCGTTCGTTACGAGCGACCATCTCGGTTGTATTGCCTCTTTACATCGTATCGGTATTGGCACAAGCATTGATGACGTATTTACAAATCGGTTTGACCGTTTCGACGTTACCCGTCATTGCATTAGGAGTCGGTATTGGTGTGGATTACGGGATATACATTCTCTCTACTATGATGCGTTGTATTCAATCTGGACAAAGTGTGCATATTGCTTATTTAACAGCATTAAAAGAGAGGGGGAATGCAGTATTATTCACAGGTATCACTTTGGCGATCGGTGTCAGCACTTGGGTATTTTCAAGTCTCAAATTCCAAATGGATATGGGGATCTTGTTAACATTCATGTTTGTGGTAAATATGCTCGGTGCCATTATTGTGTTACCCGCTATTGCTCGCATTTTGTGGTGGAACGATAAGCAAGATAGTTCACAATAGCGCGATACTACTAAAAAAATATCAGCAAAAATATGCGATTTAAAAGGGGCTTTATGCCCCTTTTTTGTTATATCGATGCATACTTATGTGATACTGGAAAAGGTAAGTAAAAAAGTCTTTAATATAGATAGATAATTGGTCACAATGTTATTGCATCGGCAGTTATAGTCGATATAAAAATAGTAACGATACAACCATCACAATGATAGAATATAACAAAAGGACTAGCTCATGACTGTGCCCCACAACTCAGTCCTACTCGATAAGGTATTTAAGCTTATACAAGAGAAAACCTCGTCTTCTTTATCTTCACTAATAACTGAATTCGGACAACAACTATTTTCTAATGTCGCGCATGAAGATCTTATCGGTCGTTCAGATTCAGATACTTATGGCGCAACCTTGTCGCTATGGCATCACTTAAGTGAATTTTCAGGCACTGAACCATTTGTCAAAATCTTTAACCCAGAGATCACGACAGACGGATGGCAATCTGAACATACCATTGTTGAGATCATAGTAACGGATAAGCCTTTTTTAGTCGATTCTATTAGAATGTGTTTATCTCGTTTAAATATCACTGCACACTTATTTTTAAATAGCCCAATTACATTACAACGCAACGAACAAAACGAGATCACGCATTTTGTTACCAAAAATAAAGCTCACTGTGAAGCATGTATAAAAGAAACTGTTTTCTTACTCGAAATAGACCGTCAAGCAAGTTCAAAAGCGTTAGCTAAACTTACAGATGAACTACAGCAAGTGTTAAGTGAAGTTGAAATGGTTGTAGCAGATTGGGCACCCATGCAGGTAAAGTTAGAAAGTGCAAAAGACTCAATTTTGTCTATCCCATTTGCTATTGAAGCTCATGTGCAGCAAGAAGCGCTCGAGTTTGTCGACTGGCTCACACAGCATAATTTTACACTTATGGGCTATCGATATTACACAGTGAAACGAGAAGATGGAGATTATATTTGGCAGCCTCAAGATACATCTAGTCTTGGGATCATGCTCAATACAACGCGTAACCGTGACCGTCGAATCACTAATTTACCAAGTTCAGCACGAAAGGCAACTTTGAGCCAACATCCACTCATTTTGACAAAAACAACATCTGTTTCCAGGGTCCATCGTCCCACTCATTTAGATTATGTCGGCATAAAAGAATTCGATCAGAATGGGCAAGTTGTTGGCGAGCATCGCTTTTTAGGGTTGTATTCCGCGGCGTTGTACAACTCATCGGTTACTAATATTCCGGTACTCAAACAAAAAATTTCTCAGGTATGCCAGCTAATGAATGTGGAGTTTGGCACCCATGCCTACAAAGCAACCATCAACATACTGGAAACGTATCCCAGAGAGGAATTGCTTCATTCATCAAGCAAAGAGCTTGCGCGAATTGTAAAGGGTATTTTGCAGATGCAAGAACGAGGATTCTCGCGAATGTTCACACGCAAGGATGCCTATGGACGATTTATTTCATGCTTGGTTTATGTCCCACGTGAACGCTATAACACTGCATTGCGAGAAGCGACACAAAAATATTTGCAAAAAGCGTTTAACAGTGAACAACCAGTTGAGTTTACAACATATTTTTCTGAATCAGTGTATGCACGTACGCACTATATTGTACGTGTAGCCGATAACAACATGGAATTTGCCGTGAGTGACATCGAACAAAATGTAAGTGAATTAAGTAAATCGTGGGATGACCGTCTGATTGGCACCATCAAATCAGCTTTTGGTGAAGCCAGGAGTGTCCAACTGATTAATCAATTTAGTAATGCCTTTTCTCAGGCTTACATGGATAACCATTTGCCATCTGCAGCGCTCGCTGACATTAATAAAATATGTGAGTTGAGTGAAGAGTTGCCCTTAAGTATGTTGTTTTATCGGCCACAAGAGTTAGATAAACAATCTAAAGCTGTTCGATTAAAATTGTATCACCGAGATGAGCCTATTCATTTGTCAGATGTTCTGCCAATGTTAGAAAACTTTGGTCTTCGCGTGATTGATGAAACACCTTATCAAGTTAAGGCATCCCATGAAGGAAGCATTCGTAATTACTGGGTGATGGATTTTTCCATGTTACATGATGCATTTCCAAGCAGTGACATGGTTGTTTCACAAGAGTTATTTCAAACCGCGTTTGCCAAAGTATGGCACCATCATCTTGAAGACGATGCATTTAATCGCTTGATTCTTTCTGCCAATATCAGTGGACGTAAAGTCACTATTTTACGCGCGTATGCAAAATATATGCGTCAAACTGGGAGTTTATTCAGCATTGACTACATTGCCAACACCGTTGCTGCGTATCCTGATATTTCTGCATTATTGATTAACTTGTTTGAATATCGATTTAAACCCACTACAACATTCGACAACACCGAACAAGAAAAGCGTATACAACACATCATTACAAAACTGGATTCAGTTTCGAATCTTGATGATGACCGCATTATACGTCGCTATTTGGATATGATTGTCGCAACAGTGCGGACTAATTTTTATCAACCAACTAAGGATGGTAATGAAAAAGCTTATGTCTCATTTAAAATGCGTCCTGAACTCATACCTGATATGCCATTGCCATTACCTAAATTTGAAATTTTTGTCTATTCACCACGAGTTGAAGGTGTGCATTTGCGAGGTGGTAAAGTCGCTCGAGGTGGTTTGCGTTGGTCCGATCGACAAGAGGATTTTCGTACTGAAGTGCTTGGTTTAGTGAAGGCTCAACAAGTCAAAAATACAGTGATAGTACCAGTTGGCGCAAAAGGTGGGTTTGTCTGCAAACAACCTGTTCAAGGCAATCGAGATGCATTGATAGCAGAAGGGCAAACTTGTTACCGCATCTTTATCCGTAGCTTATTGGATTTAACTGATAATATTGTTGATGGCGATATCGTCCCTCCCAAGCTCGTAGTGCGTCATGATGAAGACGACCCATATCTAGTAGTCGCAGCAGATAAGGGTACCGCAACTTTCTCAGATATCGCCAATGAGATATCAGCAGAATTTGATTTTTGGTTAGGTGATGCGTTTGCTTCTGGTGGCTCTGTCGGATATGACCACAAAAAAATGGGGATCACCGCGCGTGGCGCATGGGAATCGGTAAAACGTCATTTCAGAGAGATTGGAATTAACTGTCAAACTACTGATTTTACCTGCGTAGGAGTAGGTGATATGGCTGGTGATGTGTTTGGAAACGGGATGCTGTTGTCCCAACATACGCGTTTGGTCGCAGCCTTTAACCACATGCATATCTTTATTGATCCCGAGCCAAATGCTTCGATTAGTTACAAGGAGAGAGCACGCTTATTTGCGGATCCAAGCCTGAATTGGAGTCATTATGATACTTCACTAATCAGTACTGGAGGGGGAGTATTTGATCGCAAAGCTAAGAGCATTACCTTAACGCCGCAAATACAGCATATGCTCAACACAAAGCGTGAAAGAATGACGCCGAATGAGCTTATTCATGAATTGCTACAAATGTCTGTTGATCTGTTATGGAATGGAGGTATTGGTACATATATCAAAGCATCTAGTGAGTCTCATGCAGAAGTGGGTGATCGAGCAAATGATGAGGTGAGGGTCAACGGCAAACAGGTCAAAGCTAAGATTGTTGGTGAAGGTGGTAATCTTGGAGCGACACAGCTTGGGCGTATTGAGTATGCCAAAACCGGTGGACGCATTAATACGGACTTTATTGATAATGTTGGCGGTGTTGATTGCTCTGATAATGAAGTCAATATCAAGATTCTACTGAATGCATTAGTCAAAGCTGGCGATCTCACTCTCAAACAACGTAATGAACTGCTCTACAAAATGACTGACAACGTCGCAGATTTAGTGTTAGATGATTGCTATCGACAGACACAATCTATTTCTATTTCACAAATAGGGGGCGCCAAATCGTTAAAAGAGCAAATTCGTTTTATTCATGGTCTAGAAAAAGTGGGTGTTCTCAATCGCGAACTTGAGTTTCTACCTAGTGACGAAGCACTGACTGAGCGTATTGCTGACAATATTGGATTTACTCGGCCTGAGCTATCGGTATTGATTTCTTACAGTAAAATGGTCTTAAAGGAAGAGTTAAATGTGCCTGATATTACTGAGTCGAAACATTACAACCAATTATTGATCCGTGCATTTCCAAAGCCATTACAAGACCGATATATTGTGCAAATGCAGGAGCATCCGTTGCGCAGTGAGATCATTGCAACCAAGTTAGCCAATGTCATGATCAATGATATGGGGTTTAATTTTGTGTTCCGTATGCATGAAGAAACAGGCAGTTCAGTGGCTGACATCGCTAAAGCATACTCAATAGTCAAAGCTGTGTTTGGTATGGATGAAATCAGTGATGAAATAGAACAATTAGATAACCAAATAAGTGCTGATGTCCAGTTATCGATATTTGACCAAATTCGAAGAGCCTTGCGTCGAGGAGCAAGGTGGTACGTCCGTCAGTCTACAGCATTTGCCTCAATAGAAGACGCCGTTGATTTTTATCGACCAATTTATATAGATTTACTCGATAATATTACTGAATATTTGGTTGAGGATGAAATCTCAATGTTATTAAAGAGCCGAGACGATTTGATAGAGCAGGGTGTATCATCAAACCTTGCTTATCGTTTAGCCATGTTGAGTAATGCGTTCAGTACGTTCGATTTGGCCCATATCGTTGCAGACGCTCAAACTTCGATAGCTGTTACCTCAAGGCTTTACTTTCAATTAGGCTCACAATTGCAGTTACATTGGTTCTTGAATCAAATTAATCGCCAAACGGTTGATAATCATTGGCAGGCACTCGCTCGTTCATCATATCGAGAAGAGTTAGATCACCAACAAAGAGCAATTACATTTAGCTTAATCAAATACTCAAAATCTCTTTCATCATGTCAGGATGCTGATGTTTTATTAGACAGTTGGATGGCTGACAATTCAGACTTAATAAGTCGCTGGTGTGGAATGATGAGTGAATTTAAAACGAGTAAACAGCATGAGTTTGCTAAGTTTTCAGTAGCCTTACGTGAGCTTTTATTGTTAAGTAATAAAATCCAACACTAAAAACATACATAACATAGGCAGATGTAACCGCTATATGGCATAATATAGCGGTTTTTTATTACATGGCTCCAAAATAATTTTATGATGTCTCTAGCACAAAGTGCCCTTCTCAAATTAGAACCCGAAACAGCACACGACCTAACAATAGGATGGTTAAAACGGACACAGCGCAGCGTGCTTGAAGCAACATATCGGCAGGTATTACCACACAAACCAGTCACCGTTTGGGGCAAAACGTTCCCCAACCCGGTCGGATTGGCTGCTGGTCTAGATAAAAATGGCGAATGCGTTGATGCTTTCCACGCTATGGGATTTGGCTTTGTTGAAATTGGTACGGTTACGCCAGTTGGTCAGCCAGGGAACCCGAAGCCGAGACTGTTTCGAATTCCTCAAAAGCACGCAATCATTAACCGAATGGGCTTTAATAATCACGGTGTGGATTATTTACTTGAACAGGTCACAAAAGCCAATAATAAAGGTATTACTGGGATAAACATCGGTAAAAACAAAGCCACTGCTGAAGAAGATGCATTGTCTGATTATTTATTTTGTTTGGATAAAGTATACACTCATGCAGATTATGTAACGGTAAACATTTCATCACCGAACACGCCAGGTTTACGCAATCTTCAATATGGTGAGGCCCTCGATAACTTATTATCAGGACTAAAAGCACGTCAGGCAGAATTAGCGGATACGCACGGGGTTTATACACCTATTGTTGTTAAAATTGCGCCGGACCTGAGCGATGATGAGTTACAAAGTATTGCGCAATCATTAGTTAATGCCAAAATGGACGGTGTGATTGCGACGAATACGACATTAAGTCGCGATGCCGTACAAGGCCTACCACATGCGGATGAAATGGGCGGTTTAAGTGGATCGGTACTCACAGAACGCAGCTTAAACGTTACGCGTAACCTTGTAAAATATCTCGAAGGGACAATGCCTATAGTCAGTGTTGGCGGTATTGATAGCCATGCTGCAGCTCAAGCGCGGCTGGATGCGGGAGCGGATTTGGTACAAATCTATTCTGCTTTAATTTATCAAGGTCCTCAGCTAATCAAAGATATTGTTTTAGGTCTTCGCTGATGCGTTTTATTGTCACCACATCAAGTGGTTTGGACCAACTATTAATGGATGAGTGTCGTCAACTGTTACCCGACGCTCAGTTAAAACTCGCTCCAGGTAGAGTGTTACTAGAAGGCTCATTAGCCGATGCCTATCTGATTTGTCTCGGGTCACGCTTAGCCAACCGGGTACTGGCTGTCTTGACCACCGGCATGGTCAAAAATCAAGACGATTTATATCAATTAACTCAAACTGTGCAGTGGCCTGAGCAATTTGCATCGTCTACAACGTTTATGGTTCAGTTTAATGGGACTAACCGCTGGCTCAAAAACACACAGTTTGGCGCTTTAAAAATCAAAGATGGTATTGTGGACAGTTTTGTAGAGGCAGGGCTGAGACGCCCTGATGTTGCCAAGCAACACCCTCAAATCGTCATCCATGCGCGTTTGCACAAAGATGAAGTGACCTTATGTATTGACCTTTCTGGTCGCTCTTTGCACCAACGTGATTACCGAATTGCAACGGGTGAAGCGCCGGTTAAAGAACACATTGCAGCGGCGATGCTGCATCGTGCAGGCATTGCTGAAGCCTTGTCTAAAGATACACCCATTGTATTATCTGACCCAATGTGTGGCTCTGGGACACTTATGATCGAAGCGATTAATATGGCTCGTCGTATCGCACCTGGCTTGGCTAGAAGCAAATGGGGCTTTGATGCGTGGTATGGACATCAACCATCAGTATTTGATGACATAAAACAGGCGCTTATTGCCAATCAAAGAGATGATATCCCGCACCAATTTTTTGCTAATGACGTTGACTCCAATACTTTGCGGATTGCCAAAAATAATGCTGACAATGCAAATGTCATACGCTATTTGCGATTTTCTCAGCAAGATGCGAGTACTCTCAAAGCTCCGGTATCCCCTGAACTGGATGAAACGGGTATGGCGACAACTCCGCATCTCATCATTGCTAACCCTCCATACGGTGAACGTCTCGGGGAGTTACCGCAGTTATTAGGTTTATTTCAACGTTGGGGAGCTCACCTCAAGCAAGAATATCCGGGATGGCAAGTCAGCCTATTAAGCAGTAATCGGGACATTTTGAGACAACTGCGTTTACGAGCTAAAAAGTCATATAAGGTCATGAATGGTAAGCTCGAGTGTGAAATTGTTAATTATGCATTGGATGCAAACAATTGCGCTCATCAAGCCCAGCGCGATGGTCAAGACGCCTTTGCAAATCGAATAGCAAAAAATCTCAAGAAGCTTAAGCCCTGGCTCAAACGCACACAGACGGACTGCTATCGAATGTACGATGCAGATCTGCCAGAATATAACTGTGCCATTGACCGTTACGGTGATTGGCTCATTGTGCAGGAATACGCTGCACCTAAAGATATCCCTGAAGCAAAAGCCAAAGCGAGATTACACGACATCATAATGCAGCTACCCATAGCAACGGGTGTAGTACCCGATAAGATTGCTTTAAAAGTTCGAGAACAGCAAAAAGGCAAGGCACAGTACGAGCGAATAAAAACACAAAATAACCGCTTTATCGTGCACGAGTATGATGCGATGTTTTACATCAATCCAACCGATTATCTCGATGTTGGCTTATTTCTTGACCACCGTTCTACCAGACAACTGTTTAAAGCTGAGGTAAAAGGAAAACGGGTCTTAAACTTGTTCTGTTACACCGGTTCCGTCTCAGTTCATGCCGCAAAAGGTGGTGCGCAAACGGTCATGTCGGTTGACATGTCCAACACTTATTTGCAGTGGGCTAAAGACAACTTTCGTCTCAATCGCTTACAGGGAGGTTATGGTTTTACACAGGGCGACTGTGTAGCATGGCTTAAAGATAATACACAGCAATATGATGTGATGTTTATTGATCCTCCGTCGTTTTCTAACTCAAAACGTATGGAAGGGACATGGGATGTGCAACGAGATCACGTCAGTCTGTTATCTTCTGCAGCAGAAAGTTTAAGCCCGGGTGGTGTAGTGTATTTTTCAAATAACTTGCGTGGCTTCAAAATAGACCAAAATGCGCTAGAGCAACTTGGGTTCCAAGTTGAAAATATCTCGCAAAAAACACTGCCTCAAGACTTTGCACGCAATCCCAAAATCCACCAGTGTTGGCGGCTCGTGTATGCAGTTTAATTCGCAACGATATTGGTTGATTGGTGGTGAACATTGCCAGTTATGCGATGACGCTTCAGCATTGATGGAAGCGTGTTTACCCGCAAACATTATGAACGAAGTGGCCTATGTGGATGTGCGTTCTAGTACAGAGTTATATCATCATTTTGCAGTCAAAATACCCGTCATATATGACACCAAAGCCAATCGCTTTATGACGTGGCCTTTCGCCAAAGAAGACATTAAACGGTTTTTCAAATTATGAGTATATTGCAAATTCGTCAAGGCACCGTGATTTACGGACAGCCTCCTTTATTAGATGGCATTGATTTGGTCCTTGAACCCAAAGAGCGAGTTTGCATCGTTGGTCGAAACGGCTCTGGCAAATCAACATTAATGAAAGTCATTGCTGGGGAAGTGATACTCGATGATGGTCAACGTGTCGTCGAAAATGGCGTCTCAATAGCAAGGCTCCCGCAAGATCCACCCGAATCTGTAGAGATGACCTTATTTGATTATGTGGCAGAAGGATTAGCTGAAGTAGGTAAAATGTTACAAGCCTATCACGAGCAGTCGAATTTAGTTGCTCACGAACCTTCTGAGCAAAATATACAGCGTTTGACACAGCTACAAGAACAGCTAGATACCCATAACGCTTGGCAATTTGAGAGTGCAATTGCTGCGACCTTAAGTTTGCTGAAATTACCTGCAGATGTGTCTTTATCGACACTTTCAGGAGGCTGGCGTCGCAAGGCAGCCTTAGCCAGAGCACTTGTGACTAAACCAGATATCTTGTTATTAGATGAACCAACCAACCACCTCGATATCACTATGGTCAAGTGGCTAGAGCAAACGTTGGCTCAATACCAAGGTTGCATCGTTTTTATCAGTCACGACAGGGCGTTTATTCGAAGTATGGCGACCCGCATCGTGGACCTCGATCGAGGACAATTAACATCTTATCCAGGTGATTACGCCACATATCTTGACAAAAAAGCGCATGATTTGGCAGTAGAAGAAGAACATAACGCACAATTTGATAAAAAATTAGCTCAAGAAGAGGTGTGGATTCGACAAGGCATCAAAGCTAGGCGTACCCGTAATGAGGGGCGAGTCAGGGCGCTAAAAAAATTACGAGAAGCTCACAGTGCAAGAAGACAAGTTCAAGGTAATGCCAAGATTGCTACACAATCAGTAGCGCCATCTGGTAAGCGAGTCTTTGAAGTAGATGGCTTGTGTTACGCAATTGAAGGCAAGACTATCGTCCATGATTTGAACCTATACATTGCTCGCGGCGATAAAATCGCATTTATTGGCGACAATGGCTGTGGTAAATCTACCTTAATCCGGTTGTTGCTCGGTGAGACTCAACCAGATAATGGCTCTATTGTACAAGGGGCAAATCTAGAGATTGCGTATTTTGACCAGCACCGTGAAGCCTTGGACTTGAATGCAACTGTTGCAGATTGTGTGGCTGATGGCAAACAAGAAGTGATCGTAAATGGTCGACCACGTCATATCATCAGTTATTTGCAAGATTATCTCTTTGCACCCGACCGAATCAAAGCGCCGGTGAGTGCATTATCTGGCGGCGAGAAAAATCGTGTGTTACTTGCAAAGTTGATGCTTAAACCCTCTAATTTGTTAATCTTGGATGAACCAACAAATGACCTAGACGTCGAAACCCTTGAGCTCCTCGAATCACTGCTGGTTGAGTATGAAGGCAGTGTGATTTTGGTCAGTCATGATCGAGAGTTTATCGATAATGTAGTGACCAGTTCGGTAGTCTTTGAAGGCGAGGGGGTATTATCGGAATTTGTTGGAGGATATACGGTTGCGCATGATTGGTATGCAAAGCAGAACAAAAAATCATCAGATAAGCTATCTTCTGGAACTAATAGTTCAACACAGAGTCCTAAAAGCCAAACAAAATCTGTCACAAAAACCAGTAACAAGTTATCATACAAAGATAGTCGAGAATTAGCCCAGCTTCCAAGTACGATTGAACGATTAGAAGCAGAATTACAGATACTAGAGACGCAGATCAATAGCAGCGATTTTTTCGCGCAAACACCTGCTGAACAACAACCTGTATTTACTGCTCTATCTGATTGCCAAGCTCAACTAGATTTAGCGTATGAGCGTTGGGACGAACTTGAAGCACTACAAGAACAAATAAGCGGTAGTTAAAATATGAAGAACCACTCAGTAAGATGTCCATTAACAGCTAAGGCCAAGCCATTCCATCTATCTTCGCTTGCATTAGCGTTATCATTATCTTTTTCAGTTCAAGCTGCAACTTACTCAGTGGTGGAATTACCCACTGATGAACTAGGGGTCAATGTGTTCGCTCAGACTCTTGATGAACAAGGTAACCCAGGCGTCATTGTTCAAGATCATTATAATCCACCATTGGATTTTTCATTGGTCAATTTTGATTCGCAAACGATTCAAGATAATTTAACTGATATTGATTCAGCTCGTGCAGGCAACCCAAACTTCGATGATTATAACTACCTGGTTGCAGTCGCTCGTAGCGGTTCCCGTGACAATAACGTGTTTGTTCAACAAATCGCTTTGTATCAGTCGTATTTAATCAATGGACAAACTGCAGAGCGTGTCATAGGTTTTGACGAACAACGCGATGAAACCAATGGTTATACATTCGGGCCTGATATCTATATTAACAATGCGGTGTCATCGAACCTATACGTTGGAACCAGTGAAGCGTTATTTAGCAAATTAAATTACACGAACGCAGACGATACAGAAATTACCTATGTCTTACCAGAGTTTGAGCGACGTGGCTTCATATATCTCGATGGCAATACCGTTGCACTAATGCCGGATAACGATACGCTTGGTGGTGTGAGTGAAGCAAATGCTGTAAATGCCAATAGACAAGTCGTTGGTCATCAAACCATTGCCATATCGAATCAGTTTCAAGTATTAATTGATAATTGCAACGATGAAACAGAAAGAGGGGACCAGCCATTAGAGGCATGCTATCGTAATATTGTTCGCAATAATGCCTTAGCAACGGCGAATTTTAGACAAGCAGTAAAATGGGATGTCGACAGCTCAGGTCAAATCATCGGACAAGAGAGTTTTGCTTACCCATTTGAATTTGTGCGTGATCCAAATGATTCGATTGAACGCATTTTTTATAGCAACGCACGAGCCATTAATGATGCAGGCACTATTGTGGGTGAGTCTTTGTATGCCAATAGTGATGGTGATGTGCAACGCTTCTTATCTGCGGCCGTATTTGCTGATGGACAAACCACACCGTTTTTAAATGAAAGTGGACAAACGCCCAGTGCAGCGTATGACATAAACAATAACAATATGATTACGGGTTTCTATTCCCAAGAGGTCAACGGCACAGTTCGTACTAAGTTTTATGTATATGATTTAGATGCTCAACAAGCGACGTTTCCGGACGATTTTTTCCCAGGGTCGGCTAGTTTAGGTCGTGATATAAACAATAATAATATCGTAGTCGGTGAAGGTGAGATTGAATCGGCTAATGTACAAAACCGTCGTCGCCACGGCTTTATCTATTATGCTGATTCAGATGAATTTGTAGATTTGAACGATGCAATTGGGTGTGAAGCGCCATATACCATCGTGAGTGCTCAAGCCATTAATGATGATAATGTCATAGTTGCCAATGCCTTAGTCACACGTCAAGCACGAAACGTACGCGGTGAATTAGTAACCGATGATGCCGGTGAGGCGGTGATGGTAGACAAAATCATTCCGGTTTTGCTCGAACCGGTATCCGGTGGGGATATTGTTGATTGCGATGCGCAAGACAATATTATTCCGGACCGCCAAGGTGCTTCAACTTCCCTATGGGCCTTATTATCATTGGGATTATTGGCATTTAGACGACGCAAATAGTCGTTGATATTACTGTTTCATCTAAAAATGACAGTTTTATTACATTTTGGTTTATTGATTAATTATTAATCTTTTCAGTGCTTTATCGTATAACAAAAAAAAGAGGATAATTGTCCTATTGCATCTGCATTTTAACAGGCGTATTAATGATAAAGTTGATTAATTATCAGCGCAAAATGTAATTTTATATCATATTGAGGTATGCCAATGAAGAGACAAAAAAGGGACAAAATGGCCCGCGCACATGCAAAAGGTTATCAAGCTGGTATCGCAGGTCGCGCTAAAGAAAATTGTCCATTCACAGAAACAGATGCACGTTCAGAATGGTTAGGCGGTTGGCGAGAAGCAGTAGAAGAGCGAATATCAACTTTCGGTATGCGCTAAACGAATTACCAACAAAAAAGGGAAGCACAGCTTCCCTTTTTTGTTATATGAGATACCTCTGTCTAGAAAGCAGATGTATCTTGGAATAAACCGACTTTTAAATCTTTAGCCGTGTAGATAACTCGACCATCAACAGATACTTCACCATCGGCCATGCCCATAAACAATTTGCGTTTGATGACTCGTTTCATTGTGATTTTGTAGGTTACTTTTTTGGCTGTTGGCAAAATTTGACCTGTGAATTTGACTTCACCCACGCCTAATGCTCGACCTTTACCTGGACCGCCAGACCAACCTAAGAAAAAACCAACCAACTGCCACATTGCATCCAAACCTAAGCATCCTGGCATGACTGGATCGCCAGGAAAGTGGCAATCAAAAAACCAAAGATCAGGAGTAATATCCAATTCTGCTTCGATATAGCCTTTACCATGCTCACCACCGTCGTCAGTAATAGATATGATGCGATCCATCATTAACATGTTGGGGGCAGGAAGTTGACTGTTACCTGGGCCGAATAACTCACCTTGGCTACAAGCGAGTAGTTCCTCTTTTGTATAACTATTCTGATCTAAGGTCATATGCTGTTCCTTTATAAAATGCAGTGCGTAATTTATATGACAAGGACCTCTGTGACAAGTCTGAACAGTTAGCATGGTCTTTTTTACTTTTTATTTTGATTCTATTTGAGTATTCTAAGCACTCAAATAAGGACTTATGATTTATGCAACCAACAAAGAAAAAAAAGAACCCTAATGCGAATGCTGAAAAGCAAAAACGCTTTCGCGAAAAGCAAAAGGCTCTTGGGCGCAAAATGGTAAGGGGCTATGTGAGTCCCAAAGCACTCAAATGTTACGCTGAGTTGAATGATAAAACTGGATGGTCTGACTCTGAAATCTTGTCAAATGCGTTACGCATAACTTACGCAGCCTACAAAAAAGGGCAAATTCGAGTACTTAATCAATATCTAGAGGATAATAATCTTTAAACAAAGGTCAACAACCGTCGAGCTTCTGCTCGCACATCATCTCGATCACGAAATGACCAGGCTCTATCTCGGGCTACTTTAGCAGTCTTTTCGACATCAATTATGGGGGCAGGGTAATCAGGCTGCTCCATAGTAGGACTGAATAAATCAAGATTTTTATTATGACGCCAAGGAGTATGTAATTGTTCGAGTGGCAATTGAGCTAACTCTGGACACCATTTTTTAATAAACATTCCCTTATCATCCTTCTCCTCTGACTGTTTGACTGGATTATATAGACGAATCGTATGAATCCCGGTCACCCCAGCTTGCATTTGAAATTGAGGATAATGGATCCCGGGTTCAAAATCCAAAAATTGCCTAGCCAAATGATGCACACCAAGCCGCCAATCAATATTTAAATGCAGCGTTAAAAACGACACCAGCATCGCTCGCATCCTAAAATTGATATAACCGGTTGCCATTACGGCTCGCATATTAGCATCTACAATGGGGATCCCTGTTCTCGCTTCGCACCAAGCCGTTAACCTATCTGCCACGACCTCTTTGTCAGATTCATATGGATATTGCTCATAGGCTCTGTTGCGACACTGGAATTGCATATGTGGTTCACATTCGAATTTTTGCAAAAAGTGGTCATGCCAATGTAAGCGTGAGATCATCGCGTTGAGTGGTCGAGTCCATGCTTTGGATAACTGCGATTTTTGTTCTAGAGTATATTGATAAACTTGACGCAAAGAGAGATTACCCCAAGCCAAATAAGGCGATATGCGCGAACACGAATATCTCGCATCATGTGGCCTTGAAATATGTTTTTGATAGTTACGGCCACGTTCAACAAAAAAATCCTCAAACGTGCGCCAAGCCCATGCTTCCCCCCCTTTTTGCATGAGGGGATTGGGTGCTTTCCATGTGTCAGGCACATTATCTTGTAACGCTTGCAGGTATTCGCTAGAAACAAATTGAACCTTGTTTAAGTCAGCTGTATCCAACGGTGCTTGCATAACCATATGCCAGTGTTTTTGAGACACTTCTATCCGGTTTGGACCTCGTTTGATTGTGCTATGGGGATATTCAATCCATTGTATATTGTATGCGAGACAGTACTGCTTTATTGTCTTATCCCGTGTAAACGTTATATCAAGACCAATTTCCTGGTAGGAAAATACAGTGCCTATTGCAAAATAATGGGATAACCGAGAAAAGGCTTTGGGTACTTCATCAACCATAAGCACTATTTGGGTGTTGTAAGCATTAAGCGTTCGTTGCATCGCTTGTAATGATTGGTATACAAAACGCCAATGACGAACATCGTAGTGTGGATCCTTGATAACACTTGGCTCAAATACGTACAAAAGCACAGTCGGGACGGATGTGTCTTCTTGTGCTTTCAAAGGGAGATGATCACACAGCCTTAAATCGCGCTTGAACCAAACGACGTTGACCTCTGGCTTAGGTCCAGTTTCGGATAAAGTTACCATGTGGGTCGTATATGTCAGTTTGCTTTTGTAAGTTGAATTGTCTTAACCCTCGTGGATCACTTCCTACACCTGCAAGATATTGCCAGTTACCCCAGTTAGCAGACGGATCAAAATCGACCAAAACATGTTCAAAATACGCCGCGCCGTATCGCCAATCCTGTCCTAATTCATGAATAAAGCAACTTGCGACGAGTTGTCTGGCTCGATTCGATGTGAATCCAGTCAAGCGTAATTGGTTCATTGCTGCATTTATAATAGGGTATGGGGTAGTGCCATTGATCCATTGTAGCAACACTTTGCTAACGTGATTTCCGGTAGGGGCTTTGTCTTGGATACCTCTGTGGAAAAACATTTTTTTGCCGTATTTGGCTAATTGCCACTGGAAAAACTCACGCCACAAAATTTCAAAAATCAACCAATAGGTCGAATCATTGGCATGATGAGTTTCTTCAAACCGTTTCACTGCCCAATATACTTGTCTCGGCGAAATGCAGCCAGATGCTAACCATGCGGATAATTTACTTGAAAAATCCCACCCATCAAGACCGTTACGAGTTTCTTTATAAGACAGTAAGGCTTTGGTATCACTCATGTAATAGTGGATCTGTTTGAGTCCAGCACTTGCACCGCCTTGCAAATATTGAATAACGGATGATTTGGGCGCTTTTGTATAATTGGGATATTCTTCATCCCACGTGCTTTTATCAAGTAATGGCGGTGGTAAGACAGCTGGTGCAGTGACAGGGTGAGAGACTTCTGCAAACTTTTCGACTTTTTTGCGAAAAGGCGTAAAGTGATCTGGCATGTCGTTTAGCGAAAAGGGCAAGTCAGAAAAATGATAAAGCGTATGACTATTACCTGTCACGAAACCTTGGTTGGGTAGGGCGGTTTTCAAGGCTTGCCATTGTCGTTGCTCAAACACACCTGGATAACTGTGTTTACCAATAATGTGGAGGCTGTGCTCAGCAACAAGACGTTCAATAATGCTAACAGGATCGCCCACATATACGTGTAAGGTTTGGCCCAAGGCCTCGAGCTGCTGGGTGAGATCGCGCAAAGATTCGGCAATAAAACGCAATCTATGATCGCCAATTGCGGAAAAACCGTAATGATTGGTGTTAAGCCATTGTTCGTCCAGAATATACACACAATGTAGCGTATCCACTCGCGACACAATTTGATTAAACGCGTTGTTGTCAGCTAATCGCAAGTCATGCTGAAACCAATACAAACCTTTGGACATTTGGCGACCTCTTTTTTAGCAATTTTTTACTGAATTTATCGAGTTTTGGTTCAATTATGACAGACAGAATTACCATCCACTGGTTTAGAAACGATCTTCGACTTGAAGATAATCCGGCTCTTGTCGCAGCTTCAGAAGCTGGGCGTGTATTACCTGTGTACATCTACGACACCACCGCACCTGAGTCAGCCAAACTTGGCGGTGCAAGCAAATGGTGGTTACATCATTCATTACATGCCCTCAATGCATCACTTAATGGTTCGTTATTGATCCTAAAAGGTGATCCAGAACAATTACTGAAACAACTCATCAGCGATAATCATGCCCAAGCGGTCGTGTGGAACCGAGGCTATGAGCCGTGGCAAATCAAACGCGACACGCACATCAAACAACTACTTAAAGAACAAGGGCTTGATGTGCATAGCCATAATGGACATTTGTTGTGGGAGCCCATGAGCGTGGTCAAAAAAGACGGCACGCCTTACAAAGTATTCACCCCATATTATCGCAAAGGCTGTTTGGCTCAACCTGAACCGCGTTTTCCATTAGAGGCACCCAATGTAGAGTACGCCGCATCTGAAACAAAAGGCCTAACTGTAGATGAACTTGAATTGTTACCGACTATTCCATGGGATACTCAGATCAAATTAATGTGGGAGCCAGGACCATCTGGTGCTAAGGCCAAACTCGCTCGATATATTCAAGAGGCGTCGGATAAATATCAAGATGCGCGAAATTTGCCTGCAGTCAAAGGTACTTCACAGCTTTCACCATATTTACATTTTGGTGAGATATCGGTCAATCAAGTGTGGTATGCATTAAAAGATGCGTTTACAAAGGACCCTGACAATGCGCACCTCGATACGTTTTTGTCTGAATTAGGATGGCGTGAATTCAGCCATTATTTGTTGTATCACTGGCCCTCTATCCAGACCGACAACTTCAATAATAAGTTTGATGCGTTTCCTTGGCGCGATGACCTTGCCTCACTGAAAGCTTGGCAGACCGGACAAACTGGTGTGCCTATTGTGGATGCAGGAATGCGTGAACTTTGGCAAACCGGTTATATGCACAATCGAGTGCGAATGATTGTTGGCTCGTTTTTGGTCAAAAACTTGTTACTCGATTGGCGCGCAGGTGAGCGTTGGTTCTGGGACTGTTTACTTGATGCAGACATGGCAGCAAACAGTGCAAGCTGGCAATGGGTCGCAGGCAGTGGGGCCGATGCAGCCCCATATTTCAGGGTATTCAATCCAGTGTTACAAGGTGAAAAATTTGATAAACAAGGGGATTACGTAAAACGTTTCTGTCCTGAACTCACACGTCTTCCCCCCAAATATATTCATCAGCCGTGGGCTGCACCACAAGATATATTACGTGCTTGCCAAATAACGTTAGGTAAAGACTATCCCAAGCCTATTGTTGATTTGAAGCAATCCCGTGAACGCGCACTGGATGCATTTCAACAAATGAAGGCTGTATCATAATGAGCGCTTTACGTCTGGTATTGGGTGACCAGCTAACACAACACATAAGTGCTTTGGAGGGCATTGATATGGATAACGATGTCATTTTACTTGCGGAAGTGCGCAGTGAAGCGACATACGTCAAACATCATAAAAAGAAAATCGCTTATTTATTCAGTGCGATGCGACATTTTGCACAGTCCTTACGCGACAAAGGCTACCAAGTGCACTATACAGATTATTTGGCCGAGGATAATGCAGGGTCGCTGTCTGATGAAGTGGCTTTGCGCACTCAACAATATCAGTGTCATCAAGTAATCTGCACGTTTCCTGGTGAACATCGTCTCTTATCTGACATGCAAACCTGGTCTGAGCGGTTATCCATACCCGTTGATATTCGTGAAGATACGCGCTTTATCGCATCGATACAGGATTTTGCCGATTGGGCAAAAGGCAAAAAACAGTTACGTATGGAGTTTTTTTATCGTGAAATGCGTAAGAAGTTAAACTCGCTGATGACACCCGAAGGCCAACCTGAAGGGGGAAAGTGGAATTACGATGCCCAAAATCGAAAAGCGCTGCCAAAAACGTTAAACGTCCCACAGCCTACACAGTTTACACCCGATACCATTACTGATGAGGTATTAGCCTTAGTTAACAAAGAGTTTGCTAACCATTTTGGTACGTTAGACGGTTTTCATTATGCCGTTACGCGAGAGGACGCGCTCAAAGTACTAGATGCATTTATACAGGAAAGGTTAGCGCTATTTGGGGATTATCAAGATGCGATGGCGCAAGGTGAACCCTGGATGTTTCATTCACATATTGGTTTGTACCTCAATGCTGGGCTATTGACACCAGATGAAATTGTACAGGCTGTCGA
The DNA here is from genome assembly GCA_018623155.1 of Glaciecola sp. Taxonomy (GTDB): domain Bacteria; phylum Pseudomonadota; class Gammaproteobacteria; order Enterobacterales; family Alteromonadaceae; genus Opacimonas. Next base: position 19,681 of record JAAZVZ010000012.1, read on the forward strand.
AGCAGAATATCACGCAGGTCGTGCACCTTTAAATGCCGTTGAAGGCTTTATTCGTCAAGTTATTGGGTGGCGTGAATACGTACGAGGCCTGTATTGGTTTAAGATGCCAGGATATGAAAAAGAGAACTTTTTCAACGCGACACGAGCCTTACCAGGTTTTTATTGGACAGCAGACACCAACATGAACTGTTTGCAACAATGTGTGCAAGAAACACATGACAATGCTTATGCGCATCACATACAACGCTTAATGGTACTTGGAAATTTTGCCTTAATAGCCGGTCTTGCCCCGGAAGAGGTCAATAATTGGTATTTGCTCGTGTATGCGGATGCTTACGAATGGGTCGAAATGCCAAATGTATCGGGAATGGTATTGTTTGCCGATGGTGGCGTACTGGCTTCTAAACCGTATGCGGCAAGTGGGGCGTATATCAATAAAATGTCCAATTATTGTAAGAATTGCCACTATAAAGTAAAAGATAAAACTGGCGAATCAGCTTGTCCATTTAATTACTTGTATTGGGATTTTTTGATCCGTAATCGTGAAGCGCTTAGGTCGAATCACCGAATGGGCATGATCTACAATACTTTAAACAAAATGGACGAGACTAAGGTCATTCAGATCCAAGAAGACGCTCGATTGTTTTTGAATAAATTGGATAACCATGAAAAAGTCTAATTTACCCACCAAGATGTGCCCAGTATGTGAAAGACCTTTTACGTGGCGCAAAAAATGGGAACGTGATTGGGAAAACGTTAAATATTGCTCTAAACGGTGCATGGGAAATCGGAACAAGGGCAACAATAAATCATAATGCTCACAGAATATAAGAATAGGGATTTTCACTGTTGTAGAATACATCTGCTATGTCTAATACTCTTTAGTATTAGACATAGCGATTTGATTACGTTATGATGAAAAAATACTAATAACTCCAAATATATTATGTCCAAGCATCAGCCCACGCCATTATTTCCAACATTACCCGAGCTGCAGTCACTGGCACTTAAAGATTATCCATTGCTACATGATTTTATAACCAGCGGACCTGATTGGCGTTTTCAACATTGGCACTGGGGTAAAGATTTTTTGTTGTACATTGGACGTAACAAATCTGAACACACTTATACGCGTTTTCGCAACGATGTTGAAAAGTTCTTGCTTTGGGTCTTTCTATTTGAACAACGTCCACTAGATGAACTGCGCAAAACTGATATTTTGCGTTACATTGATTTTTGTGTGCAACCGCCATTGGATTGGATAAGAACACAGTTGCACGATCGTTTTGAGCTTCAATCTGGATATTTTCAATCCAATCCACAATGGTCGCCATTTCGGATGGTAAAACCTAAACATGATAAAACCCATGAACCCGATGTACGGCAATACCGACCATCACAACAAACGCTTACATCGACATTTGTCGCGTTAAGTGCGTTGTATCGTCATTTGATTGATGAAGAAATTTGTTTTGGTAATCCCGTGCCATTAGCAAAACGAGACTGTAAACATTTGATTAAGGACAGTCAGGTAAAAAATATCAGTCGCTTAACTGAGCAGCAATGGCAATATTTACTCGATACAGCATTAGCTATGGCGGATGAAGATGCATTGTATGAGCGTCATTTATTTATCATTGCAACAATGAAAACCTTATTTTTACGTTTGTCTGAACTTTCAGAACGCACAGATTGGACGCCGTTAATGAGTCATTTTTGGACGGATGACACCAACAATTGGTGGTTTAAAGCATATGGGAAAGGTAAAAAAATCCGTGATATTACCGTGCCACAAAGTTATTTACCCTTCTTATCTCGATATCGTGAATGGCGTGGGTTATCCCCCCTACCCACTCGTGGAGAACAAACATTATTAGTTGAAAAAATTCGTGGGCGAGGCGGATTAACCGGTCGCCATATCGCACGCTTAATACAAGAGGTTTTTGATGCGGCATATACAAAAATGAAGGCCGAACAAGGGCTGAATGCCGCACAAAAACTGCAAGAAGCGAGCACCCATTATTTGCGTCACACGGGTGCCAGTATGGAAATTGAACGAGACAGACCACTGAAAGACTTATCTGAGGATTTGGGTCATGCCAGTAGCGCAACAACAGATACCGTCTATGTCCAGGTAGAACGCAAACGCCGTGCATCATCAGGAAAGTTACGCAAAGTGTAATCGTACTGAGGTTGGTTTATGTAAAATTAATGTTAATTGGGCAATTTCTGTATATACTGAATATACTTATTTCAAAGGTAAATTTTATGTTTTCCATTCACGTTGAGCACACTATCAAAAAACCGATCGAACAAGTGTTCGCTATTTTAACCGAGCATGAACAGTATGATCAGTTTAAAGCGTGTGACGAATCTTCATTATTACTCGAAGGAAAAACACATAAAAACGGTGATGGAGCCTTACGTCAAGTTCGCCTAGGTAAGGTGGTTTTTGAAGAGTCGATTTTTGATTATCAACCGCCCATGCAATTTCAATATCGTATTGTGAGTTCAAAACCATTTGACTTAGACCATCACCTTGGTGAAGTAAAACTTACACCTGTTCATGGTGGTACGCACGTGACATGGCGCTCAAAAGGCACAGTGCCAAACCTCCTAATTGGCTGGATTATTGAAAAATACATCCAAACTCAAGGGCCAAAAGGTTTTAAGTCAATACTCCGTCAAATTGATGCAATGTAATTTGGTACAGGCTCGAATTAGCTAAAATATAACCAATCTCAGTAAAATCTGAATAAATAATTTACTAACTTGGCATTGCATAATCACCTCCTTAGTGTTGGGATTTTCTCCCAATTTTCTTTAAGCTCCTGATTTTAATGGTTTATTTATAATAATAAATGGATGTGCATTAGTTTTACATGATGCATTTTTACTTTATGGTGGCTATGAATTAACGGCAACATAGAGAACACACATGCAACGCACGTACTTAGCAGCAATCATTACTGCAGCATTAGCACAACCAGCAATGGCAGATGACTCAATCGAAAAGATTGAAGTCAAAGGTCACAATCCGCTGTCGACTGAACTACAAGACCAAGATGTCATTCTTGGGCAAAGACAATCATTGACCAGTGAAGATTTAGGATTAAGCCCACAGCGCTCACTGACCGACATCATGCGTCAACAATTTACGAGTGTGAATTTGAATGATGTTCAAAACAACCCTTTTCAGCCCGATGTACAATATCGTGGTTTCACCGCGTCCCCACTACTTGGTTTACCACAAGGGCTTTCTTTATACCTAAACGGTGTGCGTTTTAATGAACCTTTCGGCGATACCGTCAATTGGGACCTTGTCCCATTGGATGCCCTAGATAATGTTCAGCTTTTTTCTGGTTCAAACCCAGTATTTGGACAAAATACGCTCGGGGGCGCTCTAAGCCTCAACACTAAGACAGGCTTTAGTCATACCACAACTAATGTCTCATTAACCGGCGGACAATACGGCTCGAAAGAACTTACTGTCCAATCTGGTGTAAACAATGGTACTTGGGCTGGTTATGTTATGGCCAGTAAATATGAAGAAGATGGTTGGCGCCGTTTTTCTCCTTCAGAGGTACAGCAACTTTTTACCAGTGTCAGTTATCGTAACGATTCAGGACAAGTGGATATCAATTATTTAACGACGGACAATACGCTGGTCGGTAATGGTGCTATTCCCCTTGAAATTTTAGAATACGAAGGACGTGATACTGTATTTACAAGCCCTGACCAAACCAGTAATGATCTGGATTTTTTCAGTGTTGTCAGTCATTTTGAAATTACTGAGGACCTTGAATTTCATGGTAACTTCTTCATTCGAGAAAATACAACATCATCAATCAATGGCGATGACTCCGACTATGGTGCTTGTCAATTCGCCGATGCGCGCATTACTTTGTGTGAACTAGAAGATGATGACGATGATGATGACGATGATGATCATTTGCACGACGACGATGATCACGATGACGACGATCACGATGACGACGATCACGATGACGACGATCACGATGACGATGATGACGATGATTTACCTCTCGTCGATGGCGATGAAGTCGAAGCAGTCGAGTTTATTGGCTATGATGATCTTGCGTTATCTGAAATCACTTCAATCGATCCATCGACACTTGATGGCACCTATAATACGGGTCAAGCACAGAACGAATCTTGGGGATTTACCGGACAATTTACCTACAACCACAAATTAATGGATATGCCAAGTGTGACGATTGTTGGTGCAACTCAACAACGTGGTGATATTCACTATCGCGCAGACACTCAGTTCGGTGTATTAGACAATGACGATGCTCAAGGTACTCGAAGTGTCGCACCAACTGAATTTATGGATGCTGAAGCACGTGTTCGCTTAGATGTGGAAACCAATCACCGCTCGATTTACTTTAGCAACACAACCCAGGTTAACTCAAATCTTCAATTAAATATTGCAGGTCGCTTTAATCACGACCATATCTTAATGGAAGATTTGATTGATGACGGTGAGGGATCATTAGACGGTGATCACACCTTTGCTCAATTCAACCCAGCGATAGGAATGTCTTATCAAGTAAATGATGACACGGTAATGAACTTGAGCTGGGCTCAATCTTCACGTGTACCAAGCCCTGCGGAACTGAGCTGTGCAGATGAAGATGATCCATGTCGTTTACCGAATGGTTTCGTTGCCGATCCACCTTTAGATCAAGTTGTCACTCGTACCGTTGAGTTTAATGTAAATACTCAAATTGGTAATACAGAAGTGGATACGACCTTGTATCATTCTGATAGTATTGATGACATCATTTTCCAACAGGCTGGTAGTGTTGCATCACGTGGCTATTTTATCAACATTGATAAAACCAGTCGTCAAGGTCTTGAATTTGCTTTGACCCAGCGTTACGACAATGCAAAATTAACTTTGGCATACAATTATCTAAACGCAACGTTTGAATCCCCCTTTACGTCTTTTGGCCCACAAAACCCTCAGGGAGCTAATCGTCAAGTACAACCGGGCGATACCATTCCTGGTCAACCAAAGCACCAAGTAAAAGTATTGGGACAATATGATATCAACCAAGATCTGCGACTAGGTGGTGAGTGGTTATTGGCATCTGAACAGTACTATCGTGGAGATGAGGCAAATGAAAATCCTACTATTGCAGGATATGGTATTGTTAATCTTTATGCTAATTATAGTGTGAACGATAACCTAGTCCTTTCGGTACGTGCCAATAACGTCTTGGATAAAGAGTATTTTACTTTCGGGACGTATGGTGAAGCAGATGAAGTACTTGAAGATATATATCCTGATATTGAATCACCAAACTTTGTTGGTCCTGCGCACCCTCGCATGATCAGTGTTCAAGTTGATTATCAATTTTAAAGGATAGCCATAACAATAGAGAGAGAAAGCAATGCGCTACATTTTGGTTCTGTTTTATGCATTAGTATGCAATGTATTGAGTGCCGAGACATTACCACAGATTAAAGTTGGCGTATTGCAATATGGTACGATCAATTGGGAACTATCTCATATCAAGTCACAACAACTTGATACACAAAATGGGTTTCAATTGATCGTCATTCCAATGGCAAACAAAAATGCAGCGGCCATTGCATTACAAAGTAATGCCGTCGACATCATCATGTCAGACGTATTTTGGGTGGCTAGACAGCGACATCTTGGTAAAGATTACCAAATTTTACCCATGCACAAAATCAGTGGTGGTATATATGGCAAACCAGGTATACCCCTATCAATCAATACATTATCACAATATTCACTCGGCGTTGCTGGTGGGGCAACAGACAAAAATTTTATCATATTGCAAAGTTATGCAACGGCACAAAACAGCACGATCACCACACAAAATGCAAGCTTTGGTGCTCCCCCTCTATTACATAGAATGTTAACTTCTGGTCAGATTGACCTAATGTTAAACTTTTGGCACTACAATGCGCGAGCCAGCGCCGCTGGATTTGTCAATCTCCTGCCTGTCACTAAGATGTTGGCCAAGCTCAATATAGAAACAGAAGTGCCTTTAATGGGCTGGGTTGCAAGCGAAGCCTGGCTATCTCAAAATCAAACCGTATTTGAAGCATTTGCTACCCAATCATGGCGTGCTAAACAGCGTTTCATCTCAGAACCTCAATTGTGGGAAACCGTGCGTACGTTAACTAAAGCCCAAAATGACGAAGTCTTCCATGCGTTGCGGCAGGCCTACCCCGCGACCATTTTAACCGATTTTTCACCGCGACAAGCTCGTGCATTTGAACAACTGTTTAACTTGGTCGTTGATGCCGAACAAACAGCACTTTTAGGTGATATGAAACAACTGGCAAAAGGCATTTACTGGCCTGACGCATTTGTCATGTGGCAAGCATGGCAACAAGAGATTTCCGTTGGCGGTCAGAATCCTTCTGATATCGGTAAGACACAATGACCCAAACATTTTTGCGTTGGGGGAGTCTGTTGGCTTTACTCATTATCTGGCAATTAACTATAGGGTGGTTCAGTCCCCAAGACTTACCAAGTCCTCTTACCGTGTTACAGAGTTTATTATGGCATACAACTCAAGGCACATTACTGGATGACTTATGGATCACCGTCACACGTGTCTTGCTAAGTTTTACCATGGCGATGGTCTTAGGCTGTATTATAGGCATAATGATGGGCGCAAACCGGACGTTTAATCTGATTGGAGACGGCGCATTACTTATTTTATTGAATGTTCCCGCGTTGGTAACAATTATATTGGCTTATATCTGGTTTGGGTTAGTCGAGTCTGCGGCAATATTAGCGGTCGTTATTAACAAATTTCCAGTTGTGGTCATCACAATGCGAGAAGGTGCGCGTAATATTGATAACGACCTCATAGATGTAGCAAGAGTGTTTGCCCTTCCTAAACACAGGTTATTTTTTAAGGTCTATTTACCCCAACTTTATCCCTACATAATGACATCAGCACGCAATGGGCTATCGTTGATTTGGAAAATTGTGTTAGTTGTTGAGTTACTTGGGCGCAGTGATGGGATTGGATTTGCATTACACAGCTTTTTTCAGTTTTTTGATATTGCCAGTATACTCGCTTATACCTTTGCTTTCGTTATAGTGATATTTGTGATCGAAGCATTGGCATTTAGGCCATTGGATAAGGTGGTCGCACGTGGTCGCTAATCTTACGATCCCAGCCTTTGCTTATTCAGATTCACTGATCATCGAATCCATGTATTGGTCGATGAATTGTTCTCGGATCGCCATTGTTGGACCCTCTGGCTGTGGCAAAACCACGTTACTCAATCTATTAGCTAGCTTATTACCCGATGCCCCCTCACCCATTGCACACTCTACGACCATCAGTATGATGTTTCAAGAGCCTAGACTCATGCCATGGTTAACGGTTAAACAAAATCTGCAATTAGTGAATAAACAGCTCAATGAGGAAGATGTGTTACGCCTCCTATCAGAAATTGGTTTGAGTGACAGTCAACATGATTACCCTAAACAGCTTTCTGGTGGCATGCAACGACGCATCGCATTGGCTCGTGCGTTTTGTATTAAACCTGATGTGTTGTTGCTGGATGAGCCATTTGTTTCTTTAGACGCTCCCACAGCTCGTGAGTGTCGAAATTTATTACTTAAGTTACAACACACTCATAACACACAGACGATATTGGTTACTCATGATTTGCTTGAAGCGATAGAATTAGCAGATAAAATTATATTCTTGAGTAAGGCACCTGCAAAAGACATATTAATGTTTGATGTACTCAATGCAAAAAAAGACACGTCTGACCCGCACAAAATATCTGAAAATTTACTCGCCTGTTACCCAAAACTTCTTTCTGGTGAACTCGCATAGTTAATGACTCCTGCGTCACCTGTATTTAAAATTTGGTGACTTTTTTCCTCCTACCAAAGTACTACTCACAAAGTGTATGTCTAAATGATGTTTCAATTCCGCAACTTGCCTTATTCAGTAAATTTCACACTGAGGTATTGTGTTAACTGTACACACAAACAACAAATAGGAACACACCATGAAACACTCTATCAAAGCCAGTTTGCTAGCATCTGCGGTTGCATTTGCTTCGTTTGGCTCAAATGCAGCAGTTGAACTTTATAACAAAGACGGTATGACGTTTAGCGCAGACGGCTTGGTTAATGTATTTTATACAAATACTGAAGTTGAAGCTGCAGATGGCACATCAACCGATCAAAGTCGTGTGAAGATGGGTTTTTTACCGAATGTCATCGGCTTTAACTTCTCTAAACAAGTTGGCGATGTAAAAGTAGAAACACGTCAATCATTTTGGGTAACTATTAATGACTCAGACTTAGTTCGTCGCGGCCAAGACGCTGGTACATCTTCATTAATTGATGTGCGTCAGTTCTATGGCAAAGTATCAGGTGATTGGGGTTCAATCCTCCTTGGTAAAGATTTTGGTTTATTCAACCGCTCTAACATCTTAGGCGATGAATTACTCCTTGGTTATGGTCACACATTATTTGGATTACAAGACGGTGGCAATGTATCGTTTGGTAATATTTCAACCGGTTATACCTACCCGTTCCCTAAGTCACAGATTACCTATACCACGCCTTCAAGTAATGGTTTAGTTGCGTCCATCGGTATTATGGATCCAAATAAAGCCGAAGCAGGTTCAGAAGAAGATATGCCACGTGTTGAATTTGAAGTGAAATACACAGGTGAAGCTGTATCAGCTTGGATCAACGGTATGACACAAGAATCAGAAGGTCCTAATATTGATGCTGACTCACAAGGCCTCGGCTACGGTGTGAATTTTAAAACGAATGGTTTCTCATTTACCGCTTCTGGTTATTCATCTGAAGGTGTTGGTAATACTGTTGGCCTAGACCAGAGTGTCTCACCAGATACGATGGAACAAGATGGTTATCTGGTACAAGCAAGTTATACCTCTGGTGCAAACCGTTTCGTAATCTCTAATGGCGAAAGCACATATAAGAATACGACAGCGGATACTGAAGGTGATATCTCAAATACCACTGTTGCTATTTTCCACACACTTAGCTCTGGCGTCATCTTAGTGGGTGAATACACTAAATCAGAAGATGATGTAGTACTAGCAGGTAATGAAAATACTGGTTTTGCTATCGGTGCAGTCGTTACTTTCTAAAAACACAAATTCGTTGTGATGTGATTGCGCTTTTTCAGTTCGCTGATTAAGCGCTTTTTTATTTATTATGTAGACTTTAGAAGTATGTTATTTAATTCATTCATAAGATGGAGTAGTATTTTGAAAATGGAATGCTTTCATCAGAGGAAATAAAAATGTATAAATTACTTGTAGTTGATGACCATCCGATATTTCGACAAGCTATATCAGGGATCATTGAAACTGAATTTAAAGACAGTGTTATATTTCAAGCAGAAAGCATTCAAGAAGCACATAAAATCATCCAAGAGCAAACCGATTTTGACCTTGTCTTATTAGACCTAAATATGCCAAGCATCTCAGGATTAAATGGTCTTTTAGAGCTGCGTAACGAGTACCCTACAATCCCAGTTGTGATTATTTCAGCAGAGAATGACAAACAACAAATATTGCAAACGATTTCTTATGGCGCGGTAGGTTTTATTTCAAAATCATCCCCCGTAGAACAAATTACTGAATCGTTGACTTCTATTTTTGCTGGCAATGTCTGTTTGCCATCTGATATTATTCGTACTGCTTCGGATAAACCTGCAGCTAAAAGCAATAAAGAGTTTGAAATTTTACCTGAAAAAATGCAACTCTTAACTCGTAAAGAATTAATAGTGTTAAAATACCTTACTCAAGGTGAAGCAAATAAATATATTGCATATGAGATGAATATTTCAGAAACAACTGTTAAATCTCATGTATCTTCTATACTTAAAAAATTAGGGGCTACCAACCGAGTAAAAGTTGTTGTAGGTGCTGCTAATATTGATTTTGATCAATATTTAAAACGTTAATTTAGTTTTAATAAATGTTGTAAAGACATTTTTAGCTTAAGTGGCTTCACGGGCTTATTAAGTAAAGTAATGTGATGTTGTTTAGTCAAAGACTGTAATTCTGGACTGTAATTGGCTGTAATCATAATCGTAGGCACTCGTTTTCCTCTTTGCCTATTAACTGCTTTACTGACATCAAAACCATTTTCATCATTCAAATGATAATCCACAATCAAGAGATCACATTGATCATGACTCACATCACAAGACTTAGATAAATCGCCAAGTGATTCAGCGGTTAACACTGTAAAGCCCCAATTAGATAACAAACTTTTCATACCTAAACAGATTGCTTGATCATTATCTATTACCCAAATAGTCATATTAGTTTGAACAAGATCGGAGCGTAAGTCCATGAGTGATTGTGACTTTTGGTTCAGTGAATGTATTGGTTCAGCAATGGGTATTTTGACAGAAAAACATGAGCCACGACCCAGAGTTGAATGCACATCAATGTTATGTTCAAGAACCTTTGCCATCTTGTCAACAATTGCCAAGCCCAAACCAAGACTTTGGTGTGCTCGAGGAGATGCTTTTAAGCGTTTAAATTCTTTAAAAATAATGCCTAAATCATCTTTTGCAATCCCATCACCGTTATCCCATACTTCGATATTGATAAAATTTCCCTTACGACGACAACCTAACAATACCTTGCCATTAGGCGTATGACGCAGTGCGTTACTCAAGTAATTTCGCAAAATGCGCGCAAGTAATACGCTATCTGAGCATACATAAACATGACAAGGTACTGATTTGAACAATACATTATACTTAACTGAGATCCGCTCATAATCGGAGGTAATATTAGCCAATAATTTATCAATCGGAAAAATAGTTTTATCTGCTTTTACAACGCCTGCATCCAGTTTGGAGATATCAATGAGAGAAACAATCAAGTTTTCCAAGTCAAACAAAGAATTTTGCATAGAATGCAGTAGTTCAGGATTATTTTCTTGGGTGTTTTTTTGGCCAAGTAACGCATTTACAAACAACTGAGCCGCATTCAATGGTTGCAACAAATCATGACTGACTGCTGCCAAGAATTTTGACTTTGATTCATTAGCTTCTCGCAACTCAGATGTTCTCTGTTCTACACGATCCTCAAGTTCATCATAGGCAAGTTGTAGTGCTTGTGCAGCATTAATACGGTCAGTTACATCGGTCGCCAATACAAAAAAACCATCTATATTCTGATTGGCATTGCGATTGGGCACATATGATTTTAGCAAGTAAATCTCATTACCAAATTCGTCAATTTCACGACTCTCAAAGCTGACCGTTTCGCCGTCTAAAGCACGATTAATATAAGGTTCAAGTAAGCCGTAATTAGGTAATTGCACCGTTTCATTGAGTTGTGTATCAATCAGGATTTGAGAATCATTACCATACCAAGACTGATACTTTTTATTGACAAAACGGAAGCGTCTCTCTTTATCAATGTAGGCAATCATGGCTGGTACATTATCAGTGATGGTCCGCAGCCACTTTTCATTTTCTTTGAGTGTTTCCGCGTAAGTATAGCTTTCGGTAATGTCTGAATAGGTTAAAATAACTTTACCGTTATCTAACCTAACGCGTTTAATGTGAAAGACAGATTCGTCTTCCAAAATTTGTATCGTTTCATTTTGCTTAGTTTCACTCAATAATTCTATCTTGGATTTCCGATTAACAGATTCAATCTTTTTCGAACGTAATAACGTGCCTTTAGTCAATCCACTGTATCGTAAAAAGGCATCATTCCACACTTCAGGACGGCCGTGTTCATTAAGCAATAAAACACCCTGTGCAAGGTTATTCAGTAAGTTTTGTAGTAGATCATTCTTGGCCTGAATGGCTTTTTCGTAGCGCTGACTTTCCGCCTGTTTCAGGGCGGTAATATCGGTAAACAACAAGACAATGCCACCGTCATTAGTGGGTCTTTCAGTAAGCTGAAACCAGCGCTGATTAGACATGTAGTACACTGTAGTATTGTGTTTGCCGGGTATCACATTAAGGATGACACCCAATTTTTTGGCATTGGATTTGAGTTGGTAATAGTTATCCCCTACTCTTGGCGTGATTGGTGTTTCATGCCAATACGATTCGAACATGGAGTTTTGAAAATTAATATTACCCTTTCCGTCAAGCAAGACAAATGCTTCATTGATACTTTCAATCGCATCGTGAAAGCGCTGTTTGAGCAAGTTTGCTTCATCATTAGCAATGCTCAGACGTTGGTTTGCCAGATGCAATTGTTCCAGAGCTGAATTCAATTCTTTCGTTTTTAAGTTAACGTGTAATGCGAGTTGGACAGAGTGTTCAAATACAGAATATGCGGCGTTAAGATTTCCCCCTCCTTCTTCAACCCGATACATGAGTGCTTGGTTGATGGTGTGTAATTTTTGGTTCTCAGCTTGAAGTGCCGCAACCTGTTCACGCAACTCTGAGGTACTGTCCATATCAGCCATGGATTTGCTCACTGAGATAAACACCAGTAAAAGTTTGATTCAAATGGATCCCTTTAATGTGTTCTCCATATGCATTAAAACCCACGATATTATATTGTTCATGAAGCTCTTTGGTCTCATTACCTAACTCCTTGTGCTCCACCTCAACTCTTCGTAAAAAACAATCCATACCAAGTACCATTGCAGGCTTACCTAACTGAGCTTTCAACTCAGATAACTTGTCGTGTAAAGCATCGTTAATAGACCTCAGTGAAACTTTGTTTAATACAATACCAACATCCACCGCACAATAAAACGATAAACTATGAAACGCATCGGTCGCACGTTGAATGGAACGAATATAGTATTCATTGCCTACTTTTACAGCCAACGGGTATAAGGCAAAGTCATCTGGTTCAAGAGTTTCTACGGTTTTGCCTACCAATTCGGCATAGACTTCAGCAGCAGGTTCAGCATTGATTTCAAATACCTGGCGAGTAGCAGGATCAGCATCCGTAACAACCAATTTACCCAACGATTCACAGATGTGATTGACGGTAAAAACATTGAATTTTAATCTTGAATGAATATTGATGACCACTGCTGCAGAATCATGAAACTTACCGTCATACAAAACATAGGTATTATTGAGCATTTGGTCATCGCCTGCCGAACCACCAAAGTGCGGTATGCCAGACATTGCTGAGTCAATGTTTAATAAAAACTCCTCTTCTTTTGACGACAAACCATCCACTAGAGATAACACAAAATTATTCGGTACAAAATCATCCGCTTGCTTAGTTGCAAGTTGCGCATTCAAATCATTCATGAGTTCTTTGGCTGATAGAACATCAAACTCTTTTAAGTTGGTCACCAACGCACTTGAAAAAGTAAAGTACTCTGATGAAAAGCTTACCGCGACAATGGTTTCACGTTTATAGCCTTCTTTAGCAAACTCACCCGCCGTGGTGCAACCAAAACACTGTGTATGAGGGAACTGTTGTTGTAGTTTGACGGCTAAGGTCGATAAGTCATATTGCGATGAACAAAATATTAAAATAAAAGCAGAGTCAAAATGTTCAAGATTAAGTTGCCCTGATAGTTCAGCACATGCCACAGTTGGATCCATAGAGGATGAAGTAGCGGTTTGGGTGTGTGTCATAGTGGTTGCCTTGCGCGTAAAACGACTATTAATCCCGAATAGCCTTATTTACATTTTATTTACAAGGCAGGTAAGTTTCAATCCTTCTAAGGGAGGATTATGTACTACGTTAGTCTAGTTCGAGGCATTATTGTACCGAGACTGCTATTGGTTGTCCTTGTTGTAAATTGCGCTTGTTTTTACCTTTGTATTTATCAATGACACAAATTGATGGATTTTCGATAGTCACCACACATTCAAGGCATTGGATACACTCTCGATAGTTGATACTACCGTCTTTTTCAATCGCATCAATGTCACACTTTTTGGATTTACACAACTGACATGGGCTGCCGCACTCTTCTCTTCTGCGGATCATTTTGAACAATGGAAAGGCACCAAGAACTGCCAGGCCTGCTCCAAGAGGACATAGGTAACGGCAATACACTTTATGGATCTTCATGCTGAGTAATAACAGTAATACAGCATAGACAACAAATGGCCAGGTGCGCACAAAGTACAAGGTAATGCTGGTTTTGAACGGTTCAAGTTCAGCCAATTTTTCAGCAATCGACATCGAATAAAAGGCACTACCAACGATAATAATTAAAAATACGTATTTTAAATATTGTAAGTTCTTGTGTGTTGTTGCGGTTATGTTGATTTGTTTAATACGGAGTTGTTTAGCCAGTAAACCGGCAAATTCTTGTAATGCACCGAATGGACATAACCAGCCGCAATACAAGCCTCGACCAAACAAAAACAAACTAACAAAAACGAAACACCACAAAATAAATATGACAGGGTCAAGTAAAAATATCTCGATGACAAATCCATCATATAAAGCTAGCAGTAAAGTATAAATATTGACAACACTGAGTTGTCCTTGCGCATAAAAGCCGATGAAAAACACAACAAAAAGTAATGCAACGCCCCTTCCCCAATGTATCAAGGTTTCATTGACAGCAAATCGCTGCTGATAAATGAACATTAAGGTTAAGATAATTAAATAGGTCACGGTAATCGTGATAACCCATGTTTTGCCTTCCCAAATAGTCATCCATAATGGTTTAGGTGTCTGTAAAATGGCCTCTGGATTGTCCATAAATAATGATTCAGGTAAAGCAATATCATTAATAAAATAATGTTGTTCAGTAACCATAAAGGAAGGATTGTAATCTACACTGAACTCAAACCGCATAGGCATAGATACTTCGAAACCTGTTTGTGATTTTAAGCGCAGGACTAATAGATCTTCGTATTCGGGAAGATCTATTGCAAATTTAGGTTCATAAAAGTGATAAAAATCAATGTCGCGAATAGATACTGGAAATTCATTTTGCACAAGATTCAGTCTCTTGGGCACCGTTTGAGGTCGAAAGTCATCCGTTAAAACAGAATGATCGCCACGGCTTAGGACAAATATACCTTGCTCACCAGGCTTTAAATTATCAATTAATCGAGCATATTCAGCATCTCCAAGAATGGCTTTACCAATAGGCTCCACAGTCAAAAATGCCGTATATAACTCGATAAAGTGTGCCCCGTTACCCTCCAGTGCAATATCATCAATACTACGTCGAATGTCGCTGGGCAAATCTTGAATATCGTCATAATCAATCTGCCACGATTGAATAAAGCCTTGTGCAACTAATTCCTCCCAGGTAGATGGCACTTGTGCATTAGGGTCAACAATCATATTGGATGGGGCAACAAAGCCATCTAGTTTGGCACGAGCGACTTTTAGGGCCGCAGTGATGATGGTGTCGTTTATCACTAAGACGGATACTGTGGCTTTACTCACGCCATCAAAATAGGTGGCATCTCCAGTACGATCATCAGCACCGATGATAAATCGTTCACGTATAGAATGGTCAATATACTGTGCGGTAAAATCATGCATGGGTTGAGGGCCAAGGCCATGAATAAAGATTGGCTCATTGTGTTTAATGATTTTGAGACCCGTTAAAATTCCTTGTGTATTGAGGCCAATTAATACATTAATCGGTTCACCTGCAAATCCCATAAAAGAAGCAAAATCTTTTGATTCAAACACATAACCGAGTAACTGACCTAATTGATATACAGGAATAACCGGCATATCAGTATCGGGTGGCGCCACACGAGTGGCAGTTGGGAAAAGCTCAGCAATATCAGGGGGAATATCCGTAGCATTCTCTCCATGTACAGGAAAGACAAACCACATTAGTAAGGCAATAACTAAGAAAATATTACGCATATACCACCTTGGAGAAAGTAAAAAGGCCCAGCAAACTGAGCCTTTTTAGTAGTTTAAGCGATTGCTTAGAAGAAACCTAGAGGATTAATGTCATAGCTCACTAAAAGGTTCTTAGTTTGCTGATAGTGATCAAGCATCATTTTGTGCGTTTCACGACCGATACCAGACTTCTTATACCCACCAAATGCAGCGTGAGCTGGATACAAGTGATAACAGTTCGTCCAAACACGACCCGCTTGGATCTTACGACCTACACGATAAGCACGGTTCGAATCACGCGTCCAAAGACCCGCACCTAAACCAAACTCAGTGTCATTCGCGATGGCCAATGCTTCTTCTTCTGTTTTGAAAGTGGTAACCGCGATGACTGGACCAAAAATTTCTTCTTGGAAAACACGCATGCTATTGTCGCCTTTCAAAATGGTAGGCTGTACATAGTAACCAGTGTCTAACTCATCATTGATAAGTTCTTTTTCGCCACCAGTGACAACTTGTGCACCTTCTTGCTTACCGATATCGATGTAAGAAAGAATTTTTTCATACTGTTGACCAGATGCTTGCGCACCCACCATAGTATCTGTATCTAATGGATTACCACGAACGATGGCTTTGGTCTTTGCAAGTACACGCTCCATGAATGCATCGTAGATGTCTTCTTGGATCAATGCGCGTGAAGGACAAGTACATACTTCACCTTGGTTAAAGTAACCCAATACAAAACCTTCTGCACACTTATCAATAAATTCATCTTCTTGATTCATGATGTCGCTGAAATAAATGTTAGGTGACTTACCACCAAGCTCAACTGTTGAAGGAATAAGGTTTTCAGCTGCACACTTAAGAATATGCTCACCGACTGGCGTAGAACCAGTAAATGCAATCTTAGCAATTCGAGTAGACGTTGCAAGTGCTTCACCTGCTTCTTTACCAAAACCATTTACGACATTTAACACACCAGCTGGTAATAAGTCTTCAATCAATTCGACAAGTAATAAAACTGATGCAGGAGTTTGCTCAGCTGGCTTGAGAACAATACAGTTACCTGCTGCAAGCGCAGGAGCAAGCTTCCAAGCAGCCATGAGTAGAGGGAAGTTCCATGGAATTACTTGACCAACCACGCCATATGGCTCGTGGAAGTGATAAGCAATGGTGTTTTCATCAATTTCAGAAAGTGTACCTTCTTGAGCACGAATACAACCTGCATAATAGCGGAAGTGGTCGACACATAATGGCACGTCTGCGTTGAGTGTTTCACGGACAGCTTTACCATTGTCCCATGTTTCAGCAACCGCTAGCATCTCAAGGTTTTGCTCCATGCGGTCAGCAATTTGCAATAAGATGTTAGAACGAGCAGCAACAGAGGTTGCGCCCCATGCATCTTTTGCTGCGTGAGCTGCATCGATTGCTAGATCGATATCTTCTGCTGTAGAACGAGGGATTTGGCAAATATCACCACCATTGACTGGTGATGTATTTGTGAAGTATTCACCTTTCACTGGTGCTACCCACTTGCCGCCGATAAAGTTGTCATATTTATTTTTAAAGGTTACGACTGAGCCTTCACTTCCAGGATTTGCGTAAATCATAGTTGTCCTCGATTGAGTGTTGTTTATTAGACAGGTATTAATATTGCGCTTCTTTGACAAGGGTTGCCATGCACCATAGGAGCGAAAAAACTAGTACTTTGGGAGGAAAAATTAGATTTTTTCAAACCAATAAAAAAGCCCTCCGAAGAGGGCTTTCTTTACTACACAACTAAATTAATTTTTAGCGTATTTTTGTGGCAATTTAAAGGTCCAAACAGTGCCGCCTTGGTTAAGGTGTTTAACGCGCTTAGCGACTTCACCGCCCCACAGTGGAACTGCACCACCCCAACCTGAGATGACCGTTAAGTATTGCTCACCATCCATTTCCCAAGTCACTGGAGAACCAACGATACCCGAACCTGTCTGGAATTCCCAAACCACTTCGCCCGTTTTGTCATCGAAGGCCATCAAGTAACCTTCAGGGTTACCAGTAAATACTAGACCACCAGCAGTCGCTAATACACCGCCCCATAAAGGTGCGAAGTTATTATGACGCCAAACTGTTTCACCTGTTTTTGGATCGATTGCACGAAGTGAACCAATATGATCTTCATAAATAGACTTAATCGTAAAGCCTGCACCTAAGTAGGCCGCGCCTTTCTTATAGGACGTTGGCTGGTTCCAGATATCCATTTCCCACTCGTTGGTAGGCACATAGAATAAACCAGTGTTTTTTGAATACGCCATAGGCATCCAGTTTTTACCACCTAAGAAAGCAGGTGCTGCGACAACAGTTGCGCCTTGCTTGCCGTCTTCTGAATCAGCTGGATTGCCTGGACGATTATCTTCCACGTAAATTGGACGACCTGTTTTTTCATCTAGGCCTGTTGCCCAAGTGATTTTATCAACAAATGGGAAGCCGCGAATGAAATCGCCATTTTCACGATTCAATACATAGAAGAAACCATTACGGTCTGCGGTTGCTGCGGCGCGAACGGTTTTACCATTTTCACGGTAGTTAAATGATACAACTTCGTTTACACCGTCGTAATCCCAACCATCATGAGGCGTTGTTTGGAAATGCCAAACGATCTTACCATTGTCAGGATTGATGGCTAAACGCGAAGAAGAGAAGTAGTTATCACCAGGACGTAAGTGTGAATTCCAAGGTGCAGGGTTACCTGTTCCAAAGAATAACAGATTGGTCTCAGGGTCATATGTACCACCTAACCAAGGCGCTGCACCACCGTGCTTCCATAAGTCTGCAGGCCAAGTTTTACCAGGTGCACCACCTGAAATACCCGCTTCAACTTTCTTACCTTCATTCCAAACATAACCCATGTGACCTTCGACAGTAGGTCGTTCCCAAACAGGGTTGCCTGTTTTTGCATCATATGCACGAACTGCACCGACGATACCAAACTCGCCGCCCGATACACCGGTAATTACTTTTCCATCAACAATGATTGGAGCAGCTGTAATGGCGTAACCTGCTTTGTAGCTCTCGACTGTCTTTTTCCATACTGTTTTACCAGTATCTTTGTTTAACGCAACTAATTTGGCGTCCAAGGTACCGAAGATAACTAAATCATCATACAGTGCAACACCACGGTTAATAACGTCACAGCACGGCATAATACCGTCAGGTAGACGTGCTTCATACTGCCATAACTCTTTACCAGTTCGTGCGTCAACTGCCCATACACGAGAATAAGAACCGGAGATATACATCACACCGTCTTTGATCATTGGCTGAGTTTCTTGACCTTTTTGTTTCTCACCACCTAGTGAAAAAGCCCATGCAACACGCACGTCATCAACTGTGTCTTTATTAATGTAGTCAAGTGTGCTGAAGCGTTGTGCTTGAAGACCCATACCATTGGTAACTACGTCATCATTGGTCTTGTGGTCGGCTAGGATATCTTTATCAGTCACTCCTGCTGTCGCAGAACCCGCTGAAAAAGCTAACATCATTGATAATGCTAGTGATTTCATGTGTGTTTTGGTTGGCATTGCCTTTTCCTCATCGATTGTTAAAAATGAGCTAGTCATACAACTAGCATTACCCATTCACACCTAAATAGTAAATGTCATGTTAACAAAGATGAACTCGTCGCGAGGTGGAAAATCCTCATCCTTTGGTAGGAGTGTAATCTAGATATAAAGACGAGGATTTATTCTGAATAATATTTTGGCACCTGAAGTGGTGCATGATATTGAGCAAAAATGGCATCTAGTCGCTGGTCATTAAGCATCGCCGTAATGACATCACCAATAGCATATGCCAGGGCACGAAAATCAGTGTGGACCGCCATGCCAATATCCCATTGTTGTTTAGCCATTTGTGGGAATCCCATACTGGCAATGGGGTATTGTTCAGAACCTAATTTGTGCGAATGGTAATGCATTTGTGAACGCAGTCCCATCACCGCATCGATATCGCCTTTTACCAGCGTATCAACCGTTTCTTCGATGCTTTTATAGTGTGTGGTATTTTGTTTAAAACGCCCTCCAAATGACGAAATCAAATAAAAGTGTGGTACGGAGTCAATTTCAGCGCCTACTTTGTGATAAGCAAAATAATTCATTGTTGTTAGTTCTGGCATCCTTTCTTTTGAATGCATTACCGCCCAGGACTCGGTTTGATAAGGTGCAAACATGTGAACTAGTTCATTTACTAACAATCCAACATCATCGCGTAATTGAGAGAAGGCCTTATCGTATGGTACTCGCATCATCAAATCGGCTTTAGTACGATGAATGATATGACCTTTCCATATCGCATTGCGTAAATCATCTTCGACTGTCTCGTCTGGTGCTAACCAGAGCAGCTGCAATTCAACGTTTAAATCATCAGCAATCGCTTTTGCAATTTCAACGTCAATACCTCTCGCATTACCATCTTCTTGAAAAGAATAAGGCGCATAATTTTCATAAACAGCAACAATAATGTGACCGCTGTCTTGGATGTCTTCTAACGATCGAGCTTGGCAAACCATACAGAAAGCCAAGCTCAAAATAAGTATAAAAAGGTGTTTCATACGTACTTATTTTTGTTGTTGAGTAAATGTATATTAACGTTGGGATTAATTAGGGTCAATCTCGCCTTCAGCAATCGCGACTACCCGGCGTGCTTCAACATAAGTCTTGATTGCCCAAAGGGTCTTTTGGTCAAGAATTGGCGCATCTGCTCCTTCAGGGATCCCACCTAGCGCTGGCATGCCTTTTGATGAACCAAAGCGCAAACGTTCCACAAACCATTCGTCATCTTCCATCAGTTCGGGATCGAGCACTCTTAGATCTGGGTTGATACCTCCAGATTGTGCGTGTAAACCGTGACAACCAGCACAGTTGTTGCTGTAAGCATTTTCACCAAAACGGATAACCTTGTCTTTTAGTGCTGGTTCAAGACCACGGTATGGATTTTCAAATACCCAGCCATCTTCGTTTTGATCACCGTTTAGGATTTCAGGCATCTCTGAACTATCCGCACCTTGTGGAGTCACATTGCCGTGTCCAAACACAGAGCTTGAAAGCAGTACGGTCAATAACATCAAGTATTTTTTCATTTTTTTTCCGAATTCAATAATTATCAAATTCTATTTTAATCCAGCAAATATCCCCAGATAAGTAGACTTTAGTGGTCTCAATCTCATCCTTTAGTAGGAATTGCTAAAATCAAGGTTTAAAGGTCATAATCACTGCATTAGTATGCAGTAAATTATTTTAATATATGACATATTTTTATTAGCATGAAAGTCGCTAAGTTACATATCACGATTTTTATTTTATTTTTTGTTTTGATGTTTTCTGATAGTCACGCATCATCCAATCAATCTATTCACATTGCGATGATTTCAAGTGAAAACATCTCTTATCCCGGCACTCCAAATCACCTTGTCAGACCGGCTAATGAAGGTATTGCTGGAGCTCAGTTAGCAATACCGGAAGCGAATTTAACGGGACGCTTTTTAGGGTATTCATTGAGCTTAACAAATAAAACACCATCGGAGCTGACAGAGAATGATAAAATTGTTGTACTCAACCTAAATGAAAAAGACGCAATAAAATATATTCCTCAATTAACCATGCGTTTTTCTGATACGTTATTTATCAATGTCCGCAGTCAAAACAATCAATGGCGAACAAAGAGGTGTCATCTCAATTTATTTCATACCATTCCGTCATTTTCGATGCAAGCTGATGCCTTAGGACAATGGTTATTACAGCGGCGCATGCAAAAATTGTTCGTGGTAAAAGGCGAACACCCTGCCGATGTGCAATACGTTGATAGCATTAAACGTATGGCTAAACGATTTAAAATTGATATCGTTGAAGAAAAGATATGGACAGGAGACTTTGATTTACGCCGTGTTGCTTACAAGGAAGTACCTCAATTTACAAAGAGTCACAGTCCCTACAATGCGTTATTTGTCTCTGATTATCAAAGAGAATTTGGTTACGCGTTACCATATAATACATATAACCAAGCTCCTGTCATTGGCGACTTTGGTCTCCAAGCAGTTACATGGCACCATACCATTGAACAATGGGGCGCCCTACAACTGCAAAACCGATTTATTGATACCTTTAATCGCAATATGACCAGTTTGGATTTTACTGCTTATTTAGCTATTCGTGCCATTGCGTACGCAGCCCAAATTAATCAGGCATTTGATGCCCTTTCATTGTCAGATACAATGCTCAGTGAGCAGTTTGTATTGGCGGCATATAAAGGTCGTAAACTATCCTTTCGACCGCAAAATCGACAGTTGAGGATGCCTATAGCTCTCACCCATGATTCAGGCTTATTAACAAACGCTCCCCTAGAAGGATTTTTGCACCCAATTACTGATTTAGATACATTAGGACATGACCGCCATGAACGCTGCCAATAAACTCATTTTAATACTTTCTATAAGCACTGTATTATTCTCTACCTCTACCTTTGCAGAACCGGAATTTGCTTATGTAACCAATGAAAAAGACGATACGATTTCTGTTATTGATTTGGATTCTTATGAAGTTGTTAAAACCATTAACGTCGGAGAGCGCCCTCGTGGCTTTGTCTTTAATCAAGACCATTCCCTAGCCTATATCTGTGCGTCTGATTCAGACCGTATACAAATCTTAGATGTCGCCACAGACCAAATCATTGGCGAGTTGCCATCTGGCGATGATCCAGAAACCATCGCGCTTCACCCTAATAATAAAATCATGTACACCGCAAACGAAGATGATGCACTATTAACGGTTATTGATATTCCGACCCAACAAGTCATCACACAAATCGATGTCGGCGTCGAGCCAGAAGGATTAGCCGTTAGTAATGCGGGCGATATTGTCGTAGCCACATCGGAAACCACAAACATGGTGCACTGGATCTATACTGCAACGAATCAGAACTTTGCCAATACTATCGTTGGAGCTCGGCCTCGTTCAGCCTATTTCACCAAGGATGATTCTAAGCTTTGGGTCAGTGCTGAGATTGGCGGTACCGTGCATGTTTTTGATGTAAAGACGCAAACTGAACTCAAGCAAATTAACTTTTCTATTAAAGGGATCCATAAAGACCGGATCCAACCAGTCGGTATCGTACTGTTAAAAGAAGCTCCCTACGCTTTTGTTGCATTAGGACCTGCGAATCATGTTGCGGTGATCAATACGGACACATATGAGGTTGAGGATTATATATTAGTTGGTCGTCGTGTCTGGCAGTTGGGGTTTGATGCCAATGAGTCTAGGTTGTTAACCACCAATGGCGTAAGTAGTGATGTATCGGTTATCGATACTCAATCCCATAAAGTGATTAAAACGATTAAAGTTGGACGCTTTCCTTGGGGAGTTGCGGTTAAATAATGTCAAACATTCAGGTTGAAACACTCAATCACAGCTATGGAACAAAACCTGCTTTGCATGAGATAAAGTTCGTTATTGAACCTGGGTTTAATGTGATATTAGGTCCAAATGGCGCAGGTAAGAGTACTTTATTCAGTCTACTTACTGGGATATTACCTGCACAAACAGGTAAAGTTCTATACGATCAAGTGGATATAAAATCACATCGCCGAGCGATCATGCATCGTTTAGGAGTCGTGTTTCAACAACCGACCTTAGATCTCAATTTGTCTGTACAACAAAATCTGACTTACTTTGGCGCTTTACATGGCATAAGCAAAGCGAGTGTTTTGCAACAATGTGAACCATTATTACAGGCTTTTAGTTTAGCGGATCGCTTGAGTGATAACACACGCTCACTCAATCAAGGTCATCGACGCAGACTCGAAATCATTCGAGCACTTATCCATCAGCCACAATATTTGTTGCTTGATGAAGCAACAGTTGGCTTAGATGCCGATACCAGGCAATTGGTGCTCAACACGCTAAGAGATTATGTTCAGGCTAATAACGTTACGCTTTTATGGACGACTCATTTGATGGACGAAGTACTAATGACTGATAACCTTACTTTGTTACACAAGGGCACAATTAAAGCTCAAGGCAAAACTGAAGTATTATTAGCAGATGCTCAATGCCGAACTGTATTTGATTGGTATTGTTCGCTCACGCAAACTGTGGAAGCAATGTGATGGGTGGCTGGCTCACTGCATTTATCGCAATTAATCAACGAGAATTGATTCGTTTTTGGCACAATCGTTCGCGTTTGCTCAGTGCCTTGGTACGTCCCCTTCTCTGGTTACTCGTCTTCGCCGTGGGGTTTCGCAGTGTATTAGGGGTATCAATAATGCCTCCATACGAAACCTATATCCTATATCAAGAGTATATTGTTCCTGGACTGTGTGCCATGATTGTGTTGTTCAACAGTATGCAAAATTCACTGTCCATGGTTTACGACCGCGAAATGGGCAGTATGAAGGTTCTATTGATGAGCCCATATCCAAGTAGCTTTTTATTGTTTGCTAAGCTCTTTGCCAGTGCAGTATTGTCGCTATTACAAGTTCTTATATTCATAGCATTGTGTTTTTTGGTCGATGTTGACATAAGTCTAACTGGTATCTTGTTCGCAACACCGGCGATATTTTTGACGGCTTTTTTCCTTGGTGCCCTTGGCATCATATTGGCTAACTTCATTAAACAACTAGAAAACTTTGCAGGGATTATGAACTTTGTGATTTTTCCAATGTTTTTTATGTCCAGCGCGCTTTACCCACTATGGAAAATTCGTGAATCGAGCGAATGGTTATATTGGATATGTTACTACAATCCCTTCACACATGGTGTGGAACTCATTCGTTTTGCATTGTACCAACACATAAATACCTCTGCGTTACTTGTTATCCTTGGAGTGACTATCGTTTTCAGTACTTTGGCTTTATTGACTTTCCGCGGACAAAAACACGCTTAATCAACACAGTTTCGTTTTTCATTTTTGTTCAATATTTTTTGTTAATCGGTCTTTTTCAATGTTGTGTATTCGTTTACACTTAACAAAAAAATAACAAAAAATCATTATGTCCCATCAGTTTATTATCATTGGTACTGGTTTTGCAGCAATCATTGCAGCGATTGAGCTAAAGCGCAAAGGTTGGCACGATTTTGTAATGCTTGAAAGGCGCAGTTTTGCCGGTGGTACTTGGCAGCAAAATCGTTACCCAGGTGCTGCAGTGGATGTGCACTCGCCACTGTATTCTCTCTCTGGTAAACCATATCCTTGGACACAGATGTTTGCTAAACAAAGTGAGTTAGCTCAATACACACAAAACATCATTGAAGAGCATCAGCTTTCACCTCATATTCGTTTAAATAGCACGGTAAATGAAGCAATATGGGAACCACAAACGCAATTATGGCAGGTCATGGTAAATGACAATGAAGTGATTCAAAGTCAATTTTTACTCAACTGCTCAGGTGCGCTTTCAACACCTGTGGTACCTGATTTTGTGGGGTTAAAATCATTAACAATTCCCAATTTTCATACCAATCAATGGCCTGATAATCTCGATTTAAGTGATAAGCGCGTGGCAATTATTGGTTCTGGTGCTTCGGCAACACAAGTCATTCCAGCGATTCAACCGGATGTGAAACACTTACATGTTTTTCAACGCACACCGCATTGGGTGATCCCACGAAGCGACATCAAGTTCCCTAAATGGTTTCAGTTATGTCTGCGTATTGCACCAGTCTATAATGCGATTCGCTGGAGTTTGTATTGGTATAACGAAATTCGTTTTTTAGGGTTCAAACATATTCCGGTTCTACTGAAAATATTAGGCGAATGGCCAGCAAAGCGGTTGTTGCGCAAGCATATCAAGGATCCAATCTTACGTTCCAAGTTAACTCCTGACTTTACGATTGGCTGCAAGCGCATTATCTTATCCAATACCCTTTATCCAGCTCTGGCATCATCTAATGTGACCTTGCATGACAAACATGATGGTGTGAGAGCCTTTTATGAGCAAGGTATCTTAACGAGCCAAGGTGAACGAATCGATTGCGATGTGGTCATATTTGCCACCGGATTTAATGCTGCTGATGGCCTGGTGTCGTATTCGGTTAAAGGACGAAATGGTCTTGAACTGAGCGAAGTTTGGCAAAACTATGCGCATGCCTATTTAGGTACGTGCGTGCCACAATTTCCCAATTTTTTCCTCTTTAATGGTCCGAATACTGGTATCGGTCATACCTCCGCACTCTTTATACTTGAGTCACAAGTTCAGTATGTTAGCAAAGCAATTGACTCGGTGTTATCAAAACAGAAACGTTCGATTGAAGTCACCACCGAAGCTGAGTTTGAATACAATCAAATGCTGGATAAGGCCATGCACAAAACGGTTTGGTCATGGGGTGGCTGTAAAAGCTGGTATCAAAATGCACACGGTAAAGTCGTTGCATTATTACCGACTTTTACCTTCATCTTCAGGCGTTGGTGCAAAGCGTTTAAATCAGAACATCATCATTATCATTAAACGGAGTAGCTTGAACATGCAATCGTATTATCAAAATAAAGTCGCAGTGATAACGGGCGCGGCATCTGGGATGGGACGAAGTTATGCCATGCAATTAACGAAGTTAGGTGCACATGTTGTTATTTCAGATGTTGATGAGTCTGGATTAAATGAGACAGCGGATCTGGTTGAAAAAATCAACGGCAAAACCTGTCCAAAGATGCTGATGGATGTCAGCAAAAATAAAGACTGGCAAACTTTAAAACAATACACGCTAGACACATATGGCCACTGTGATATGTTGATCAATAACGCGGGCGTTGAAGGCGCAACTGTGCCAGTATGGGCATCTTCTATAAGCCAAATAAAACATACTATGGATGTGAATTTTATGGGAGTAGTCTACGGTGTTAGGCAGTTTTTACCTCTTTTAGTCAAACGCTCAGAAGCAAATATTATTAATGTTAGCAGTATCTTTGGTTTAATTGGCTCACCCAATGCCTCCGATTATTGCGCGAGCAAGTTTGCCGTTAAAGGTTATTCTGAAGCACTCATGGTCGAACTCGCTCACATACATCCTCATGTGAAGGTCCATATCGTTCACCCTGGAGGTGTAAATACCAATATTGCACGCTCTCCCAAAACCGAGAAGTTCAAAGCAAAATTTTTAACCACACCCAGTGATGAAATGGTCGATTATGTTTTAGCTGAAGTGGTCTCAGGAAATCCTCGAATTGTTTATGGGAACCAAGCAAAACGAACATATTGGGCATCTAAGTTATTATCGTTACCTAGTCTTGTAAAAATGATTGGAAAGAGCATGCACAAAATTGCCGACCCAGCTGATTATGATCCAAATCACAAAGGCTTTCGCTAATGTTAGGCGCAAAAATTTATGAGCAGATAATGCGGTTGGAGTCACAACTATACGGGTTTTCAGCACATCATCATACCTCTGGCACTGTGCATTGGCATTATTTGGATAATCACAATGAAGGCAAACCCAAATTAGTGTTGTTACATGGATTTAGTGCCTCTCATACAGTTTGGCTTCGATGTGCCAGACATTTGACGCGAGATTTTCATATTTTGATCCCTGATTTGCCAGGTCATGGCGAATCAAATTATGACCAAGTATTAAATTACTCCGTACCCAATCAGACTGCTCGGCTACATGAGTTACTCATGCACTTGCAGTGGCATAACACGATCATTGCAGGTAACTCTATGGGTGGTTTCATAGCGGCACAGTATGCATTGGATTTCGCGCACAATACACTCGGGATCGTATGTATTGATCCTGCAGGTGTAACGGGGCCACAACCGAGTAAACTAGAGCAAACCGTCCATACAGGAGGACGCAATCCATTTTTTATGGATGATATAACGCAATTTGATTCTTTTTACGCAATGACAATGACAAAGCCTCCTTTTATGCCTAGATTTATTTTAAAGGCATTAGCCGCACAATATGTCGAACGAAAAAGCCGTTTAGAACATATATTTACAAATTTTTATAACAAAAACGAGTTTCTAAACGATCGTCTAGGTGACATAAGATCCCCTGTTTTATTATTATGGGGGGCAAAAGATGAGCTCATTGATATCTCTTGTGCTCCAGTATGGCAGCAAGGTACCCAAGGCATAAGTGTTGTATGGGACGATTTAGGTCATATGCCTATGCTTGAAGCACCTAACTTAGTTGCACAGGAGATCAAACGATTTTTACCATAGGATAATTTTGCATGGATTTTGTCATTTTGTTGGTTGCTTTTATGTGTGGTTTTGCCGCCAAGCTAGTCAATACCCCTCCCCTAATCGGTTTTCTGGCCGCTGGTTTTATTCTTAACGCTCTAGGGTATACCAACAATGACGCCTTACAAATCATTGCTGATCTCGGTATCACCATATTATTATTTACCATCGGCCTAAAATTGCACCTCAAGGATCTCATCGCTCGACCAGTATGGGTGTCCGGTCTATCCCATACCGCGATTTGGGTAGCAGTAGTAAGTCTATTCATCTTTGTTCTGGGAAATGTGCTGATGCTTGAGGTGTTTAACACATCTTTCACTACAGCCGCATTAATCAGCTTTGCGTTAAGTTTTAGTAGTACTGTGTGTGTCATCAAAATACTGGATGAAGCCGGTGAAACCAAGACTCGACACGGTAAGTTAGCAATCGGTATTTTGGTGATACAAGATATTCTGGCGGTCTTATTCTTAGTCTTTAGTACTGGTAAAATACCAAGTATATATGCATTCGGTTTATTCTTATTGCTTCCTTGCCAACCTCTTATCCACAAGTTGTTATTCAAATCGGGACATGGAGAGTTATTGCCTCTAACTGGCTTTATTTTTGCGTTTGGTGCCTATAGCTTATTTGAGATGGTTGGGGTAAAAGGTGATTTAGGTGCACTGGTTGCTGGGGTAATGTTGGCAACACATGCTAAAGCCAATGAATTATCCAAAGCCTTGTATGGTTTCAAAGATCTATTTTTGGTTGGGTTTTTCTTAACGATAGGTTTAAGTGCCATGCCGACTTGGGAGATGTTAGCACTTGCCTTGTTCTTGTGTGTTTTCTTGATTGTAAAGTTTGCCTTGTTTTTTGGTTTATTTATCACATTACGTTTGCGGGCACGAACGGCATTTTTAAGTGCTTTATTGTTGTCCAATTTTTCAGAATTCGGTCTAATTGTTGGAGCTGTAGCGGTTTCAGCAACATTACTTGAACCGGACTGGTTAGTGATTATCGCCATTGCCGCATCGATAAGTTTTGTATGTAGCAGTTTGTTATACAAGCACTCACATCGCTTATACATGCTTTATAAAGAGTTTCTGAAACGTTTTGAGCACCCCAACCCACTTGCCCAGGATATATATCCGCAATTATCCTGTGGCAAAGTATTAGTCGTTGGTATGGGGCGAGTCGGTAAAGGAGCATTTAAGGCTTTGCATACCCAAATGGGGAACACCGTCTGGGGCATGGATTCAGACCCACAAAAAATCAAATCACTGGTTAAACTTAGAAAAAATGTCTTGGTTGGTGACGGAGAAGACATTGATTTATGGGAAAACTTAGACGTACGACAACTCGAATTAGTCCTTATTGCATTACCGTCTATCGAAGATGCTGCCAATGTTACTGCACAACTAAAGCGAATAAACTATACCGGTAAAATAGCTGCCATCGCGCGTTATGAGGATGAAGTAGCTCCTCTCATCAATCATGGTGTGGATAAGGTATTTAACTTCTTTACCGAAGCCGGTTTAGGTTTCGCTGAGGAAAGTATGGCTTGGGCGGGATTAAATGAGCAATCTAATTGATAATAATTTGCATTAGCAAGTCATTGTTTTAATTGATTTTTTTGCAATTATCATTTGGTAATCAAACCCTCATGCGCTATACTAAGACAAAGTCAGTTGGAGACACCCATGAAAGCAGCAAATGGCATCAATGTCATACTGAATAAAGTACTCACATCCGAGCTAACGTCTATAAACCAATATTTTTTGCATGCGCGTATGTATAAAAATTGGGGATTTAGCAAGTTAAACGAATCTGAGTATAAAAAATCCATCAAGGATATGAAGCAAGCGGATGCCCTCATAGAGCGTATATTGTTTTTGGAGGGACTCCCAAATTTACAGGCTTTGGGTAAGCTCTATATTGGCGAAAAACCAGAAGAAATGCTTTCCTGTGATAAGCGTTTTCAACTAGAACATATTGGATTAGTGCGCGAAGCGATAGACCAATGTGAAGCTTTACAAGATTATGTTTCTCGCGATTTATTAATTGATAACCTCGAATACGAAGAAGAATATCTTGATCACTTAGACACCCAAAAACAACAAATTGACGATATGGGACTTGCCCTATATCTACAAGCTCAAGTATAGGAGAGAATAATGCAAGGTAAACAAGTTATTGTCGATGCATTAAATACGTTACTGTCGTATGAACTAGCCGCTATGGATCAATATTTTATTCATTCTCAAATGTATGAAGACTGGGGCTACACTAAACTTTTTGAACGAATTAATCACGAGTTTGACGATGAAAAAGGCCATGCTACTTTACTTATTCAGCGCATGTTGTTCTTGGAAGGTCAACCCGATATGGTGACTCGCACTGGCTACCAGCTTGGCCATACAGTACCTGAAATGCTCGAAAGTGATTTGCGAGTGGAATATGAGGTAGCCGAAAAGCTTCGTGAAACCGTAGCGCTATGCGAAAAAGAACGCGATTATGTCACCCGTGACATGCTAATGACCTTGCTTGAAGATACTGAAATGGATCACGCACATTGGTTAGAACAGCAGTTGCACTTAATTAAGACCATAGGCCTTGAAAATTACTTACAAAGCCAACTTTAATTAGTTTTGCTCAGTATTAAACAGGACCCGTTGTATCAGCGCGTCCTGTTTTTTGTTCTTACCATTCTCTGCCATAGTTAATACGGTCAGTTGCCATTGCATAGATGATTCGTTGCAATTGCCTAGAAAAATATCCCCAATAACAACATTATCTGCTTCATCAGTCACCATAAATGGACTTTTTCCCATGTTCATATTGGTGCCCTCCACATAGCCTTTGATAAATTTTTGTCCAGCGGGTAAATCAATTTGTACACTTATCAGCTCTTCGACCTCGGGAGGTGCCAAAAACTCGACCAAAGTCTCACTAACATTGCCTTTAATGGTGCATTTTTGGTCGACAAGAGTGCACGAAAGAGTGTGTTTAGATGGATTTTGCTGTGAACACCCATAGGTAAACATAAATAATAAGCTAAGAATATAAATATTAACGTATTTTTGTAAATGCAAAGGCAACCTCGAGTAAGCATTTTGTGGGCATTTTGTTAAATAAAAGTTAACTTTAATAGTCTTCATCAACACTAGTCGTAATAGTCTACCATTTTAATTATAAAAGCTTTAAGATCACATTGTTGACATGTTTTATAATGATTTAATAAGTAGCAATGAAGCAACACAAAATCATTTTCTACTGCATGAATTTTTTTTACTAATGGAAGAAACCCTATGAGCGCTAATACTCAAGTACAGCCGGATTACAACTACAAAGTTGTACGGCAATTCACAGTGATGACTGTGATTTGGGGGATCGTGGGCATGTCTGTGGGCTTATTAATTGCAGCGCAATTATTTGCTCCGGCTTTGAACTTTGATATCCCTTACCTCACCTATTCACGATTACGCCCATTGCACACCAATGCGGTTATATTTGCATTTGGCGGTTGTGCATTGTTCGCAACCTCCTATTACATTGTGCAACGTACCTGTCAGGTTCGCTTATTTTCTGACAAACTCGCAGCGTTCACTTTCTGGGGTTGGCAAGCGGTTATCGTGTTAGCAGCTATTACATTACCAATGGGACTGACCTCTTCCAAAGAATATGCTGAACTTGAGTGGCCGATTGATATTCTGATTGCGTTAGTATGGATTGCTTACATCATTAACTTTTTCGGTACGATGATCATCCGTAAGACCTCTCATATCTACGTTGCAAATTGGTTTTTGGGTGCGTTTATGCTGACCGTTGCGGTCTTGCACATTGGTAACTCAATGGCAATTCCAGTTTCCTTTACCAAATCTTATTCACTTTATGCTGGTGCTGTGGATGCGATGATGCAGTGGTGGTATGGACATAATGCTGTAGGTTTCTTCTTGACTGCTGGTTTCTTGGGTATGATGTATTACTTTATCCCGAAACAAGCGGGCCGCCCGGTATATTCTTACCGTCTTTCTATTGTCCACTTTTGGGCATTAATTTCATTATACATATGGGCTGGCCCTCACCACTTGCACTACACTGCTCTACCAGATTGGACTCAATCTTTGGGTATGGTAATGTCGATCATACTATTTGTACCGTCCTGGGGGGGGATGATCAACGGTATCATGACGCTATCAGGTGCGTGGCATAAACTTCGTACTGATCCTATTTTACGTTTCTTGATCGTTTCTTTGTCATTTTACGGTATGTCTACATTCGAAGGCCCAATGATGGCAATCAAAACCGTAAACGCATTATCACATTACACTGATTGGACCATTGGTCACGTCCACTCTGGTGCGTTAGGCTGGGTTGCTATGGTATCCATAGGATCAATCTACCACCTAGTGCCAATTTTGTTTGGTCAACCCAAAATGTATAGCACCTCACTCGTTAATGTGCATTTCTGGTTAGCGACTATTGGTGTAGTCATTTATATCGTTGCAATGTGGATGTCGGGTGTATTGCAAGGTCTAATGTGGCGCGCAGTAAACTCTGATGGCACTCTAACTTATAGCTTTGTTGAATCACTCGAAGCATCTTACCCATTCTATGTATTGCGTTTCATAGGCGGTGCATTTGTCGTAACGGGTATGTTGGTAATGGCATACAACTGCTATAAAACTATCCGAGCGCCCAAAGTAGTTCCAACTACTAACGATGCTGTGGCAACTGCGTAAGGAGACAGATAATGAAAAATCCACATGAGTTAATTGAAAAAAACGTTGGTCTGCTTACTGTTATGATTTTATTTGCCATTGCTCTAGGGGCCATGGCACAAATCACACCTTTGATGTTTCAGCAACAAACCATGGAACCTGTAAAAGGACTTCGTCCTTATACGGCTCTAGAGTTAGAAGGTAGAGATATCTACATCCGCGAAGGTTGTGTTGGGTGTCACTCACAGATGATCCGTCCATTTCGTGCCGAAACCGAACGTTATGGTCACTACTCTGTTGCGGGTGAGTCGGTTTGGGAACACCCTTTCCTATGGGGTTCAAAGCGTACTGGACCTGACTTGGCTCGCGTCGGTCAACGTTATTCAGATGAATGGCATCGCGTACACTTACTCAACCCTCGTGATGTTGTACCAGAATCTAATATGCCTGGTTATCCTTGGTTAGAAGATACCGTCTTAGATGGTAAGTTAACGGCCAATAAAATGGAGGTATTCCGTAGCTTTGGCGTACCTTACACAGATGAAGATATTGCCAATGCACAAGCTGAGGTCGCAGGTAAAACTGAAATGGAAGCTTTGATTGCATACCTTCAACAACTTGGAACGCATTTAAAATAATGGATCAAGGAATCATCGGCAGTATTTTTACTGTCATCGTCTTCATCGCCTTTATTGGGGTCGTTTATTGGGCGTTTAGCAAACGCAATAAAGATCGTTTTGACGAGGCTGCAAATCTTGTCTTTGACGATGAAGAGTCTAAACAGAATCAAGATAATCAGGAGTCAAACAAATGACTTTATTTTGGACAATATGGATATCAGTGATCACACTCGGATCGATTGTTGGTTGCTACTTATTATTACGCTGGACACTTGCCAACAAGACGGGTGTAAAAGAAGGCGAGAACATGGGACACGAGTTCGATGGTATCGTTGAGATTAACAATGGTCTTCCACGCTGGTGGACAATACTCTTTTATATTTGTATCGTTTGGGGCTTTATTTATTTGGCCCTTTATCCGGGTCTAGGTAACTTTAAAGGTTTCCTTGGATGGCAGAGTTCCAATCAGACTATACTGAGTTTAGAAGAGTCTGAGGCGTCACTACAAGCCTCACTCGAAAATGGTGATTTGATTCAGTACGATCGCGAGATTAAGTTTGCTAACGAGCGTTTTGATCCAATCTTTGCTGCTTATGCAGAAATACCGGTTGAAACTCTTGCCACAAACCCAGAACATGCTGATGCGGTGAAAGTTGGCCAACGTTTATTCTTGCAAAACTGTGCACAATGTCATGGCTCGGATGCGCGTGGCCAAAACGGTGGCTTCCCTAACCTCACTGATAAAGATTGGTTATATGGTGGTTCTGGTGACAAAATCGTACAAACATTGCAAAATGGTCGCAGTGGTATGATGCCAGCGTGGTTAGAATCATTTGGTGAATCTGGTATTGAAGAAATAGTAGAATACACTTTGAGTCTTTCTGGCCGGGATGTGGATCCAGTGCTTGCTGAAAAAGGTAAAGCGCGATATGTTGTTTGTGCGGCATGTCACGGAATGGACGGCAAAGGCAATCAAATGCTTGGCGCTCCAAACCTTACTGATAATATTTGGTTGTATGGTGGCAGTAAACGCGCTGTGACAGAAACACTTAAATATGGTCGTAATGGTGTTATGCCAGCATTTAATAAAACCTTAGGTGATGATAAAATTCATGTAGTAGCTGCATATATTTACAGCTTATCTAACGAGAACTAAATATCACACTTTTGTCAGATTAAGCCTCGTTTATACGGGGCTTTTTATTTTTGAAAATCATGGAGAACTGCGATGGCACACCCATCCCCTGTTGAAGATACGAAACCTTGGTTCAAGCATTTTTGGCCGTGGTTTTTAATCTGTGTGCCTCTTGCCTCGATGTTTTTTTCCATCAACTATTTTCACCTTGCTGTTTCTACAGAAAATAGTCTCGTTGTAGATGACTATTACAAAGAAGGTCGAGTGATTAATGTTCGTCTTGATAAAGTGGAAGCAGCAAGACAACTTGGACTTAAAACGCAACTTGCAATCTCAGATGGTTCTGTTGTGTTAACCTTTGAAGAAGGAGCTCCCGAATCTGGTGAAGCCTTATCATTGAATTTTTATCACACTACTTTAGCGGCAAAGGATTTTAGTATTCTGTTGAGTCGTGACGCCAATGGTGTTTACAGAGGAAGTTTCGAAAATGACATTAAGAGCAAATGGAAAATCTCTCTCATGCCACTAGATCAAACATGGAAAATCCAACAAACTCGATTTTTACCCCAAGCAAAGCCTTTTGCATTTTTGCCTGAGTAACCATATTGAGTGCTTCAGATTGCTTTCACTGTGGGCTCCCTAACCCATCAGATTCACACTATCAAACGCTCGTTTTTGATAAAATGGAAAGTCTGTGTTGCCCTGGATGTCTGGCAGTCACAGAAGCCATTGTAGAGCATGGCCTCACTGATTATTACAAATTTCGAACCGCTCCAGCTGCCAAGGCAGATGATGCACAAGAAGAGCAAGCTATATTAGAACAACTTGCAATATTTGATGCGGCTGAATTGCAAGCTGATTTTGTAGCGGATGAGGGACAATTAAAATCGGTACAATTAACTTTGGACGGTATTACCTGTGCAGCATGCGGATGGTTAATTGAAAGGCATCTAAGTAAAGTAGTAGGTGTCACCCAAAACTCTGTGAATGTTTCAACCGCACGAGCCATGGTCAAATGGGATCCTTCACGTATTACTTTATCGCAAATACTCAAACAATTTGCTGCTATTGGTTATACAGCAAGACCTTTTTCTGCAGAAGAGCATGAAAAAACATATCAAGCTCAGCACAAACGCTTTATCAAACAGCTTGGTTTAGCCGGTCTAATGACCATGCAAGTCATGATGCTCTCATTTGGCTTTTACTTTGATTGGCTTGGTAATATTGACGATACCATGGCCAAATATTTTCATTGGATTTCCTTAGTTCTAACCACCCCTGTTGTTTTTTATTCTGGTTCAACCTTTTATTTAGGGGCTATACGCGCAATTCTTGCTCGAGGTGTGAATATGGATCTCCCTGTCTCTGTTGCAATCTTGGGTACATATTTTGCCGGAATCAAAGCGGTTATGCTCGGAGACGGCAATGTGTACTTTGAATCCATCTGCATGTTTATTTTTTTCCTACTAAGTTCTCGCTTTTTGGAACATCGCGCTCGTTTTCAAGCCGCCGAAATCACCTCTAACTCAATGCAATACATTCCAATATCTGCACAACTTATTCACGATAACCTGAAAACTGAAGTAGTCTTAGCCAAGCAACTTAAAATAGGTCAAATAGTACTGGTAAAAGCCGGTGACACAATTCCCGTTGATGGTGTGATCATCGAAGGAAGCAGTTACATTGAAGAATCAATGTTGACCGGTGAGTTTGCAGCAGTGAGTAAAGCATCTGGAGATAGTGTGTTTGGTGGCACGCTCAATCAATCACAACCGTTACAAATTAAAGTGACTGAAACACTTGATGAGTCTTTGGTTAGTAAAATTTCCCAATTGCAAGAAAATGCTATGGCACA
The DNA here is from genome assembly GCA_018623155.1 of Glaciecola sp. Taxonomy (GTDB): domain Bacteria; phylum Pseudomonadota; class Gammaproteobacteria; order Enterobacterales; family Alteromonadaceae; genus Opacimonas. The sequence goes on from JAAZVZ010000012.1 coordinate 56,009, forward strand.
AAAACCTAAAGTTGCTCAGATGGCTGATCATCTATCCCAATACTTTGTTTTTGCCGTATTGTTCATTTCAACAATCACCTTTGTAACTTGGACTTATTTAGGAAACGAGCAGGCATTTTGGATCACTGTATCGATATTAATTGCCACCTGCCCGTGTGCTCTGGGCTTAGCCACCCCGAGTGCATTAACAACAGCAATGGCTCGTCTACAAAAAGCGGGCGTATTAGTTAAACAAGCCGACACGCTTGAAAGGATCACACAAGTTAATCACATTGTTTTTGATAAAACAGGTACTCTCACGACTGGTGCCTTTACCATCGCTGATGAATGGTATGCACCTAAAAGTGATAAAACACATATTGATGCCGTCGTGGCCAGTATTGAGCAATACTCTGAGCATCCTATTGCACAGGCATTTGTAACAGATAATACCCTCAATGTAAGTCGGGTTGAGGTGATTATCAACCAAGGCATCATCGGTGAGATCGCAGGTGAAGCGTATCGAATTGGGCGTGCACAATTTATGCCTTGTGGGATACCTGACCATTTACTCGATGCAACCGTATTAGTCAGTAAAAATGAAGAGATTATTGCAGCATATTGGCTTACTGATGCGCTAAAAACCCACACAACCGATGTTATTTCTGAATTATCACAACACTATTCACTATCCATAATCAGTGGTGATGCAGCCAAAAACGTGTTTGATGTTGCTGCATCTCTCAATATCACAAACGCCCATCACAGTTGTCGCCCTGAAGACAAATTATCCATATTGACCAACTTACAAACAGACAAAAACGTGGTGATGATGCTAGGCGATGGTATTAATGATGCCCCCGTTTTAGCGCAAGCTGACGTTGCAATAACCGTTGGCAATGCTTCGGATTTTACCAAGCAAAGTACGGATATTGTTTTATTGCAAGACCACCTCGTACAGTTACCACTGCTCATAGCATTAGCCAAGCAAACGAAACGCATAATTAAACAAAATTTCATGTGGGCTTTAGGTTATAATGTGATGGTTTTACCTTTTGCGATAATGGGTGTGCTCACCCCATGGCAAGCTGCGCTAGGCATGTCATTAAGTTCATTGATTGTCGTATATAACTCTGCGCGATTACTTCGTTTTGGGCAAAGATAACACTAGGATATTAGATTATGAATATTATTTATGTATTGATTCCCATTGCTATCATTATTGTTGCAGTCGCCATTGTGGCATTTTTTTGGGCCGTTAAAAGCAACCAATTTGAAGATTTGGAACGTCAAGGACACAGTATCTTATTTGATGATGATGTAAAACCGCTTTCCAAGAGTGAACCACAAGAACGTGATTGAGTTATTCATTACAGCATTCATCCTGGGTATTGCTGGGAGTACACATTGCTTAGGTATGTGTGGTGGAATCGCTAGCAGTTTGTTATTCAGTGCAAAGCCTAATGTTGACAAATGGAGACTCATAGCTGGGTACAACTTTGGTCGCATATTTAGCTATACTTTAGCAGGATTTAGTGTCGCTTGGTTGGGGGCTCATTTTGGCCATTCGCATATCGTACCAATGAATTTTTTGCAGATTTCATCTGCTATATTGATGTTTTTGTTGGGGCTCTATGTTGCAGGATGGTGGTTGATTATCCGGCATGTTGAACGCTTTTTTATGCCGATATTTACCTTTTTAAAACCTCTTGCCAAACAACTCCTCCCTATAGATAATGCTTTAAAAACAATACCTTACGGCATGATTTGGGGCTGGTTACCCTGTGGCTTAGTCTATACAACTCTAACTTGGACTCTAACCGTCCCCTCGCCCTGGCATGGCGCTGCCTTCATGTTGTTTTTTGGTATGGGTACAGTGCCAGCCATTATCGCCGTAGCACTCAGTTCTGATCGCTTACAATACATACTGTCACACCCAATATCACGCAAGTTTATGGGAAGTGTGATTATTATTTATTCAATATCATTGCTATACTCAGCTTTGTAAGTGTAAATTTTATTTACAATAAATCGAGCAAGACGAGCTTTATGAGGACTTGCAGCATGATTAATTTAAAGTCCATCTTAGTTGTAATTGAACCTAACCAGAGGCAGCAACCTGCTTTGCTTAGAGGCATATCATTAGCCAAAAAAACTCAAGCTAAGTTAATGATTATGCTTTCTGTTTACCACGCTGGCTATGAGTTAAAACACATGCTTAGTGAGACTGAACGAGAGGAATTTCGAGCAGAGTATATTGCCGATCGTTATCATTGGTTAGAAGATCTTCTCGAAACCTATCAATTGCCCCAAAAGTCACTTACCGCTGTTCATTGGCACCCTAGAGTCTATGAATCAGTGGTAGAGGCTGCACGTGAGGAGCAAGTAGGACTCATTATTAAATCAATGAAGCATGATCCAGTAGTCACCTCTCCTATTTTTACACCATTGGACTGGCATCTCATTCGCAAATCCCCATTTCCAGTCCTTCTCGTCAGCCAAAAACAGCAAACTCAATATGAACATATCGTAACAGCGGTAAATACTGGATTTGAAGATCGCTCACATGCATTATTGAATGAAAAATTAACAGAATGCGCAGATGAGTTCGCGGACATCTATTCTGGTCAGGTCCATTTGGTCAATGCTTATCCACCTACACCACAACCGATGAGCAAATCCACACAAAATTTCACCTACTCAGTATTAGCGAGGGCCATACGCAACCATCATTTTCAAGCATTGGATATGTTTGGTGAACGCTTTGCGATAGCTAAAACGCATAGACATCTAGTCGAGGGCGAACCACATGAAGTTATACCTTCTATAATATCTTCTTTAAGTGCCTCTTTGCTTGTCATTGGAAGTATTGGTGACATGGGAATGGCGTCGAAAACTTTAGGTCAATCAGCTGAGTTCATCATTGATAATATCCAATGTGATGTTTTAGCGGTAAAACCCGATGGATTTGTTTCGCCTTTGCATTAACTGATATAATTGCGGTGAACGAATTAATAGACATAAGGCACATGCATGTCTGATAACACAGTCACCGCAACCAAATCATCTAATTCCATCAATAAACTAACCAAACGCATTCGGCGCGAAACGGGCAAAGCGGTCATCGATTATAATATGATAGAGGATGGCGACAAGGTAATGGTCTGCTTGTCGGGAGGTAAGGACTCATATACCCTTTTGGATACCCTTATGTACTTGCAGCGAGTTGCCCCTATTTCTTTTTCACTTGTTGCGGTCAATTTGGACCAAAAGCAACCTGGATTTCCCGACCATATATTACCCGAATACTTAGAAAAACTTGGTATTGATTATCAAATCGTAACTGAAGATACGTATAGCATTGTCAAAGATAAGATCCCAGAGGGCAAAACAACCTGTTCTCTGTGTTCGCGACTACGCAGAGGCATATTATATCGAACAGCCAAAGAGCTCGGCGCAACCAAAATTGCACTCGGGCATCATCGGGACGATATGCTTGAAACGTTGTTTTTAAATATGTTTCATGGAGGACGACTCAAAAGCATGCCACCAAAACTTGTGAGTGATAATGGTGAACATATCGTTATTCGTCCACTGGCTTACAACAAAGAGAAGGATATAGAAAAATTTGCACAACACATGGCATTTCCTATCATTCCATGCAATCTATGTGGCTCACAAGAAAACCTTCAAAGAAAACAAATTAAAGCTATGCTTAATGAGTGGGAACAACGTTTTCCTGGTCGGATTGAATCAATGTTTAAAGCAATGCAAAACGTGATTCCATCACACTTAGCTGACGCTGAACTATATGACTTTGGCAGTATTTCTACTCAAATCGGACCGGTTATAATGGGAGATACGGCATTTGATGAAGATATACCAGCACTCATGACACAGGAAGATGTACACATTATTACACTGTAATTAAATAGTAGGGAAATTATGAAAGTTGGACTCGCATTAGGCGCAGGTGCTGCGCGTGGATGGGCACATATTGGAATCATTGAAGCACTCGAAGATATGGGGGTGCAAATTGATGTGGTTGCAGGATGCTCTATCGGTGCATATGTTGGTTCAGCCTATGCAAGTGGTCATTTAGCCGAGCTGAAAAACTGGGCATGTAGCCTCGATGAATGGCAGATTTTGACCTTACTAGGTGTGGGCATAAACTCTGGCGGAATTGCTTCTGGTAAACGAGTGTTTGAAAAGTTAGCGGATGAATTCACTGCGCCAAATTTCGAACAAATGCAAAAACCTTTCGCCGTGATTGCAACAAATATGCATACCGGTCGCGAGGTAGTGTTTAAAGAAGGCGAGATTGGTGAGAGTATACGAGCGTCATGTGCCATTCCTGGCCTGTTTGCACCGGTAAAATACCAAGGTCAATGGTTAATTGACGGTGCGGTAGTGAATCCTGTACCAGTCAATGTGTGCCGACAGTTAGGTGCGGATATAGTCATTGCCATCAATCTAACTGCAGATTTTCGACCCCAGATAATGGAACGAAATCCCAGTGAGCATATCGCACGTCAACACAAAACAGATGAATTTTTTGAAAAAAACTCATCACTAATACGTTCATGGTTTTCTCCAGAAAAAAGCAAAGAACAAGACTCCCCTCCTGGTATTATGAGTGTTATGTCTAGTGCACTTGATATTATGCAAGCAAGAGTGACTCGCTCTCGACTGGCTGGCGATCCTCCCAATATTCTTATCGAGCCTCATCTGTATGATGTGGGAATATTGGAGTTTAATCGCGCTGAAGAGCTTATCCAAAACGGAAGAGAAGCAGTTGAAAGACTATCACAGCAAATTGAATATCAATTACGATGCGCACGTTAGAACAATATTTTAACCGCTATCGCTGCGTCAAGGCGGTTATGCGTAACGGCGCCTCAGGCAACAATAAAACCTCTAAATCTTTGATTTTATTTGAATTTAATCGCAATACACCCGCGATAATTGAAATGTCATTTGGTAGAGTTTGTGAAAGTGATTCGTCTGCAAATTGTATTTGTAAACCCGATACCTGAGGCATCATAAACGACATAAATCCACCCATTTCATTAAAAAAATTGCGATATTGTGTAAGGATCAAGGATAGGTCTGTAGCCGTATAAGAACGCTTGAGCCATTGAGCGGTTGTTTCTAATTGCACCGACATATCACATTGATTTTTGGGTGGATCAACCTCAATTCGCACTAATGCATCAGCCATCTTTAACGCTTTTTCAAAAGGTACTGTAAATCGTTGTTCGGGTGAAATGGCGATAGGCAGAACTTGTTTGTCTGTAATGATTTCACCTTTTGTAATTGTACAAAGAGTCTGTTTTTGTGGCACTTTTAAGAAACCAAATGCAAACTGCAAATGCTGTGTATCTTCGTTATCTAACTTACGCAAATGGCTATAAAGATCTTTGTAAGCAATTTCAATCGTATCCGCGATGGTCAAAGGTGATATTGAAACCAATAGCAAAGCAATAAAAACATTCTTAATCATGTAAGTACTCACGGTTAAATTCGAGCATATTTCTAAGCTCAGTTATATATGCATCGCCTCGCTCAGAATAGGCTTCTAATCCACCGATCATAGCATAAGACAGAGCAAAACTATCATCCGACATATGGCGCGCCCGAATATCACGCAACTTACGATATGCACGATTGCGGTTTAAGTTCAGTTTATAGCGATACATAGCACTTGCCAAAGAATCAAAGCGCGCGACTTCGTGGCTCATGCCTACACTGCGCTGTTGAGGGACAAATCCGCAGCCTGTTTGATAACACCATAACCCAAAAAAGTTATAGCCTCTTTGAGCAAAGCGGGATGTGCCCCAGCCTGACTCATTTGCGGTTTGCACCTGCACTAACGGCGTTGGAATTGGCGCAACACGATGCAATAAACGTTTGATCATCTCGGACTGCGGGGCATTTTTTACTTGGTAAGTGCTGCTCAAATAATTGAATGCGAGCTGTTCAGCGGTACTGATTGAATCCTTATTTTGAATAGATAACAAAAATTGGCGCTGAATAGCAATGACCTGATTGATCTGTTTAGAGGTTTGTCCTATGTAGTCAAAATAAGATAATTTTTTGGTCTTTATATCCCGAATTTGAGAGAACTGTGGAATGGGCTTACCTTGAGTGAAATTAGGCCCTAATTGAATCTCATCTTCATTAAAAACCACACCAAAATCAGCAATGCCGGCGCCTTGAAGTGTTGCATTTAGAGATGTTTTTTGTCCAGTCTTAACCGCTTCGCTCTGAGATTGATACTGGGTAGGCTGTGGTGGATACATAAATGGATATAGCGTACACCAGACCAATATTGCCCAGATAATCAAAAGAGATACTTTATGCCACAAAGGTCGAGTCATCTTTATGCTCTTCTATTTCATCGATGGGATCGGATATATCACCGTAACCAAATAAGTCCATGTATATTTTTCCTTTAAGTACATAAAAAAATGGCACAAAGTACAATAATAAAATACCAAAACTCAAGACACTGACAAGTAACGATAAAAACATGACGCCAAATAGAATAAAAAACTGATTCAAGTAACTGTTAACCATCTGCATTGATAACTGAATCGCTGCGATGGGACGCATGTGTTTCTCTGCCATAAGCGGTAAGACAAATCCCGTAGCAAGGTAAAGATACAACCCCGGAATAATCAGTAACATCAACCCTATACTTGTTAGTAAAGAAATCAGTAACCCAATCAATCCTAATGAAAATATCCTTGGATAATAGGCCATAACATCAACCGGTTTGACTGTTTTATTGGCCGAGGTACGTAACCCCATAAGCAATAAACCAACTGATATTGGGGCCGCAAATACTGTCGCTAATACCTCAATTTGCATCATCGTATGATCCGGCACATTGAATGGGTCAGTGATCTCAAAAACGCTTAGTAAAATCATGGCAAACACCACCAATAACGCCAAAGCGATGGTCGCTCCACCAAGAATGGGTAACCAATTACGAATCGTTGTTTGATGTGCAAATTGCAGTAACGCTTTTATATCAAAAGCGTATCCGCCACGTAGATTTTTTTGGATGAGTGAAGGTTCGTTGTGTTGCATCATGCTTCTTAATTTAGCGTGTGTTTTTAGGACGCTTGAAAAACTTAGATCAATTCTTGAAACAATAGAGATATTCCCATAAAAATGAGAACAGTGCCCATGACTTGTTCAATTCGCTGCCGATAACGCTGTAACCATACGTCGATCTTTGCATTAGATAATACCATACTCAATGCGATAAACCATAATGCCGTCGCAAACGCTAAGTATATGCCATACGTCATTTTTATGGATAATGGTGTCTCAAATGAGACGACAACAGAAAACAACGATAAGAAAAACAACGTTGCTTTTGGATTCAATCCATTTGTGATGAACCCGGTACGAAAGGCCTGAAAGTGACTAAATTGAAGTGTATCTTCAACGGTTTCGCTTAACCCAAGCGGCACTTCGCCTTGAACAGAAGCGCGTAATGCCCCTACCCCAATATACACAAAATACCCTGCAGCAAGAAATATCAATCCTTGATATAACCAAGGCGTCGTTTTAATCAATAAACCAATACCTAACAGGCTATAGGCAACATGTAATAAAATGCCAACACCAATACCAAGACTGCAGCATATGGCCATATTACGCCCATATGCGATGGCATAACGTACAACAACAGCAAAATCAGGACCCGGGCTAGCCACTGCAATGAGATGTACACCTGCAAGGGTCAAAAACTCAAGCCAATATTCAGACATCGTTTGCCTCATTGACTATCTTGTTGTGTTCCTTAGCGATGTACATATATAAAGTCGGTAAAAATACACATGACGTAAAAGTGACTACCAAAGTCATTAGCCAATCTTTGAGTTGCATAATACCAGAGATGTTTTGTATGAAATTGTATCTATATATTAAACAAGATATGAAGAATTTACTAATAAATAAGATTTTGAGAGGAATTTTGGAGCGGGTAACGAGGCTCGAACTCGTGACCTCAACCTTGGCAAGGTTGCGCTCTACCAACTGAGCTACACCCGCATACAAAATCTAAATAATGGTGCCCGGGGGCGGACTTGAACCGCCACGCTGTTACCAGCGAGGGATTTTAAATCCCTTGTGTCTACCAATTTCACCACCCGGGCGTACTTCTAAACGCATAGAGAATGGAGGCGCCGACCGGATTCGAACCGGAATAGTACGGATTTGCAATCCGCTGCATCGCCATTCTGCCACAGCGCCATATTGTCCCAAACAAAAGTTTGGAGCGGGTAACGAGGCTCGAACTCGTGACCTCAACCTTGGCAAGGTTGCGCTCTACCAACTGAGCTACACCCGCATCAATGTCGAATCATGTGACTCATCAATTGAGTGCGTGCATTCTACCTTTCACAGCAAAACTGTCAACTAGAAAACGTGATTTTTTTACAGTTTAAGCAAAAAAATGAAGCGAATGAGGGTATTTTAGACAAAACGTCCAATTAACCATCAATCACGCGTTTTTAATGTCTTAATGTTGACCAACCCGCTCTGGCGTACTCCCACATTGACCATACAGACAATATCGCAGCAATATATAAAAGACCATAACCCAGTGTCACCCAATACAGGGGGTAACCCATGAAAGATTCTAATCCGGACAATAAACCAATCAGCGCTAACATTTGCGCGGTGGTTTTTAATTTACCTAACATGCTGACTTTGACTTTATCAGTCGCCCCTTTTTGACTCATCCAATCGCGCAGTGCAGAAACAAATATTTCTCGAGCTAGTATCACCATAGCCGGTATCGTAATCCAAAGCGATGCATAAGTGTGAGTAATCATTATTAATGCTACTGTGACAATTAACTTATCAGCGACTGGATCTAAAAATGCCCCAAACGGTGAGCTTTGTTGAAGCTTGCGGGCCAAGTAGCCATCAAACCAATCTGTAATCGCAGCGAACCAGAAAACAAAAGCAGCCAGTTCATGCGCGTATTGAATACCCGAAAAATATATCGTCACAAAAAACGGAATCAAAGCGACTCGGAAGAGCGTTAACATATTAGGGATCGTCATCATGACATTTTCTGTGTCTAACTAATTATGGAGGTGATCATATATAATTTCGGCGAGTTCCGCACTAATTCCTGGAACTTTTTCCAATTCACTCCGACTTGCCTTTTTCAATCCTTGTAAGCCACCTGTGAATTTAAGCAGGCTTTGGCGTTTTTTAGGCCCCACTCCGGGAATGGATTCAAGGGTTGATGTCGTTTTGACTTTTTGTCTACGAGCCCTATGGCCTGTAATGGCAAAACGATGTGATTCATCGCGAATATGTTGAATGAGATGTAAGCCCAGATCATCTGGCGCCAAGGGAATCGTTTCTCGACTATACGCCATAATCAAGGTTTCTAACCCTGCTTTTCTACTGGTACCTTTAGCGACCCCAATTAATAAGGGCTTTTTGGCATAGGGCCATTGTGCAAAGTGAGACTCAGCCTGAGATAACTGGCCTTTTCCACCATCAATAAATACGATATCGGGGATCTTTGACTCGTCTTGTTGTTTGTATTTATAACGACGACTTAACACTTGAGCCATTGCAGCGTAGTCATCTCCTGGCGTGATATCATCTATGTTATAACGCCTATAGTCTGACGTCGCTGGACCGTCACGGTTAAACACAACACATGATGCGACTGTTTGTTGACCCGAAGTATGCGATATATCGAAACACTCCATGCGCTGAATGGGTTCATCAAGTTCAAGCGTTTCCTCTAGTGACAACACTCGAGCATGGACAGACTTCTGAGCGGCTTGTTTACTCACCAGAGCATTTTCGGCATTTTTGTTGGCAAGCTGTAAATATTTGCGTTTTTCCTCGCGCGCTCCAGTATAGAACTTTACAACATGCCCTGCTTTACTCCTTAACGCATCCGCAATCGTGTCTAATTCGTCCAGTTTCATGGGCAATACAATGTGCTTAGGTATGCCTTTATTACCCGACAGATAAAATTGCACAACAAACGAACGGAACACCTCTTCACTATCTAATATACTAGGTACTTTTGGAAAATAGGATTTAGAACCAAGTAATTTACCATCTCTTATAAACAAACACTGTACACAAGCATTCCCAGCAATATAAGCATAACCAAACACATCCATTTCAGTTTCTGAACCACTTACCCACTGTTGTTCTTGCACACGACGTAAAGCACTAATACGGTCTCGGTAACGGGCCGCAGATTCAAAATTTAGCTGTTGACTAGCATCTTCCATGCGACTGACAAAATTGCTAATGACTTGTTGGTCCTTACCTTTTAGAAATAATTTGGCCATCAAAACTTGTTCTGCGTATTCTGCTTCTGACACATGGCCTTCTACACAAGGCGCTGAGCATCGCTGCATTTGATATTGCAAACAAGGGCGGGAACGTGCTCGATAATAAGCATCTTCACATTGACGTACTTGAAAGATTTTTTGGAAAGAACGAAGGCTCTCTTTCACTGACCAGGCACTTGGGTAAGGGCCATAATACTCCCCAGCTGATTTTTGCGGGCCACGATGCATGCCAATTTTGGGGTGCTTATGTGCAGAGATATAGATATATGGATAAGATTTATCGTCCTTCAAAAGGACATTGTATTTTGGTTTATATTGTTTTATTAAATTGTTTTCGAGAATCAATGCTTCCGTTTCACTTTGCACGACAACAACTTCGATCTGTGCAATGTTTGATACTAAGGCAGCTGTTTTTTTATTGTCGTAGCGTTTGCGAAAATAACTGGATACGCGTTTATGGAGGTTTTTTGCTTTGCCAACATAAATGACTTGCCCCTCAATATCTACCATCCGGTATACACCAGGAAGGTGCGTAAGGTTATTTAAGAAGGATTGATAATCAAACTCTGTCGATGGCATTACAACGATTCAGAAAAAATTAACTTATACCGAAAAGCTAAATGCGTTAATTCAACATCCGAGTGTATGTTAAGCTTATCAAATAATCGATAGCGATAGGTATTGACCGTTTTGGCTGAGATATTAAGCATATTGGCAATCTCTGGTACGCGTATCCCTTGTACTAATTTCATAGTTATTTCGAGTTCACGATCTGATAAGTGGTCAAATGGATTAACATCATCGAGCTCAAGTTTACCGAGTGCGACTTGTTGGGCAATTTCTGGTGCAACATACTTTTGACCAGCATTTACCTTTTGGATGCAAATTAACATTTCTTCCGGTTCGGCGGATTTTGTTATGAAACCAAAACCGCCCATCTGCATGACTTTGCTCGGGATTGGGTTTTGTGTGTGCATTGATAAACAGATGACACGAGGGCTTTCTGGCAGTCGTACTATTTGTTTAGTCGCCTCTAATCCACCCATTCCGGGCATGTGAACATCCATCAACACAATATCAGGAGCCTCTTTTCGACAAATACGCACAGCTTCTTCACCAGAACTTGCTTCGGCAACTACTTTGAACTCGGACTTTAACTCGAGTAATAAACGCAGGCCTGAACGAACGAGTTCGTGGTCATCCACGATTAAAATTTTGGTCATATGTCACTCCCTTTAGACATTATGAAAAAAGTTTCCAATATCCATAATACACTGTTTTTTAAAAAAAAAGATCTGTTTTTAAAAGAAAAAACCATTTTGGAAATATATTTTCTTTTTTGACAATGCTGTTTTTTTTGAAAAATCTTTTCGTTGCAAATTATGTTATCAATTGTATCTTTGTGCCTCTTTTATTTAGGCAGTTTGAGAAGATTAATATTCATGTCTATACTTAAAAAAAATAGGACATCAATTTCGTGAAATACATTGCAGAACCTCAGCACTTGGGTCACTTATTGAGTAACATCCGTCATTCTTTAGGTTACACTAAAGAGCAGATGGCTGATACTTTAGGTGTCACTGAGCGAACAATTCAAAATTACGAATCGGGAAGTACTCGACTGACTATTGAGAACTGGTTGCGATGTGTTTCGATTGTCGAACGAAAAGTGGATGATGAAGTTCAAGTAATAGACCACAAACAAATTCCCAAACAGATTGCGAAAGTCGTTGAAACCTTATTAAAAGATGTAAATTAACGCCGCACATAGAGTCTCTGAGTAGATATAAAAAACCCGCAACAAGTGCGGGCTTTTTTTGTATTTGGCGGAGAGGGAGGGATTCATTCGGTGCATCCATGCACCTCACCCTAAAGGGCAAGCTACGCTTGTGCAAAAAGGCAATCCTGCCTTTTTGTCGAACCCAATGGTTCTCATCTCATCCCTCTGACCTTAAATACAAAAAACCCGCAACAAGTGCGGGCTTTTTTTGTATTTGGCGGAGAGGGAGGGATTCGAACCCCCGGAAGGTTTGACCCTTCGCCTGATTTCAAGTCAGGTGCATTCAGCCGGACTCTGCCACCTCTCCGTAAGAGATGCGCATATTAAAGAGTGACTGTGCCTTTGTAAAGGAAAAATTTAATTTTTTTAATTGTTTGATGAAGAAATGCTCATGTTGCGCAAAATTTCCACTGACGGTAGCTTTTAAGACTTTTTAGAATCTAAAAACCTTGAAAATTGAACAAAAATCTATAGATTAAGTCATATTAATTGATCGCTTTAATCCATTGGAGGAAAATCATGAACAGAGATACGGTATATAGTGCTTCACAACCGTCTGTTTTAGAAACAAATAAGGTATTGCGTAATACCTATATGCTATTGGCCATGACGATGTTATTCAGTGCAGTCTGTGCCGGAGTTGCAATGATGGTAGGTATAGGTCCTATTGCGAGTCTTGCAATGACCATTGGTGCGTTTGTCATGTTGTTTGTCGTAAACAGCAAAGCAGACAAAGCTTCGGGTCTGTTTTGGATCTTTGCTTTTACGGGTCTTATGGGAGGTTCATTAGGGTATATTTTGAATTTCTACGTTGGTTTAGCTGGTGGTCCTTTCATCATCATGCAAGCACTTGGCGCAACAGCATTAGTGTTCTTTGCATTATCTGCTTATGTATTAACAACTAAAAAAGACTTTAGCTTTCTTGGCGGTTTCTTAATCGTTGGTTTAGTGGTTGTTCTTGTTGCAGCCCTAGCAAATATCTTTTTTGCTATACCAGCGGTGAGCATGGCAATCAGTTCTGCAATTGTGTTCATCATGTCTGGTTTAATCTTATTTGACACCAGCCGCATCATCCACGGTGGCGAAACAAATTACATTCGTGCTACCGTCAGTATGTACTTGAACATCTACAACTTGTTCACATCGATTTTGCACTTGCTTGGCGTGTTCGGCAGCGATGATTAATCATCATAAATAACGTATACTACGCCCCTCTCTACGGGGCGTTTTTATTTGTAATGAGTAACATTTAGATATGGCAACCACACGCAAAAGCTTACTGATCACCACCGAACTAACACGCAAAAACATATTGGATTTATTGGACATCACCTTACATGATGTAAATCAGGTATTTTTTTATGGACAAGCTTTAGTGTCTATTCAAAATTTATCCTTAGGACATAAGATCCAATTACACCGTTGGGCGCAACAAGCGGAAGTCGTTGGTTATTGCGGTTCAGTAGTGGCTCGCTATAACTGTCATGACATCCAATTACACCATTGGCAGGAATATGGGTTAACTGAGTTTTATGCCAAATTGCACGATGCCAACTCTTTGGAGCAATTTTAATGGCTGCAGTATTAATTAACTGGAACGAAGAGTTAGGCTTTGCTCATTGTATCGATGTATATGAATTTGTTGCCGCCGCAGGTAATGTAGGACATGAGGTGATGCTTGTTATTTCAGGAAACGCAGCGCAGTATCTCAGCGTGGATTATTTGGATGAAGCCACTGGCAAATCAACACGAAAAATACTCAGCAGCTTACCATTATACGATGTCGAACACATTTACCTTGCTGAAACCATTGAAGATGTGCCCGATTGGATCTCCGTGGACATGCCCTCCCCTTTGGAATTTGATTATGAGGTGTGCTTCTAATGGCTTACCTTTTTAATGGCCAGAGTATCGCCACTGATGAGCAAGGGTATTTGCTGGATCACACTCAATGGAATGAAGACTTAGCCAAGGTCATTGCTGAATACGAAAAGATCGAGCTTACCGACGCACACTGGCAAATTATTCGGTTCGTAAGAGCATTTTATGAAGCATATGACACTAGCCCTGCTATCAGAGCATTAGTCAAAGCAATGGCTAATGAGTTTGGCCCAGAAATAGGCAACAGCAGGCATTTACAACGGCTGCTGCCAAAAGGTCCAGCAAAACTAGCCAGTAAACTAGCGGGCTTACCTAAACCCGCCAAGTGTCTTTAACCCTATTACGCTTGAGCAACAATTCGCTCTTGGCCGTTCATATATGGACGCAGTACCTCAGGAACAACAACACTGCCATCTTCCTCTTGATAATTTTCTAGTACCGCAACTAACGTTCTACCCACAGCCAATCCGGAACCATTAAGTGTGTGGACCAATTCGGGCTTTTTAGCCCCCTTAGCTCTGAAACGTGCTTGCATGCGACGCGCTTGGAAGTCGAGCATATTGGAGCACGAAGAGATTTCACGATAGGTATCTTGTGCCGGTAACCATACTTCCAAATCATAAGTTTTGCATGACCCGAAACCCATATCGCCTGTGCATAAGAGAACTTTGCGATACGGTAGCTTTAATGCCTGAAGGATCCCTTCTGCATGGCCGGTTAATTCTTCAAGTGCGGCAAACGAATCTTCTGGTTTTACGATTTGCACCATCTCGACTTTATCAAATTGATGTTGGCGGATCAGGCCCTTGGTATCTCGACCATAACTGCCTGCTTCACTACGAAAGCAGGGAGTATGGGCAGTCATCTTGATAGGTAAGTCCGCTTCATCGATAATCGTATCTCGCACAATGTTAGTCAGAGGTACTTCGGCAGTTGGAATTAAACAGAGGCCCTGTCCCTCTTCGGTAGCTGGCTTAGTGTGAAATAAGTCTTCGCCAAACTTTGGTAACTGCCCCGTACCAAATAAACTATCATGGTTAACGAGATACGGTACATACATTTCGGCATAACCGTTGTGTTGGGTGTGTTGGTCCAACATAAACTGGGTCAATGCGCGATGCAATCTAGCTATATCGCCTTTCATCACAACGAATCGTGAACCAGTTAATTTCACTGAACTTCCGAAGTCGAGACCTTCATCTAACGCAGCACTGATTTCAACGTGGTCTTTTGCAGTAAAATCAAATCGCGTTGGCTCACCAAAGCGCGAGACTTCAACATTATCTGCTTCGTCTTTCCCTTCAGGCACGCTCTCGTCTGGTAAGTTAGGTATACCTGCAACAACAGCATCGATTTGAGTGAGTACTGTTTCGAGTTCCGCTTTCGCAGCATCCAAA
>JAAZVZ010000040.1 GCA_018623155.1 Glaciecola sp.
CTGAGTTTATCATGCAAACCATTGACAATATTCATGCCCAGCGCCATGGCTTCTTGAATGATCGCAAAATGCTCAGGGTCAATGTGCCCACCGGCATTGTTAAACCCCAACACAAACGTTTTTGCACCGGCCTTAGCTGCTTCTTCCAGAGAGAGTGACTGCAATCCAGTCGAAACGGTACAGTCTGGGCCTTTGATTTCACCCACGCAGAGTTCGGGGCGCCAATAAGCAATACTGGCGGCCATTTTGAGGCCAAGGATATCGGTTGCGTTGCCAAGGTAAACTGCATAAGGGGGAGTAAGTTGCATGATAAAAGACGTTATTAGTTTGTGATAAATGCAATGTATTTTATCTATGCTGAGATGTAAATAGGATTATGACGAAAAAGCTCTGCAATGCAGAGCTTTATGCGTTCATTTCATCCGTTTAAGTCATTCTAGGCTTGACGTTTTTTACCTAACCCAGGTGACATTGATATTATCCCATAAAGCCATTTAAACGGTTTGTGTAAGTCCTGTAATATCAGATACAAACAAGGTACGAGTACTAATGTGACCAACGTAGCGTACATGACTGCGAAGCCCAAGCCGACTGCCATAGGGATGACAAATGTGGCCTGCAAGCTGGTTTCAAACATAATGGGTAGAACACCACAGAAGGTTGTGATTGAGGTGAGCGTGATGGCACGGAATCGGGCACAGCCTGCTTCTACGACGGCTTCTTTGATGGCCATGCCTTGTCTGCGACGTTGATTAATGAAATCCGTCATGACCAAAGAGTCATTGATCACTACTCCTGCAGCAGCGATCAGACCAAACGTTGACATCATGGACAAATCCAGTCCTAATAGGAAATGGCCCCAAATCGCCCCAGTCATCGAAAACGGGATCACCGACATGATGATCAAAGGTTGTCCATAACTTTTGAGCGGTACGGCGAGTAAGATGTAGACCAAAATCATACCGGCGACAAAGAACATGATCTGTTCGTTTTGTTGCGCTTGTTGCTCTTCGATGCTTCCACCGAGTTCGGTACGGACGTTAGGGTACCGCTCGAAAAGTTGAGGCAACAGTTCATCTTTGATCTGTTTCACCACTTCATTAGGTTCGACTTGTTCCTCATCAATCGCGCCCCAGACGTACACAGAACGGTAGCCCGATTCACGGCGAATATAAGAAACGCCCTCGGTTTCAATGAGTTCAACCACATCGCCAAGCATCACTTCACCCCCTTGAGGAGTTGTGATCAAAGTGTATTTAAGATCGGAGAAGCGCTCACGTGTTAATTGTGGATAGCGCACCATGACTTTGACTTCTTCGCCATTGCGGATGATGCGTTGAGCTTCGCCACCGTAGAAACTTAACCCTACCTGACGCGCGATACTCGACAGATCTAAACCCAGTTGCTCGGCCACAGGCAACAAACGCATTTGGATCTCTTTGTTTGCAGGATCGATGGTCGAGCTAATATCAAACAAGCCTTTTTGTTGTTGCAATAACTCAATAAAGTATCTGCCTGCAGCATTGAGCGTAGGAATATCGGCACCATATATGGCATAACCAAACTCACCATCTGAACCGCCACCGTTCACATCATCCTGGATAGTGAGCGATTTCATCCCGGCGATGTCGGGCATGGCTTCGCGCCAGCGACGTGCCAGTTCAAAGGTGTCAATTGGGCGCAGCTCTTCATCAACCAGTGGGATCACTAAACGCCCATCAGTACGACCGTTGTTAAACGCAAGGAGGTCACGGATCATCTTTTGTCCGTATTCTTTTTCGATTTGCGTATCGACATCTAGCACGACTTGCTCAATGGTTTTGATGGCATTCACTGTCGTGGCATCTGAGACGGTTTCACTCATCTCAATCCGGATCGAGGGAAAATCATGTGGCACTTTGGGATTGGGCACCATACGAACATAATTGGCCTGCACTAGGCCAAAACTGATCAACAAAATGGCGGTAAAGGTCGCAAATACTGACCAGCGCCATTCTGTACAACGTACAATAAAGCGCTTGTATTTGCCATTGATGAAACCAAAGTACACCCCATTAAATTTATGGCGCCAACTGTCTTCTTTTAGAGGGGTAAAATGGGTGTGTGCGATGTGCGCCGGCAAAATCAATTTTGACTCAATCAAACTAAACGCAAGACACAAAATCACCACCACAGCAATATTGAAGAAAAAGGCACCTTCTGGACCCGAAGACATCACGAATGGCGCAAATACGGCCATCGTGGTTAAGACCCCGAATGTGGCAGGTGTCGCAACACGTTTGGCCCCACGCACGACAGTATTCACACCACCGCCGTCTTTTTCTATTTCGGTATAGGCGGATTCTCCAATGACAATCGCATCATCGACCACAATCCCCAACACCATGATGAACGCAAATAATGATAATATATTAATCGTGACGCCAAACACCGGCATCATCATTGCGGCACCTAAGAAGCACACAGGCAAGCCGACCATGACCCAAAACGCCAATTTAAACCTCAAGAACAAGGTGAGCATCAGTGCAACCAAAATCGCACCTTGTAATAAATTACCTAACATCATGTCCAAGCGTGCATTGAGGTAATAGGTCATGTCCACGAGGATCTTGATTTGCATGCCTGAAGGCAGTTCTTGATTTTTCTTTTCGATGTACGCTTTGACCGATTCTGCCACCGGAATCGTATCTTGGGTTTTGGTGGCTTTGACTGACATAAAAATCGCATTGTCACCCGAATAGCTAAAATATCTTTCGCCTTCGGTAAATCCATCTTTGATGGTGGCCACTTCTTTGAGTAACACACGACCACCGTTACTGCCAATCACCACTGGGATATTGCGAAACTCTTCGCCGTTGTACATTTGTTCTTCAACCCGCACGGCGATGGTGCCGCCTTCTGTGCGAACTTGGCCAGCTGAGAAGTTCGCAGAATAGCGTCGTACCGCATTTAAGACATCATTAATGGTTAGATTGTACTGACGCAAAGTATCCGGTAAAACTTCAATGGCAATTTCATCTTGAGGTGCGCTGACGCTGGCAAGAGAGACGTTTTGTAGTTGCAGTAATTCATTTTCGATTTGTAAGGCAACGGGCTTGAGTTTTTCTAACGGATAATCACCTACCAAGGACATTTCAATGACATCTTGTTGGAACTCTGCTTGCGTGACCTGAATGGGTTCCATATCAGCTGGAAAGGTTCCGATGCTGTCGACCCGGGTGCGGATCTTGTCTAAAACGACATTAATGTCTTCGCCTTCGCGAATGCGTAAGCTGATGCGACCTCCGTTGCGAAACGAGCGTGAGATACTTTGTTTAACTTCAGTAATATCTTTAATCGCTTCTTCTATTTTGATTAAGATACTTTCTTCAATTTCGCGTGGCGCAGCGCCTGGGTAGGTAGCTTGAATATTGATCCAGTTGATCTCAATGTTTGGAAACATTTGGCGCTGGATCGTATTGTAGCTGACTAACCCCATGACAATGATGAAGACCATCATCAAATTGGCAGCCACTGGATTGTTGGCAAAAAAGGCAATCAGTCCCGTTTCTTTTTGGTGAACCGGCTGTGGGGTTTGATTCGATGAATTAGGTAAATCGCTCATGGGAAACCCTTACTTACTCAGACGGATTTTCGGTTGTAGCAGGTGTGGCCACAACCTCGTTTTTGTCATTGGTGATTTTGACTTCCATACCGTCAAGCGGGTACTCAGGCAACGTCATGACCACTTTGTCATTTGGGGAAAGGCCTGAATCGATGTAAAAATATTTGCCCTCTTCACGCAATACTGTGACGTCTTTGATGCGCAGCTTGTTGGTATCATCGACGACCCACACACGGCGATTATTGACCAAGGTTTGTGGCAGCTTATAGACATTTTCAATCGTAATGCCGGAAAACTGTACATCCACAAACGTACCGAATTTAAGCGGTTCAGCGTCATTGATAAGACCATATGGATCGTTGATTTCGACCACGAGTTGACTCATGCGAGTGGCGCTATCAATGATCCCCAAATCACGGGTAATACTGCCTTTACGAGTGGTTTTATCGATGTTACGAGCATGCATGGTCGCATTGGCACCGACGATATTGTCGGGTAAAAATACCGCATCAAATCCCGCCACCGGAAAAACCAACTCAGCGGTTTCAATGCTGTTTAAACGCGCCACTTCAATGCCGCGATTAACAAATTGCCCCACACCGATGTTGCGCATAATGATCAAGGCGTCATAAGGCGCTCTGATAGTGGTGTCTTTTAGGTCACGCTGGGCCAGTTTGAGACGAGCTTGCGCGGATTTGACCGCGGCTTGGGCACTTAACAGCTGAGGCTTGCGCAAATATAGGTCAGTGACTTTGGTTTTGGGTAAATTTTTGGCTTCACGCTTGGCGACATCGGCTCGGGCTTGTTCTTCAATCAATGCAGCTTTTGCGCGAGACAGCTCTGACTCTGCTTGCCATAATGCGGCTTCATAGGCGTCTTTCTCGATGGTAAACAAGACATCGCCACGCTTTACTAACCCTCCTGCCACAAAGTTTGGGTGCAAGCTATCGACCTCACCAGACACCTGCGCCGAGAGTGCTGTCGATTCTTTTGGTTTGATCTCTCCATTACCCGTAATCATGACAGTGTGATTGGTCGGTTGAATCTCTTGATAGCTAATATTAGGGCGGGTATCGACGGGCTTTTTTTCCTCGCTGTCTTGTGCGGTCGCTTTGATCCCTAACATACCAGCCATACCAACAACGAGAATCGCAATAGGCATGCCGATTTTGATGAGTAAACCCTTGCGAGTTCCGTTTGCAGATGTCTGTGAAGATGAGTTCGAGATGGACATGTGTTTACCTTAAAAATTCTGACAGGATAAGCATAACTGAACTAATTGTCAGTTTGTGTCAGCAAATGTAACAAGTTGTGAGATAAAAAAGGCAGCTAAACGCTGCCTTAAAGAATCGTTGTTTAACGACTATTTAGTAGTTCGCATTACCTGGTGTACGTGGGAAGGGGATCACATCACGCACATTCTGCATACCTGTGACATAGGCAACCAGTCGTTCGAAGCCTAAGCCAAAGCCTGCGTGTGGTACGGTACCATAGCGACGCAAGTCACGGTACCAGCTGTAATCTTCTTTGCTCAGTCCCATTTCTTCTAAACGCGCATCAAAGACATCCAAACGCTCTTCACGTTGTGAACCACCGATGATTTCACCGATACCTGGCGCAAGCACATCCATCGCGGCAACGGTTTTACCGTCATCATTTAAGCGCATATAAAACGCTTTGATGTCTTTGGGGTAGTTTTGCATGATGATTGGTGCACCGACGTGTTCTTCCGCTAAGTAACGCTCGTGCTCAGATGACAAATCAATGCCCCATGACACTGGGAATTCAAAGTCTTTGCCACAGTTTTCCAAAATCGTGATCGCATCGGTGTAATCCATGCGCACAAAATCTTGTTCGATGACTTTTTCTAAGCGTGTAATCGCGTCTTTGTTAATGCGCTGTGCAAAAAATGCCATATCATCTGCGCGTTCTTCCAATACCGCTTTAAACACATATTTAAGCATGTCTTCAGCCAATCCTGCTACGGTGTTCAGATCAGCAAACGCGACTTCCGGCTCGACCATCCAGAACTCAGCTAAATGACGCGAGGTATTGGAGTTTTCAGCGCGGAAGGTTGGGCCAAATGTATATACTTTGGACATAGCAGTACAATAAGTTTCGACGTTTAGCTGACCCGATACTGTTAAGAAGGTTTCTTTACCAAAAAAGTCTTCTGAATAGTCCACTTCGCCTTTGTCATCGCGTGGAATGTTCATCATGTCCAAGGTTGAGACGCGGAACATTTCACCGGCACCTTCGGTATCTGAGGCGGTTAGAATCGGTGTTGAGATCCACATGTAACCACGCTCATGGAAGAAACGGTGTACGGCTTGGCTCAAACAGTTACGGACTCGAGTCACTGCGCCAATGACGTTAGTGCGTGGACGCAAGTGTGCGTGTTCGCGAAGATACTCGATTGAGTGACGTTTGGCCGCCATTGGGTAGGTGTCTGGGTTTTCGACCCACCCGATCACGCGGATATCGATGGCTTCAAGCTCAAGCGCTTGGCCTTGCCCTTCAGACGCTTTAACGGTGGCGTCCACTTCCAGTGAACAACCCGCAGTCAATCGAGTAACGTCATCGTAATTGGCTAGGGTATTCAGAGCAATGACTTGCACGGGATCAAAACAGCTGCCATCGTGCAAAGCGACGAAAGACAAACCTGCTTTTGAATCGCGTCGGGTGCGTACCCAACCTTTTACGGTGACGGTTTCACCGATTGCATAAGTACCTTTTAGTACATCAGTCACTGCGGCATACGCCATAGTTAATTACTCCTAAATTTTTGCTTGCGCGGAATTATACGCATATTAAAAGCGAATGCCCAATAAAAACTAAATTTGCACTCCAGTATATATCGCATCACATAAGGCTTTAATGTGCTCTGGCTCACTGATGAACGGCGGCATGATATACACTAATTTACCAAATGGCCGGATCCATACACCCGCTTGGACAAAATGCGCTTGGATTTTGGCCACATCTACGGGGGTTTTGGTTTCAACGACACCGATTGCACCCAAAATCCGGACATCAGCGACCTGAGGTAACTCAGCGCATTGGGGTAAATACGTTTCTAAGGCTTGTTCGATGCTTGCGACCTGTTCTTGCCAAGCATTTGAGGCTATCAACTCCAGTGACGCTGAAGCCACTGCGCAAGCCAAAGGATTACCCATATATGTGGGCCCGTGCATGAACACGCCTGGTGCCCCTTGACATACTCCTAACGCGACATCTTCGGTACACAAGGTAGCGGCCATGGTCATGTAACCACCGGTCAGTGCTTTACCCAAACATAAAATATCCGGCGTAATATCCGCGTGTTCGCACGCAAACAGCTTGCCAGTGCGCCCAAAGCCTGTGGCGATTTCATCGGCAATCAATAAGATATTGTATTCGTCACACAGTTGTCTAACTCGGCGCACATATTCAGGGTGATATAACCTCATTCCACCCGCTCCTTGAACAACGGGCTCCAATATAATGGCGGCAACTTCGTGATGGTGTTCGTTTAATGTATCAATGAGAGGGGCTAATTCGTCCTCGTTCCATGTTTGACCGTATTGTGTCTGTGGCGCTGGTACAAAAATTTGTTCAGCGAGGACATTTTTAAATAACGAATGCATCCCGTTAATGGGATCACACACCGACATGGCCGCAAAGGTATCCCCGTGGTATCCATTGCGCGGCGAGAGAATTTTGTGTTTGTGCGGCTGACCTTGGCAAGCAAAATATTGGAGAGCCATTTTGATCGCGACTTCAACCGACACGGATCCAGAGTCGGCAAAAAACACGCGATTTAACCCCTCAGGTACCATTGCCAATAACTGTTTAGCCAGTTTAATGGCTGGCTCATGGGTCAAACCGCCAAACATAATATGAGAAAATTCATCGACCTGACGCTTCACCGCGGCATTGATGTGCGGGTGGTTGTAACCGTGGATTGCTGCCCACCATGAGGACATGCCATCAATCAATACTTCGCCGCTGGCAAGGGTGATATGGACACCATCGGTTTTGCTGACCTCGTAGCAAGGCAATGGCTCGGTTGCCGATGTGTATGGATGCCAGATGTGGGCTTTGTCGTAATCGATGTTGTTCATTTGGTTGTTTTTTGTACATAAGTCAACTTTGTATGTTTTATTAAGTTGACAAGTTGAAGCATGTGCATAGACTAAGCGTTAACGACTCTTAAGTAAAGACTGCAAAAAGTAATCAACATGAACGCGCAAATCCCCCAAACCCCAAGTGAAATCAGGCATGATTGGACGCAAAGTGAAGTAGACGC
>JAAZVZ010000041.1 GCA_018623155.1 Glaciecola sp.
ATAACAACTCGGCAGAGCGCTCTATCAGACCCATTGCACTCGGGCGTAAAAACTATCTGTTTGCAGGCTCAAAGGCGGGAGGCGAACGGGCAGCTGTACTGTACTCGATAATTGGCACCGCAAAACTCAATGACATTAATCCAACACAGTATCTGACAGCGGTACTCAAACGCATCAGTCAGCACCCTATCAATCAGATTGATAAACTCTTGCCGTGGAATATCGACCTAGACGATAAGTCATCACTACAGGCTATTTAAAAATAAGTGTCCACTAGAAGATATTTAAAGATAACTTTCAGGGTGATTATTTATCACACACCCTCACACTTTTGGTTGCTATGAAACGTGAGACAAACCCTAAATATCAATACATACAGGCGATTTATTAGTTTTCACATAGATCATAGCAAAAAGATGAGAATAAGCGTAACGAGTTAATCAAGATTCTCACTTTTTCAAACCTAGCAATTTGCAAAATATAGTTGGATATTTGTTTTTTGCTAATACTGAATAAAGCGCCGCTTTATGCAAAACTTGTTAGGAAACTATTTTGGGTTAATGCCTCAAAACTACGGAAAGTCGTTACTAGCTATGCTTCATCAAAGAGTGGTGCACTTATTTACATGAATTTACAACTAATAAAAATCAAACATAAAGGCTTTGCAGCATTTAGGTGATGAAAAGGTTTTAGCTGGTAGTAATACAAAATAACAAATAAAACTCGTTGCAACTTAGTTTGAAATATACAGTTCTAAAATAAATACTGTCAACTAATAACACGTTGACTTTTCAAAATGGATTTTTACCATAAATGATTAATTACAAATAATTTAACCACCCATCATCTTCATACTTATGTCTAATTGTCAATATTTTGACTATTCCGCTTAATTCATAAAAACAGGTCCCACAAAATAAGATGCACGAAACAGGAGCCGCCTCATGCCTTCATTATCACCCAAACCTTCAATTTTTTTACTCTTCGGTGTAATAACTATCGTCTCAGCATCAAGCCAAGCGGCTGACTTCACATTAATAAAGCAAGAAAACCAATCGTACCTTGTAAAATGCCACAATCAGGTTGAAGCGCATATTGCGTTTGAGTTTTCTGAAGAATTGCAAGTGTATGACATGTGTGTGCTTCGTCATTATCAGCAATTACCTAACGGAGTTGATGTGGTTGAAGTCAATCAATGTGTGAGTCATTCTTCGAATGATCTTAATGACGTTGCACAACAATTATGTGATCCCTATCAAGCTGTAACATTACAAGGGGATGATAATGAAGGTTAAGTCTTTCGTCACTAGTGGTCTTGTAGTGTTACTGTCTGGATTCACAACGACAGCCAGTGTTGCATCAGTCCATAGTTTTGAATCCGGTTGGGATGGCTTTAATAATACTGGTACAAAAGTTTTTTTTCGTCGTCAAGGGGCAACGCCTTCTTCTGGAACTGGACCTGCTTCAGGAGCAAATGGCAGTCGTTATTATGTGTTTTTAGAGACCTCCTTTGGTGGTGCATATCATAAAGGCAATACCGCCATGCTGCAAAAAAGCAATGTCAGCAGTAACACGATTTTCTTTGAGTATCACATGCATGGTGATCAGACTGGTACCCTTGGGCTTGAGGTGTATTTTGAGAATGCTTGGCACCGCGTCTGGCAAGCTTCGCATCAGCAGCATAAAAATCCCTCCACTCCATGGACACGTCAGCAAGTGAGCCTTGCGTTTTATCCGGGAAGAAAATCCATTCGTTTTGTGGCTATCGCAGCAGGTGGATATCGCGGCGATATTGCTATTGATAATGTGCAATTTGCTAATACATCCGCCAGTAGGACTTCTACTTTTCATTATGACTCTCTCAATCGCTTAGTCTGCGCCGAAGATGCCGTCAATGGTGATAGACAATATACCTATGATAAGACAGGAAATCGTGAGCAAATGCGCATAGGAGAGTGTCATGAATAAACCATCGCTAATATTTTATGGACTACTCATATTCTTTATTAGTGTTCCAAGCAGTGCATTAGCTACGACTGAAAGTACAGGTATGGGTGACAGTGGTGCCTATGAAGGTCCCGCTTTGGGTTTGCCACACTATTCTGTTACCGATGAGCATCTGATTAATGTGGCCTCCGGGGCGATATCTCACTCAATACAAACGGTGTCTATTGGACAAGGACAGCATGGGCTAGCTCATAGTATTTCGGTGATTAACAATGATTTAGTCAATTATCATCAATCACAAGCACCAGGTTATAAAGATAAATTTCGTGGGGGCATCATCACGCAAAAATTCAGTGAAAAAACAGTCAGTGGTGCCCCCGATGGTGGTGCCTATGGTGATACCACTTATATTTACTACACAACACACGTGTTTGACCATGAAGGCAGCTATGATTTTGATTTAGATGCATCTACAAATACCTTTTCCAGTATTCGCGATGACCAAGTCACACTGGTTTATCAAGGTAACGGGCAATATCTGTTAACCAAAGCCGATGGCACAAAAGTATATTTCAGAGGTTATTTCAAACCCAATGCAGAAGGTCACATCAAAACCTATGCGGTGATGGTAAAAATCGTCAAGCCGGACGGATTTACAATTGATATTCACAAGCGCCACAATAGTATTTTTAGCCCCATTATGAGTGTTAATACCAATAATGGTTTACAGCTCAAATACATTTATGACGTGCACCATCGTCCTATTGCAGCGGATAAGCGTGATAATCCACACATGGCGCAGATGCCTTCCGAATCAGGCTCATGGTCAAGTGCGTTTCCTAGTAAAATTGTTGCACTAAACAATGCTGTAGAGGTATGCCCTATTCAAAATAACACTTGTCAATTAAGTCATGATTGGCCGACAGCAACATTTGAATGGCCGGATGGCATGCCGCGGGCAATGTATGTGGGTCAAGATACCTTCACCGTCACCGACATGGGAGGATTGAAGACAGTGTTTCACACTTCTCAAGCGGCGCATCCACTTTATCCGAATGAAAGCCGTTCAGTGATCAGCAAAATAACATTACCTAACGAACAATCTATTACTTATAGATACAGTTTATCCCCAATACTGCAAACATTTCCTGCTGGCTCAATGCAATACCCCTACGTCAAAGATTATATTCTTGGAGTGTTAGGCTCAGCAACCAAAGATGGCAGAACGACAGAATATCGCGTCGGCCCTAATACAGCTGCCAAAGATGCTTATAGTGGAGAAACCATTGCAACAACTACCAATGTTGACCGTGGCGTAGAACGAATTTATTTTTCCAATGTATTAACAGCTCAATCACATTCACCAAAAAGTCACTGGGGTAAGGTCATCACGGTGCCGTATTACATTGAAACGTGGGATAAGATTATTCATTTGACCAAAGATGCGACTAATCGTGTGACAGAAATAGAAGATAAGTTAACCGACCATTATTCTTTATTTGAATACGATAATAAAGGGCGCCTCTATCAATCCACTGTCAATGACGCAGTGACGCAAGCGCAATTTAACACCTACATGTGTAATAGCGTTAATTGCAATAAACCCAGTGCAACGAGCAGTCCATACAGCACTTTTCTCGGCTATGATAGGGACGAGCCTGCACCGGTGTGGACGTATACAAAGTACAGCCACCAAACGGGACAACTCATAAGCATTACTCATCCCCAAAATGCCAGCAATATCAATCCGATGTCAGTCTATAAATATACCTTGTTATCTGCGCGATATAAAAATGCTGCTGGTAGTATTGTCAATGCGACAACACCCATATCCATGTTAACGCGAGCAATCAGTTGTGAAAACTCCGCCATGGTAAGTGAGCGCTGTCAAGGCAATGACCAAATCACCATCGATTATCACTACGGTACAGGCAGTGGCGCTAATAATTTATGGTTAATTGCAAGCACCTATTCTTCTCAAAGAGAGCGTAGCAGTTTTGTGACGTGTTATGAGCATGATAAATACGGACGCGTTATTGGTGAGTCCCAACCTAAATCCGGCATATCAGTGAGTGCCTGTAATACAAAACGAGGGTTTTAATCATGATTAATATACAAAAAACCTTCATTTTTCAAAGCTTAGTCATTGTATTTTTATTGAATATGATAAGCACGGTAAATGCCTCGCAAGTTGCCCGTGAATTTACCACTGCAACGCGTTATGACATTGCCGGACGAGTCACCGGTACAATATTGCCAGACCCTGATGGTCGCGGGCCATTGACCTATGCTGCAACAAGAATCAGTTACAATGCAATCGGCTTAGTGTCGTTAATTGAGCAAGGTGTACTTGCGAGATGGCAATCAGAATCCGTTGCCCCAGTTAATTGGTCACACTTTACCCGTCATTCCAGTGTCATGCATTATTACGATAGCAAAGGACGCTTAGTGGGCAAGGCCATTCGGGATGCAAGTAACACGACACAGCAATTTGTTCAAACGAACTATGATAATTTTGACCGCGTTGTGTGTGAAGCGCGGCGTATTATCCCCAGTCAGTTTGATAACGTAACCATTGATGCTTGTAAGGCCGGCTATCATCCAGATTACGGGTACGATAGGATTACGCGCTTTGAATATGATAAATACAATCAGGTATTGGTTGAATATCGCGCGTGGGATACGCCCCTTTCTCAAGCGTATCGCGAAAATATTTATGTACCATCACGACCGGGATTACTTGCTTCGGTAAAAGATGCCAAAGGCAACGAAACCCGCTATACCTATGATAGGTATTTAAATATCTCGCGCATTGATTATCCTTACTACGGACCAAGTCATTACAATCAATATCGCTCGGATAATGAATATGCCACCTTTAAATACGATGCACGTGGAAATTTACGTCATGAGCGTAAACGCAGTGGTGATGAATTTGAGTATCGTTACGATAATCTCAATCAACTCGTTGCTAAAATAGCACCTGATAGTCAAGATTCAGTGCGCTATCGCTATGATGCTCAAGGTTTGCAGCTCTCTGCAAGTAAAGGCAACTACAATGATAAAATCACTTTAACGCATGCCTATGATGCACGAGGAAACCTGAAAAGTACTACCACGGCAGAAGGCTATTATGGCACTACTCGAGTGCGCACGGTGTCGATGGAATATGATAAGAACAGTAATCTCAGCAGTATTACCCATCCTGATGGCCAGCGTTTTGCCTTTACTGTGGACGGACACAATCGCTTAAAAAGCATTGTGCATGCCAATAACCAAATACTGCTGCGCATTGATTATTCAGCGCAAGGTCGTCGAAAACAATTGTGGCGTGCCAATGGAAACCACACGCATTATGCGTTTAATGATATTGGGCAATTTACACAACACCAACAAGCCTTTGGGCAAAGCCAATATAACCTAACCCAAGGCTTTGCCTACAACAAGATTGGGCAAGTCCAAGAGATTAGTACCAGTAATACCGGCTATCACTATCAAGGTAATGAGCAGCGTCAAGGCCAATATAAGGTTAATAATCTCAATCAGTACATTATGATTGAAGGTGCGATGTTGCACCACGATAAAAATGGTAACCTCACTCATGATGCCGATAACAACCGCTACAGTTACGACAGTGAAAATCGCTTAATTGCTGTCAATGGCAATGACACCGCGAGTATTACCTACGACCCCAATGGGCGTTTATATAAGACCGTTATCAATGGCAAAACGAGTTACTATGTATTTGCAGGGGATGCGCTAATTGCCACAACGGATGGCAATAACAACATCACCGCGCGATTTATTCACTCCGACCAAATCGATGAGCCGCTCATCCAATACCAAGGCGCAGCAGCAAGTTACAGTGCCACTCAATACTTACATGCCAATTACCAAGGCAGTGTCATTGCGGTGAGCAATCTAAGCAATAACAAAGTATCGCAGGTCAATCAATACGATGCTTTTGGTGTGCCTGCTGGCATTAATAACACCTTGTTTGCCTACACGGGGCAATTGTATTTAAACGAGTTACAATTATACTACTACAAAGCACGGATTTATCATCCAAAGCTAGGGCGATTTATGCAAACTGACCCTGTGGGTTATGAAGATCAGATGAATCTGTATGCGTATGTGGGGAATGATCCTATCAACCATAAAGACCCAACCGGTAAGTATTTAGATACCATCCTTGATGTTGGCTTCATTTTATATGACTTAGGTGACATGGCAGTTAATGGAGTCAACGAAACTAATTCAGCTTCACTTGCAGCAAATGTTGCTGGAGCTCTTATTCCTGGAGCAACAGGGTTAGGTTTAGCTGCTAGAGCAGGCAAGAAAGCTTGTTGTTTTGTCGCTGGAACTCAAGTTTTGACTGAAGATGGCTACAAAAACATAGAAGATGTAAAATTAGGCGAAAAATTATGGGCTAAAAATGTTGATACTGGTGAGCAAGATTGGAAGCCAGTGGTTAAAATTTTTAATGAACCAGACCGCGGAATATATGAGATTAAGCTGGAAGGCGAAGACGGTTTCATACAAAAAATCCAAGCAACTGATGATCACCCTTTTTATGTTGTTGGTGCTAGCTGGAAGACAACCATAGAGTTATCTGAAGGTGATTTGATAGAGACCGATGGCAACGGTCCAATGAAGGTTGTGAGTGTTGTCGATGAAAAGCGTCAGGCGCTTACTTATAATTTTACCGTAGAAGACTTCCATACATATTATGTGACCAAGAAGAATGTATTAGTGCATAATTGTGGTATTAAGATGAAAGATACTCACAACCCAAATGCAACAAGAGTTGATGGGGACCCTTCGCAAGCCGTAGCCGAAGCTGGTTACGATAAGGCGAAGCTTCAATGCGCAAAATGTAAATTGGAAACGAGTATTACGAATCGTAAAGCCGAGCAGAAGAGAAAAGGCCCCGATGCTGGACATGCTAAGAAAATAAAATCTGAGCAAAAACAGTTGGACAAAGTTAATCGAAGATTAAAAGAAGTAGAAGGTAGCTAAAATCATGAATATCCTTCCACTAAAGGGAACAAATAAATTACAATTTGGCATGTATAAGAGTGATATTCTAAAATCGCTTGGTAAGCCTGATAGTATTGATAACTTAGATGCTAAAGATGAGGTAAGTTCAGAGATTTATTACTATGATTCTATGGGTTTAGGCTTGTACTTTGATAAAGATACGGGCTTTAGACTTTGGGGCCTTTCAATATCTGACCCTTCTATTCAGCTTAACGGGGTTTCGCCTATTGGTATGTCTGAAACAGATTTGCTGAAAGCCTTCCCTGCGATTGAACTTGATGTTATTGATGGAGAATTCAAGGAGTATCTTCTACCTGAACAGGAAGTAGAATTCTACCTGAAAGGTAATGTAGTGCAGAGAATTATGCTAAATCCTGATTTGGATGAATATAGTGTGAAATACTCTAATCAAAAATAAAACCTTTTAATCCAAAGCCTCGCTAGCCGAGGCTGAAGTGGCATAGTTAATTTGGCCACCTAACAAGAGATGATATGCTATAAAGTATATCAAGATTAGGTGACAACAATGAACAAAAAAACAAGGCGAACCTTTAGCCCTGAATTTCGATTGGAAACAGCGCAGCTAGTTCTCGATCAGGGATACACTCATGATGAAGCTGCCAAAGCAATGGGCGTTGGTTTTTCAACGGTTGGGAAGTGGGTTAAACAACTTCGGCAAGAACGTGATGGCAAGCAGATAAAACAAATGCCTATGACGCCTGAACAAATTGAAATTCGCGACCTAAAAAAACGCAATGAACGGCTTGAACTAGAAAAGGAAATATTAAAAAAAGCTACCGCTCTGTTGATGTCGGACTCCATG
>JAAZVZ010000023.1 GCA_018623155.1 Glaciecola sp.
CGCGTATCCCTTGAGCTTGGAGGCAATGCGCCATTTATGGTCATGCACGATGCGGATATCGATTTGGCGGTGAGTGAATTAGTCAAAAACAAAATGCGCAACGTTGGCCAGGTCTGTGTTGCAGCCAATCGAATTTACGTTGCAGAAGCTGTATATGAGGATTTTGCAGATAAATTGTGTAAGGCACTCGCTCAGCTAAAAACGGGCGAGCCTCAGGATCCAGAGACACAGGTGGGTAGCATGATCCACTCTAAAGCAGCTAGCAAAATCGCCGCGTTAGTTGAACATGCCCAAGCACAAGGTGCGGTTAGACTCTCAGGCAAAGCCTACCAAGCCGGCAGTGCGTATCATGACCATACCGTTTTAAGCAATGTGCAACATGGTGATGATATTTGTCAGCAAGAGATTTTTGGTCCGGTATACCCACTTATTCGTGTCTCCAGTGACAATATTGATGATTGGCTCAAATACGCTAATGATACGACCGCAGGACTCGTTGCCTATGCTTTTTCAACTCATTCAAAGACACTCAACCAATTGTGTAACGGCTTACGCTTTGGAATGTTAGGGCTAAATACGGGAATTATCTCTAATGCGGCAGCGCCTTTTGGTGGGATCAAACAATCAGGTTTTGGTCGTGAGGGCGGCGAGCATGGACTATTAGACTACACCGCGCCATATTACATTAAACAAGCCTAAGGGCGATTGAGCTGAATACTGAGTAATGTGCGGTTGTCGCTAAATTGCAATGAGCGCACAGGCTTGTTATGTGAAGATGATTCACCCATGGGTTCCAACCCTTCGAGATTGACCAAATTGCGTTGTTTTGGCCAAACATCGACAAGGACTTCGTGTCGAATATCCAACTCATCTAACTCAGTTGGCATAGGGGTTTCTTGATAAACATAGAAAAACTGTCCATCGACCTCGTATCCGACCAATACCAAAGGAAGCACTTTACTTGAGGTATACATACCAAAGCGTTCTGTAACGTATTGAGCAAACGCACTTTGGGTAGTAGGTTCTTTTAATATATCCACATCACTATTGAATAATGTTTTCACTGCGTGTTCGGCATCATGGATATATAAGCGATGGACCACTTCAAGATTGTGGGTACGAGGGTTATGCGACACGGTGGTCACGCCAGATTTTTGTTGGTGCGCATACACTGGCGGAGTGAGGACGCACAAAATGCTGACGCAACAGCACGTCAGCACTAGGTTAAACAATCCAAAAGAGTTTATTCTCATTCAGGTTGTTCCGTTTCCGGCTCATCGGTTTTAAGCTCAGTCGTAATATCATGCATGATGTCACGATATACTTTGCCGCTGCGTTTTTTATTTTTATACGCTTCAATACGCGACGGGATAATTTGGCGTGGATAGTGATTGTTATGCACATTCACATCGGCTGTTTCCCAACGCGGGTCAAGTGTCGCAGAGACCAAGGTTTTGTCGGTTATGATGAGTTTTTGCACAGCCTTTGGACTGCGTCGCCAAATCTCGGCAGGTATGCGTACTTGCTCAGATGAACCATCTTCATACGTCAACTCAAGGATGATGGGCATGACTAATCCGCCAAGGTTAGAAAACTCAAACACATAATAATGCTTATCTTCTTCCAAGGCTCGAGCGAGTGCGACACGCTCCCATTCTTTGAGACCGTCTAAAAATTCACGATAGGCGTTACGCTCTTTATTGGTAACCGTAAAGCGGTCATTGTCGTCGTAAAAATCTCGAATATCTTTAAACCGTTCAATCCACAACGTCCGACCTTCTG
The DNA here is from genome assembly GCA_018623155.1 of Glaciecola sp. Taxonomy (GTDB): domain Bacteria; phylum Pseudomonadota; class Gammaproteobacteria; order Enterobacterales; family Alteromonadaceae; genus Opacimonas. Next base: position 1,783 of record JAAZVZ010000023.1, read on the forward strand.
CCAAGTTGCGTTCGTCAGTGAGTGACACAGGCTTATCTGCTTCAGCTTGACGTTCTCGGGCAAAATCAATATCTGGATCGAGTGTGTCTAAACGCAGTTGATAAACACTGTCTAAACTGATATCAACATGATCCGTGGTGTAAAACCAGCCGTACCAGAACCAGTCTAAATCAACACCTGATGCTTCTTCCATCGTCCGGAAAAAATCAGAGGGTGTTGGACGTTTAAACTTCCAACGTTGAGCAAATTCTCTGAACGCAAAATCAAACAGTTCGCGTCCCATAATGGTTTCGCGCAAGATATTTAATGCTGCTGCCGGTTTGGTGTAAGCATTCGGCCCTAAACGCAAAACCGAGTCAGATTGGGTCATGATCGGCACTTGCACTTCGGATTTCATATAATCGACGATATCGCGTGGCTCTACGCCCCATGGAATGCTCGGGTCCCATTCACGTCCAGCAACGCCATCCAAAAAGCTATTAAGGCCTTCGTCCATCCATGTCCATTGACGTTCGTCTGAGTTCACAATCATCGGAAAATAAATATGCCCTATTTCATGGATCACGACCCCAATCAAAAAGCGTTTTTCAGCTTGAGAATAGGTGCGAGAACCATCTTCTTGCAAGGTGGTACGCGGACCATTAAAAGTGATCATTGGGTATTCCATACCCCCCACTGGACCGTTAACCGATTGCGCCGTAGGATAGGGATAGGCAAATGAAAAACGCTCATAGACATCCATGGTGTGGATAATCGATTCAGTGGAGTATTTTTGCCATAACTCACCACCTTCTTTGGGGTAAAAAGACATCGCCATGACTAAAGGCATATCCGGATCATTTTGGCGATAGCCTTTGGCATCCCAGGCAAATTTTCGCGAAGACGCCCAAGCAAAATCTCTGACGTTATCGGCTTTAAAACGCCAAGTCTTTTGTTTGGTCGTGGCGGTCTTTTCGGCTTCCATCGCTTCTTCAGGCGTGACAATAAAGACAATACGCTCCGCCGTTTCAGCCTGTTTTAAGCGACGTTGCTGTTCATCCGTCAACACATCATCTGGATTTTGTAATACCCCAGTCGCTGAAACAATGTGATCCGCTGGGACGGTTAATGACACATCGTAATCCCCAAATTCTAAGGTAAATTCGCCGCGACCGATGAATTCTTTATTGGTCCAAGCTTCATAGTCGGTATAGGCGACCATGCGGGGGAACCACTGAGCGAGAAGGAAGATATCATTTCCGCCTTCGCGAGGGTCATCTGGAAAGTGTTCATAGCCTGAACGCGCAGAGACAGCGTCTTCTTCCACAATGTTGAAAGCAAAATCCAAACTGAATCGAATTTTTTCACCAGAAGACAAAGGCTGTGGCAAATCAACACGCATCAAGGTGCCGACAATGGTGTACTTTAACGGATTACCAAAACCATCCACGACCCGCGAGATGTCATACCCTACTGCAACGTCGGCTAGGAACTGTTCACGTCGTAACATGCCCAAGGAAATTTTGGCTGGGGAGTTATCTGTGGCGGCCTGAGTAGCAGGTCCACGGGTGCCGATGCCACCGAATGTCGTTGTGAGATTGGCCATCGAATCGGGTTTGAATCGGTTTTGGTCGAGTTGCACCCATAAGTATTTTAAGGTGTCTGGAGAGTTATTGTGGTACACGATATCTTGGGTGGCTTCGATGCGACGTTTACCCTCGATCAAACGCGCAGCAATGGCATAATCAACCTGTTGTTGCCAATACGCGTGTCCCGGTTCACCTGCGGCATTGCGATACACATTTGGGGTGGGCAAAATTTCATCAAGTTGACGGAATTTATCTTCAAAATCCCCTTTTGTTTGCTTCACCACTGTTGCGTGTGCGAATACTGAACAGCACAGTAATACGCTCAAAATCAATCGTTGCATAGTTATTTCTCGTAAAAATAGTGGCCATATTCTAGCGAAATTACGACAGCCTCACAATCCATGACATTTTGTGAGTAAGTGATACTTTGTAACCTATAGTAAATAAGGCGCATAAGAGTTGGTTTGCACAGCAAAATACAGTATTCTGTAGGCAAAATAGAACACGTTATTTCAACATCGTATGCAAGCATTTTCATGGCAACGTGCAGTGGTCAAAATCGGCAGTTCATTAATTGCCCCAAACGGTCCTGAGCATGGTTGTTCTGCACAATATTTACTTGCCATAGCCGGGTTTATTTCGAATGCTCGCGCGCAAGGCAAAGAAGTCATCATTGTATCCTCTGGCAGTGTCGCTGCCGGTCGTGCCAGCATTCCCGTGACTCATACTCCGAGTATTGCCGAGAAGCAGGCCATGGCGGCAATTGGACAGACCCAGATGATGAGCAATTGGGCGCGTTTTTTTGATGCCCCTTGTGCGCAAATATTGCTTACAATGGATGACTTGTATGACCGTGAGCGATACGTCAATATTCAAAATACGCTGCGCGAGTTACTCAAGCACGGCGCGATCCCGATTGTAAATGAGAATGACTCGGTGGCCATTAATGAGTTAAAAGTGGGCGATAATGACAATTTGGCCGCCTATACAGCCCTGGTTTCGGGCGCTGATACCTGCATAATTTGTACAGATATAGACGGTTTGTATACCGCTAACCCCCGAACCGATGCAAGTGCTGTGTTACTGACTGAGATTGCAGAGATTACTCCGGATATTGAAAATATGGCTTCCGGTGCGGGGACGAGTGTCGGGACAGGAGGCATGCAAACCAAGTTGCAAGCAGCCAAGCGGTGTGCTCAAGCGGGTATTCAAACTTTGATTGTCAATGGTCGTAAAGGCGATGTCTTTAATGCGTTAGCTGACAATAAAAACCCAGGCACGTTATTTTCCCCACAAGCAAGCTTACAAAATGCTCGCAGTCACTGGCTTAAGCATACTTTGCGAAGTAAAGGCGAATTGCACATCGACAAAGGAGCGGCTTCTGCATTATTAGAGCGCGGCGCATCATTATTGCCAATTGGTGTAACGCACGTGCAAGGTGCCTTTGTCGCGGGTGATGCCGTCACAATTTATTACGATGGACAACCGGTTGCAAAGGGGCTGAGCCAATATGCGCACACCGAAATCAGCATATGTGCCGGGCTTAACAGCGAGCAAATCAAAGAAAAACTAGGGTATCGGATCAGTGAAGAGGTCATCCATCGTGATAACCTCGTTAGGATAGAAATAGAAGGTTAATATGGCATTTTCGATTGAACAATCTGCGCAACAAGCGAGACAAGCGGCAATACAAGTTGCCCAACTTAGCTCAGAACAAAAAACTCAGGCCTTGTTAACTGTTGCAGATACCTTGTTGAGCAACACACAAGAAATCATGGCTGCAAATCGCAAAGATTTAGAGCATGCTGTGGCGAATGATATGGACCGTGCTATGCAAGATCGTTTGATGCTTGATGAGCAACGCATCAAAGCCATCGCACAAGCGGTTATCGACATTGCGCACCAACCCGAAGTGGTCGGGCAAATGAGTGAAGCACAAACCATGCCCAGTGGGATAAGCGTGCAAAAAATGCAGATCCCTTTAGGTGTCATTGGCATGATCTACGAATCTCGCCCAAACGTGACGATTGATGCCGCAGCATTGTGTTTTAAAGCCGGAAATGCGGTGATATTACGAGGCGGCAAAGAAGCCTTGCACTCGAATATGGCGCTCGCGAAATGTCTACACGATGCATTTGTACAACACAACATTGATACTGCAGCTGTAACCGTTATCCCCAACCCAGATCGCGACATCCTCAATACGATGTTGACCTTGTCGGATGATATTGATTTGATTATCCCACGAGGTGGTGAGGGCTTGATTCGGTTTGTCTCGCAACATAGCCAAATCCCTGTGATTCAACATTTTAAGGGTGTTTGTCACATGTACATTGATGAGTTCGCCGATGCAAGTAAGGCGTTGGCTTTACTCGAAAACGGCAAAACACAACGCACCAGTGTCTGCAATGCGCTAGAGACGGTCTTGATTCACGCATCTTTAGCGGAGTCTTTATTACCGAACGTGGCTGAGATGTTTGCAAAACACAATGTGAAAGTTCATGCTTGCGCTGAGAGTCTACCTTACTTTGCACAAGCAAATGTCGATGTCACTGCGGCGACAGAGGCAGATTGGGAAGCTGAGTATTTGGCGATGGAAATCGCGGTGCGTGTTGTGGACGATTTTGCTCAAGGCATTGCGCATATTCAACGCTACAATTCAGGTCATACAGAAGTGATTGTCAGTGAAAGTGCAGAGCGTCAGCAGGCGTTTTTACAACAAATTCATTCCGCAGTGGTAATGGTCAATGCGTCTTCGCGTTTTTCGGATGGCGGTGAGTTAGGCTTAGGAGCAGAAATCGGAATTTCCACCTCTAAATTACATGCATATGGACCTATGGGCGCGGCATCTCTGACGACACAAAAGTTTGTCGTGACCGGAAATGGGCATATTCGAGGTTAAATGTCGTCATCCTTTTATTTCATCGTTTGCGCCCTGATCTGGGGATCTACCTGGCACGCAATCAACTTTCAAATTGACTATGGCAACCCCTCTTATGCGGTTGCCTTTCGTTTTTTATTAGCGTCGTGTGTGCTGGCTGTATTTATTCAATGGCGAAGATTACCGATGCGCTTTAGTGTCAAACAGCATTTGTCCATGTGCCTAGCAGGGTTGTTTCTCTACACTTTAGATTATTCGTTTTTGTATGCCGCACAACAACATATTATGGGTGCGTTTTTGGCAGTATTGAGCACGTCTGTCATTTATTTTAATGTGATCTTGCGTCGCGTATTTTTGGGTAAGCCGATCCGTCGCGAAGTGGTTGTAGGAGCGACCTTGGGGTTAGTGGGCATATGTTCTATTTTTTATCCAGAATTACGTGCGTTAGATACCAGTGAAAGCCTCAAGTTAGGTATGTTGTGGGCGTTGTGTTCATTTTCTTCAGCCAGTATTGGCAACATCATTTCGGAACATCTTCTCGATGATGTGTCTGTGGTGGCCTTCAACTGTTACTCAATGTGTTACGGCAGTATTGTGATATTGGTGGCTTTACAATTATTTGGTGTACCATGGCAGTGGCCACAAGCAGTGGAGTTTTATGCTGCCCTCGCTTATCTTGCTATCTTTGGTTCGGTCATTGCTTTTGGTTGTTATATGCTTTTAGTACAACGTATGGGGTCGGATAAAGCGGCTTATGTTGTTTTGGTTTATCCCGTCATTGCGTTATTAATTGCCACGGTAATGGAAGGCTATGAGTGGTCGTGGCTTGCTCTTTTTGGAGTAGGTTGTATTGCCTTTGGAAATTATTTAGCTTTGCACAACACCGACACTTCCTCAAGTGATGGCCCAGTCGAGGCGAATGTATGAGTCAGCCACATAACGATAAGACAGCGCATGCGCAGGCTACGCTCAGTATGCCTGAGTTCGTTACCTTAATGGCTTTATTAACTTCTTTAGTGGCTTTGAGTATTGATACCATGTTACCGGCATTGAGTCAGATTGGGTCTGACCTCAATAGCCCAAGTATGCAGTACACGCATATGATTATTACGCTGTTCTTCTTTGGAATGGCGTTTGGTCAACTTGCTTTTGGGCCTATATGTGACAGTTACGGTAGACGTTTTGGAGTGTATTTAGGGTCTTTGATCTTTTGTCTAGGCACCTTAATTTGTATGGCAGCTACGACCATGGAGGTTATGCTGGTTGGCCGTTTAGTACAAGCGTTTGGTGTCAGTGGGCCTAGAATTGCAACCATGGCGATGATCCGAGATATCTATGTTGGGGATCGCATGGCGCGAGTCATGAGTTTTATCATGGTTGTGTTTATTATGGTGCCGATGATGGCGCCTATTATCGGTCAGGCTATTTTGCGCTACTTTACGTGGCATTACATTTTTGCATTTTTCTTTGTTATGGTCATCGTGTCAGTCGTGTGGCTCATATTAAGACAACCGGAAACGCTTGCCAAAGCCGATCGTCGCAAATTAACATGGGGCGAATTTGTCAGTGCGAGTCAATTTATTCTCACGCATCGCCAAGTGTGGCCATACATGCTTGGGATAGGTTGTATCTTTGGTGGCTTTTTGGGCTATCTTGGCGCGACACAAACTATATTTGTTGGCTTTTATGATGTAGGCGATTGGTTTGCCTATATCTTTGCCTCGCTAGCGTTTTCCATTGGCTGTGCATCATTACTCAATGCTCACTTAGTTGAGCGAATGGGCATGGCGCGGTTGTGCCAATTAGCACTTCGAGGACACTTGTTGCTAAGTGTGGGGTTTGTCATTTCACAACTGTTCTATGACGGTTTGGCACCTTTAGCTCTGACCGTTGTATTGCTATTTGTGAACTTCTTTTTTGTTGGGATCTTGTTTGGCAACATCAATTCTCTCGCAATGGAACCTTTGGGTGAAGTTGCTGGTTTAGGAGCGGCTTTGCTCGGAGCTGTGAGTAGTGTAGTGGCCGTTCTTATTGCTTTAATCGTTGATGCATTTCTTGTTGATACATTGATACCTATAGGCATTGGATTTGTATCGTGTTGCGTGATTACGATGGGTTTATTTCAACACGCACGTTCGGGTGAATAAAGGTTATAAAATAAAAAACCCGGCCAAATTGGCCGGGCAAAGAGGGCTTTATAAAAAAGCACCTAACGACAGAACTGTTACATTCTTAGATGATAGCTTTCATGTCACTCATGTAGCCACGAAGCTCTTCACCGATAAATTCCACACCGGTTTCACGGATAGCGCGATTGACTTCAACTAAACGCATGTTATCAACTGCGTTTGAAGTATCACTTAGACCAGAGCCAAGTAACTCTGCGCTCAGGGTCGGCATCACTTTTTCTGCTAATAGTGGAATGGCAGCGTTAGCAAATAAATAGTTACCGTATTCAGCTGTATCCGAAATAACAACGTTCATCTCGTACAAGCGCTTACGTGCGATTGTGTTAGAGATAAGAGGCGTTTCGTGAAGTGACTCGTAATATGCTGATTCAGGTAAGATACCCGCTTCAACCATCACATCAAAGGCCAATTCAACACCGGCTTTGATGCAAGCAACAATGAAGATACCTTTGTCAAAAAATTCTTGGTCATCGATTTGACCGGTAAACTCTGGCGCATTTTCAAACGCAGTTTCACCTGTTTCAGCACGCCACTTAAGCAAGTTAGCATCGCCATTTGCCCAGTCTTCCATCATGGTTTTTGAAAACTCACCAGAGATGATATCGTCTTGGTGCTTTTCAAATAATGGGCGCAAGATAACTTTGAGTTCGTCTGCCAAATCGTGTGCTTTGATTTTGGCTGGATTAGATAGACGGTCCATCATGTTAGTCACGCCGCCGATCTTCAATGCTTCGGTGATTGCTTCTAGGCCGTACTGCAGTAATGCACCTGCATACGCTGGGTCAACACCATCAGCAACCATTTTTTCATAGCCAAGTACTGCAACGGCTTGTTGCATACCGCATAAAATTGTTTGTTCGCCCATTAAGTCAGACTTAACTTCTGCGACAAAAGAAGATTCAAGAACACCTGCGCGATCACCACCTGTTGCTGAAGCAAGTGCTTTGGCAATGGCCCAGCCCTTGTTCTCTGGATCGTTTTCTGGGTGTACTGCGATCAAGGTTGGCACACCAAAGCCACGCTTATATTCTTCACGTACTTCTGTACCAGGACATTTTGGTGCACACATGACCACTGTGATATCGGAGCGAATCTGCTGACCTTCTTCGACAATGTTGAAACCGTGTGAGTAACCAAGCGTCGCGCCTTGTTTCATTAAAGGCATAACCGCTTCAACTACTGCAGAGTGTTGCTTGTCAGGCGTTAGGTTATAAACCAAATCAGCGTTGGGAATCAGGTCTTGGTAAGTACCAACTGTGAAACCATTGTCAGTGGCGCGAACAAATGAATCACGCTTCTCATCGATGGCCGCTTGACGTAACGCATAAGCAACGTCTAAACCTGAGTCACGCATGTTCAAACCTTGGTTCAAACCTTGCGCACCACAACCGACGATGACAATCTTTTTACCTTTCAAAAAATCACAACCGTCAGCAAACTCGCTGCGATCCATAAAACGACAACGACCAAGTTGGTCAAGCTGTACGCGTAGAGGTAAGGTATTAAAATAATTAGCCATGCTTATACTTTCCAATTCCAAAATTTAATCCGCGTTGCGGATATTTACCATTTCATTATCAATCAGTGACGATTTGTGTGTATGTTAGTCGATGTTTTTTGTTGGATAAAATGATATATTTGCAACTTAGTGTTGCGTATTTTGCAACAATCATTCATTTCATTGTATCTAAGAGGGTTTATGGACTTTCGCACTTTGCAACTTTTCCATCATCTGGCGCAGTCATTACACTTTGGTAAGACGGCACAAGCAATGTTTATTACCCCATCGACGTTGAGTCGCGCTATTACCAGATTGGAACAAGAGACCCAAGCCACCTTGTTTGAGCGCAACAACCGTTCCGTCAGTTTAACCCATGCAGGGGAAATATTTTTAGTCTTCGCGAGTAATACTTTGGCCGAATGGGAGCGGGTCAATAGCCAACTACAATCGGATCAAACGCAGTTAAGAGGAGAATTAAGCCTGTATTGCTCTGTTACGGCAGCACAGTCCCATTTACCCGGTTTACTCGATAAATATCGCTCTTTGCATCCCAATGTAGACTTAAAATTATTGACCGGAGATCCCGCAGAAGCGGTGCAACGCGTGCAGCAAAAATCCACGGATGCTGCCGTATGTATTCATTATCCCGAATGGCCAGAAGACGTGACATTTCAACACTTGGATAACGTCCCCTTGGTGTTAATCGCACCTAAATCCTCTAAAATCCAGCGTTTAAAAGATGTTGATTGGACTCAGCAACCAGTCATTATGCCGGAGTCCGGGCCGTCGCGGCGCATTGTGCATCATTGGTTTGCTGAGCATAATATTCGTCCTCGGATTTATGCGACGGTGGGCGGAAATGAGGCAATTGTGAGTATGGTCAATTTGGGGGTTGGACTGGGTTTTGTGCCGAAGATCATCTTAGATTATGTGCGCCATTCAAATCGTTTGAATCAGATCACAGTACCGGATATTGAAGCTTACCAGTTGGGCTTATGTTGTTTAGCCACCCGCGCCTTTGAACCTAAAATCCGTGCAATTATGGAGTTGACGAGTGGGTAAATTAACCAGTCGGACATTGTAGTTGTTGGCATAACCGATCGAAACTGCGAAATTGCAGTGCTTCTGCAATATGTTTGGGTTCGATATCCACTGTATGATCAAGGTCCGCAATGGAACGAGCAATGACAATTAATTTGTGAATAATGCGCTGGGATAACTGATATTGATTCTGCGCCTGTTCTAAAAGATGGTGCGTGTCACGGCCAATATACATCTCATTGATTTGAGAGGGGGTCAGTTGACTGTTGAGGCATCCTTGTCGCTGTATCTGTTTGAGATGTTGGGTTTTGACTTGTTGTGCCAACTCTTCAATACTCGGTTCGTCTGCTGAAGACAGGGACATTTGAGGTGGTACCTTGGGTACTTCACATTGCATGTCTATGCGTTCAAGCAATGGGTCAGACAGTCGGTTTAAATACCTAATTGTGGCATCTAAGCTGCTTCGATTGTGTTCCACAGATCCCGTTGGACTTGGATTGAGCGTGGCAATGAGTTGAAAGCGACACGGCATACTCAAGGCATAATGTGCTCGATGTAATCTGATTTCTCCCTCCTGGAGTGGCTCGCGCAGTTGGTCCAATAAAGGCTTTGCAAATTCCGTTAACTCATCAAGTAACAGGACACCATTGTGCGCTAAGCTAATCGCGCCAGGTTGGGCTCGATTACCGCCACCAAGCAAGCCTATTTTGGTAACACTGTGATGAGGGCGTTGCAAAGGCGGCCTACGCGAATCAGGGATAGGGCGGTGTGCCAGTGAGTGCAGTGTTAACGTTTCAAAAAAAGCACCTTTGGAAAGATCAGGCAATAAATTAGCCAACTCACAGGCGAGCATTGTTTTACCAGAACCAGGCGGCCCGTATAGCAATATATTATGTCCACCTGTTGCCGCCAATAAAAGCGCTCGTTTTGCTGCATGCTGACCCTGTATCAAATGCCATTGTGTGTCGGTGTACTGACTTGATTGAGGCGTGACTTGAACCGGTTTCAGACACGTTAACTTAGTGCTTGTGTCAGCAAATTGAGACGAATTGAAGTGTTCCGCTACCTCTTTCAAGGTCATTGCGGGAAAGCAGCATTCAGGATAAAAAGGAGCGGCTTCATTGGCTTGGTTGTGCGAAAAAATGACTTTTTTTCCCATGTTGATTGCACGCTTTATCCCGGGCAAAATACCGTTTACTGCTTTAAGCTCTCCCGATAAAGCAAGTTCACCCAAGCATACATAATCATTTAACTTCTCAGCAGTGATTTCGCCAGATGCAATCAGGATCCCAAGGGCAATTGGCAAATCAAATCGCGCACCAAATTTGGGTAAATCTGCAGGTGATAAATTAACGGTGATTCGTTTTGCTGGAAACGTATAACCTGAGTGTATGATGGCACTGCGCACTCGTTCTTTAACGTGCGACTGTGACCCACTGGCTAACCCCACTATCTGAAATTGCGGTAAACCTTTGGTTATATGTACCTCAACGGTAATATCGTGCGCGCTAAAGCCAATCACTGTGCTGGTATGTAAGGTCGTCATGCTCATTATCATTCTCCAAATAACAGGGTTACCAAAAATTGTAATGTATCAGCATTTTGGCGATGGCCAGTTTTAGTAAATCAGGTCTTTTGGTCAGATGTCTGGGTGAGTAAGACCAAAAAAGATTTGCTTTTTGGAGTCGCTTCAGGCTAACTATACATAGAGCACTTCGCTCTTTCAGTGACGACAATCTAATTTTTACCATTTCTGCTCAAGAGATCAGTTCTCTTTCTTTGTGCTACCGGATCGCGATTTTCCAGTGTATTATGGGCGCGTATTGAATAATTTATGGGCGTGAGCAAGGTTCTCAGCGCTTCAAAGGAAATAGAAAATGGCTAAAACCCCCGCAGAAAAAATTTGGTTTAACGGTGAAATCATGCCTTGGCAAGATGCCACTGTGCATGTCATGACTCACGCAATTCATTATGGTTCATCTGTATTTGAAGGTATCCGTGCATACAATACACCTGACCAAGGTACCTGTGTCTTTCGTTTAAATGACCACAACCGTCGTTTGTTTGATTCAGCAAAGATCTACCGTATGACAATCCCTTACACGCTAGACCAAATCAATCAAGCCACCATGGATATCATCCGCGCAAATGAGCTTAAATCAGCTTATATTCGCCCAATCGCCTTTTATGGTGATCTCGGTATGGGTATTCAGGTGCCATTCGGTCAAGAAACAGAATTGAGTATCGCGGCCTTTGAGTGGGGGGCTTACTTGGGTGAAGAAGCACTAAAATCAGGTGTGGACGCCGGTATCTCTTCTTGGTCGCGCTTAGCGGCAAATACGTTACCAACCGGCGCAAAAGCGGGTGGTAACTACCTATCTTCACAGTTAATTTCAATGGAAGCACGTCGTCACGGTTATGGCGAAGGTATTGCTTTGGACGTCAATGGCTATGTGTCTGAAGGCGCAGGGGAAAATATCTTTGTGATCCGTGACAAAGTGGTCATGACGACTCCAAAAACAGCCGCGATTTTGCCAGGTATCACTCGTGATACTTGTATGACTTTGCTCAAAGAACTTGGCTATGAAATTCGCGAAGAAAACATTCCACGTGAATCAATGTATCTAGCGGATGAAATTTTTATGTGTGGTACCGCAGCAGAAGTTACTCCAGTACGCAGTGTGGATGGTATCGCAGTCGGTAATGGCGGTCGCGGTCCAATCACCAAAGAAGTACAGGATATGTTTTTCGGCTTGTTTAATGGACAGACTGAAGACAAGTGGAATTGGTTAACCCCCGTATATAAATAAGTTTTAAAAAAGAGTAATAGCAATGCCTAAACTACGTTCAGCAACAACCACACAAGGTCGTAATATGGCCGGTGCTCGTGCATTATGGCGCGCCACTGGTATGAAAGACGGGGATTTTGGAAAACCCATTATTGCGGTTGCGAATTCATTTACGCAATTTGTACCAGGTCACGTACATCTTAAGGATCTTGGCCAGTTGGTTGCGCGCAGCATTGAAGAAGCGGGTGGTGTCGCCAAAGAATTCAACACGATAGCCGTTGATGATGGCATTGCGATGGGGCATGCCGGCATGTTGTATTCGTTGCCATCACGCGAAGTAATCGCCGATGCTGTAGAATATATGTGTAACGCACATTGTGCTGATGCGCTCGTCTGCATCTCCAACTGTGACAAAATTACCCCAGGAATGTTGATGGCGGCCCTGCGTCTGAATATCCCTGTGATCTTCGTATCAGGGGGCCCAATGGAAGCGGGTAAAACCAAACTTTCAGATCAAATCATTAAATTGGATTTGGTTGATGCGATGGTCGCAGCAGCGGATGATAAAGTCTCCGATGCAGATTCTGACGAAATTGAACGTTCGGCTTGTCCAACATGTGGTTCGTGCTCGGGTATGTTTACTGCAAACTCGATGAACTGTTTAACAGAAGCATTAGGCCTCTCTTTGCCAGGCAATGGTTCGATGCTGGCGACACATGCTGATCGTGAGCAACTATTTATTCAAGCCGGTAAAGAAATTGTTAAGCTCTGTCAGCGTTGGTATGGCGATGACGATGCAACAGCGTTACCTCGCAACATTGCGAACTTTAATGCATTTGAAAATGCGATGAGTTTAGACATCGCCATGGGTGGCTCAACCAATACTATATTACATTTGCTCGCAGCGGCTATTGAAGGTGAGATCCCATTTACGATGGATGATATTGATCGGTTGTCGCGCAAGGTTCCGCATTTATCAAAAGTAGCGCCTGCCACGCCAAAATATCATATGGAAGATGTCCACCGTGCCGGAGGCGTCATGGCCATTTTGAATGAACTTCACAAAGCTGGCTTGCTACACGGTGATGCGCATCACGTGCTTGGAAAGTCGATGGAAGAAGTGATCGCGTCCATGGACATTACACAAGATAATCCAGAGGCAGATAAGTTTTATCGCGCTGGTCCTGCCGGGATCCGTACGACCAAAGCGTTTAGTCAAGATTGCCGTTGGGATGAGGCTGATACCGACCGTGAAAATGGCTGTATCCGTTCAGTGGAGCATGCTTATTCTCAAGAAGGTGGTCTAGCTGTTTTGTTTGGTAATTTAGCCGAGCGCGGATGCATCGTCAAAACGGCGGGTGTGGATGAATCGATTTGGAAATTTACCGGCCCTGCTCGTGTTTATGAAGATCAAGACGATGCTGTAGCTGGCATTCTCAATGACGAAGTCAAATCTGGCGATGTAGTTGTCATTCGTTATGAGGGCCCTAAAGGGGGGCCGGGCATGCAAGAGATGCTTTATCCAACGTCTTATCTAAAATCCAAAGGACTTGGCAAAGAATGTGCGTTGATCACAGACGGTCGTTTCTCAGGTGGTACATCGGGTTTATCGATTGGCCATTGTTCTCCAGAAGCAGCATCTGGTGGTGGATTGGCGCTCGTTGAAAATGGTGATATGGTCGAGATTGACATTCCTAATCGTACATTAAATGTGAAGCTATCGGATGATGAACTCGATGCTCGTCGCGCTGCGATGGAGGCGCGTGAGCGTCCGTATAAACCACTTGATCGCAAGCGCAAAGTATCCCTTGCTCTGCGCACATTTGCGATGTTGGCGACCAGTGCCGATCAGGGTGCTGTGCGTGATCCAAGTAAGATAGAAGATATCTAACATGACAGTAAGCGCCAAAGAGTATTTAAAAAAGATTTTGCTCGCACCCGTTTATGATGCGGCAGTGCAATCTGATTGTGTGTCGATGACGCGTTTATCGGAAACGTTGCAACAGCAAGTGTTTTTGAAGCGTGAAGATCAGCAACCAGTCAAATCTTTTAAACTTCGTGGCGCTTTTAATCGCATCGCTCAACTGACTCAAGCTCAGCTCGATGCTGGTGTTGTTGCCGCGTCTGCAGGTAATCATGCACAAGGTGTCGCGTATGCGGCCAAACGAAAGCAAATCAAAGCCACGATTGTTATGCCTGAAACGACACCAGATATCAAGGTCGAGGCAGTCCGTAACTTTGGTGGAGAATATGTCACAATTGTCCAGCATGGGACGAGTTTTGATGCTGCATCCGATAAAGCAAAAGCCTTAGCGTCAGAGTTGGGCATGACTTTGATCCCGCCGTTCGATGATCCAGATGTTATTGCGGGTCAAGGGACAGTGGCTCGCGAATTACTCGAACAATGTCCTGAACTAGATGTGGTTTACATTGCTGTCGGTGGAGGCGGTTTAGCCGCCGGAATGGCGGTCTATCTCAAAGAGCTCAATCCCGCGATTAAAGTGATTGGTGTCGAAGTCGATGAGTCGGCTTGCTTAACAGCGGCATTAAAGGCTGGTCATCCTGTTACTTTGCCAAGTGTCGGTATCTTTGCAGATGGTGTGGCAGTCAAAACGATTGGAACAGAAACATTCCGTTTATGCCAAAAGTATTTGGACGATGTGGTGACCATCACCAATGATGAAATTTGTACGGCGATTAAAGATATATTTGATGATACGCGTGTGATTGCAGAGCCTGCAGGTGCAATGTCAGTAGCGGCTATCCGCAAATACGCGGTGCACAATCAAGGCAAAAGGGTCGCGGGTATTTTGTGTGGCGCCAATATCAATTTTCACACCCTTCGCTATGTCTCTGAGCGCTGTGAGTTAGGTGAGGGTAAAGAAGCCGTATTAGCGGTGGAGCTCAAAGAAGAAACCGGTGCGTTTAAGGCATTTTGTGAAACCTTAGGGTCAATTTTGATCACGGAGTTTAACTACCGTTTTGCCAGTGCGGATAAAGCGCATGTTTTTGTCGGTATCAAACTCAAAGGTGGCTTGTCAGAGTATCATCAAATTACAGAAAAACTGACTGAAAATGGCTATCAATGGATGGATTTATCCAACAACGAGCTTGCGAAACTGCATGTACGTCATATGGTGGGCGGTAAACCCCCTGTTACGATTAACGAACGCGTGTTCGGCTTTGAGTTTCCAGAATATCCTGGTGCGTTGTTGCAGTTCCTCAA
This sequence comes from Glaciecola sp., assembly GCA_018623155.1. Taxonomy (GTDB): domain Bacteria; phylum Pseudomonadota; class Gammaproteobacteria; order Enterobacterales; family Alteromonadaceae; genus Opacimonas. Next base: position 16,978 of record JAAZVZ010000023.1, read on the forward strand.
TACCCTCGGTGCACGTTGGGATATCACTATGTTCCATTATCGCAATCATGGCGCTGCCGATGGATTAGTTTTGGTTGGCTTTAACTTACCAGACAACGCTTCTGAAGAATTTGAGGCCCACTTAGCAGAGCTTGGTTTTGCGTATCAAGAGCATACTGCAGATCCCGCGTATCGCTACTTCTTACAATACTGAGATTTGTCAATGAAAGTAAAGCGAGTCCAGTAAACTCGCTTTATCTACTATCTAGTCTAACTTTTCCAAGTGCTGCACCACTTCTGGCCAAACTAATTTGTCGACCAATTCTTGTAAGTTTTGTGAGGCTTCGTTAAGCACCAAAGAACCTTGTTCATTGGAACTGACTAGGTCGTTTTCTCGTAATCCGTTTATCAAGGTTGCAAACACGTTTTTATCCGAAAACTCCGGAGAGCTGACGCCAAAAAGTTCCGATAATCGTTCTGCAATTTTTCGCGAATCTTTTTCTAAAGCACTGCGAGAAATCTGTTTGTGGATACTTAAGACGTGCAGGACGATGGCGTAGCGTTGATAAGTATCTTGCATGACTCTAGATAAAAGCCACGCAGAGTGGAAAGTCGGGCTTGAAGCACTTGGCGGTATAAGTTGTTTTCCTTTAAGGAGTAATCCTTGCGCAATAAATTGCTCGATAAAACGCTCCGTCATCACCAGTGCATCATTCAAATTAAGGTAAATGAATAACTCTTTTTGTAATAGAGGATACACAGTTGTGACCGTTTCTTTTATGGCTTTCTTGTTTGTCGCAGCGCCACTAAAGACCAAAGACATGATCAGACTGGGTAGAGCAAAAAGGTGAATAATATTGTTGCGGTAATAGGTTAGAGCTGCCGCTTTGTCAGACAGTGGTGCAATCATTTTGCCATAGTCGTCTTGGTTAATCGTAAAACGCTTTAGGGACAATGTGCTTTGCAACAATGTGTTTGCATCGACATCTGGAACGGTTGCAGTAGAAGAAAACGGTACCGCGCGGAATAAATCTAGATAATCAGCGATGGCTTGACGTAATTCATCTTCACTCATTTTGAAGGTTTTAGAAGCAAGTAAGCACAATGATGTTAATGCCATACCGTTGATGGCTGCAGATTTGTTGATTTCGAGCATCACATCGTCGGCAAGACGGTTTACAGCAGGTGACAACCAACTGGGTTTTTTGTCTTCATTGTCGACTGGAACAGACCAACTTGGTGCATGCTCATCAAGAAATTGATTCAGCAAAATTGGCTCACCAAAATTCAAATATCCATGGCCATAATTACGGAGTTTCTTGATGGCAGAGAGAACTTGTAGCGGGGACTCTTTCTTTTTGGCTTTACCACGGAGCTCCTTCATATAACTACCGACTTCCATCACATTCTCGTAGCCGATATACACTGGCACTATGCTGACTGGGCGTTGAATACCCTTTTGCATGGCCTGCAAAGTCATGGCCAGCATACCGGTTTTAGGGGGTAGCAAACGCCCTGTGCGGGAACGGCCCCCTTCAGGGTAGTATTTGACAGAGTATCCTTTGTTAAATAGCAATTCTAAGTATTCTCTAAAGACTGCGGTGTACAGTTTGTTGCCAGCAAAACTGCGACGCAAAAAGAATGCGCCGGCTTTTCGGAAAATAGGACCTGCGGGCCAAAAGTTCAAGTTTATACCTGCAGCAATGTGAGGGGTGACTAAGCCCTCATGATAAATGACATAAGTCAGCAGAAGATAGTCCATGTGTGAACGATGACAAGGGACATAAACAATCTCGTGGCCATTTCTGGATAGTTCGCGAACCGTAGCAGCGTTGTTAACACTAATCCCATTGTAAATTTTGTTCCATATCGGAGTGAGGATACGATTAGCAAAACGAACTAATCCCTCACGATAATCGCCAGCAATTTCATCCAAGTAGTCGTGAGCCATCTGTTTGGCTTTAGCGGGCGTGATGTTTTTGCTGCGAACCTCCTCGCGCATTGCGAGTTTAACCGCTTGAGCACCGACAACAGCACTGTGCAGTGTTTGTCGTTCTAAAAGTGTTGGCCCGGTTAATCCTTGACGTTTGCGCTGAAAATGGGTGGCAGCAACGCGCAGAAGTTTTTTGGCGATGAGTCCATCCGAACCGTGTTGGTCTGACATGAATTTAGAAGAAACCGCGCGAGAATAGGATACAAAATTATCGCGACCTAAAAACAATACAATAAAGAATTTGCGTAACCAACTCGGTGAAGCGACATCTACAACTAGGTCGCTGAAGTTCGGTTTGCTTTTTTCAGGAGCGCGACCCCAAGTCACATAGGCTGGAACAAATTGGATATCCATGTCTGGATGTTGCCGATGAATATTAAATAACTCTGTGAATTGGCTCTCAATATCTGTTTTGCGTGGCTTCTTACCAAATACCGGCATCGTAGTATGTAAGAATAACGCACGAGGATGTTTAATGTCCGTACCCGGCAATAACTGGCTAGTTAATGGATTAGGTAGACCTACCTTACGGGCAGAAAAGGCAAGCGCAAGGAGATCTGCTACTGAACGAGTATGCAGAAGATAAATGATCGGTTTTTGCGTATCGATGTGCAACTCATCTTGGACTTGAGCGGGAATGGTATGGGCCCTGACAAGGACTCGCATTGGCCAATACAACAAAAAAGCAAAGAGTTTACGCCACCAGCGCATATATCAGATCCTATTTATTAAACTGTGTGGATTATACGCAAGCTGAAGGCGCTTAGCCAGTTAAGCATTAAATAGGAAAGTTGCAATTTTAAATATACTGGATATACTACCAGTAACTGTATTAATAAACAGGTGAATTATGAGACCGTTAACGCCGCGTCAACAAGAAATTTTGGATTTAATCAAGCAGTCTATTGCAGAAACAGGTATGCCTCCAACACGTGCAGAAATTGCAAGACAGCTAGGCTTTAAGTCTCCTAACGCTGCAGAAGAACATGTTAAAGCCTTGGCGCGCAAAGGTGTGATCGAGATTTTATCTGGCACCTCTCGGGGCATAAAACTGAATGTCCCTTTAGAAGAAGAACCTGAGATATCCGGTTTACCTCTGATTGGACGCGTTGCTGCAGGAGAGCCTTTACTCGCTCAAGAGCATGTTGAATCCCATTATCAAGTGGATCCGGACTTGTTCCGCCCTAATGCTGACTTTTTGTTGCGTGTTAATGGTATGAGCATGAAAGACATTGGAATTTTGGACGGGGATTTATTAGCGGTACACAAAACTCAAGACGTACATAACGGACAGGTCGTTGTGGCAAGGGTTGAAGACGATGTTACTGTTAAACGACTTGAGAAATCCGGTCAATATATTTATTTACATGCAGAAAACGAAGAGTTTAAGCCAATTGTGGTCGATTTGGCTGAACAAGCATTTAATATTGAAGGCATTGCAGTAGGAGTCATTCGTTCAGCCGACTGGATGTAGCAACTTTAAATACCTTTATAGATCAATATCAAACCGCAAAATATAACGTTTTGCGGTTTTTTTTTAATTTTTGAGCGAAGGTGTACAAAAAAGGATCATTTTTCAAATTTAATTCAAATAAACATATTGCTCAACATGTAAACATCATTTAACATAGGCTTAACAAAAGAAAGGTTTCAAGTTTACAAGTCCATTCTTATTATTTACAAACTTAAATTTTATCTTAAAAATCGGCGGAGGTGTTGAGTGAAAAAACTCACTAAATTTTTCCTCGCATGTTGTTCTGTGTTGGCAAGTGTGCCTATTTTGGCGGACACAGCAGAGAGTGCGGGGCGAAGCGATTTGAATTTACGACAAGGCGTTACAGATATTAGCCAGCAAGTTTATGACTTGCACATGTTGATGTTTTGGATCTGTGTTGGCATTGCCGTAATTGTGTTTGGTGTGATGTTTGTTTCCATTATTCGTCACCGCAAATCAAGAGGCGTTAAACCGGCTAACTTCCATGAGAGTGTCAAAGTAGAAATTGCTTGGACAGTGGCGCCGTTTATTATTTTGGTTTTGATGGCGATACCCGCTGCACAAACCTTGATCGCGATGGAAGATACTTCTGAAGCCGACTTGACCATTTTAGTCACAGGATCGCAGTGGAAGTGGGAATACAAGTACATGGACAGTGGGATCAACTACTTTTCAAATCTTGCTACTCAACGCGAGCAAATTAGCAATAAATTTGCAAAGGGTGAAAACTACTTGTTAGAAGTCGATCGTCCACTTGTGATCCCGACCGGACAAAAAGTACGGTTTTTGATTACTTCTGATGATGTTATCCACTCGTGGTGGGTGCCAGATTTTGCCGTCAAGAAGGATGCCAATCCTGGATTTATTAATGAAGCGTGGACTATGGTCAATGAACCAGGAGTTTATCGCGGTCAGTGTGCTGAACTTTGTGGTAAAGACCATGGCTTTATGCCAATCGTTGTCATTGCCAAGTCTCCGGATGATTATGCAATGTGGCGCGATGAGAAGCTTGAAGCTATCGCTCAAGCGGAAGCAGAAGAAAAACGTTTGTTAGCCATGAATATGTCGTTGGATGATTTAATGGAAAACGGACAAAAGGTCTACATGGCGAAATGCGCCGCATGTCACATGCCAAACGGTGAAGGTCTTCCAGGTGTATTTCCTGCGATTAAAGGCAGTAACATCGCATTGAACGACCAGCCAAAACACATCGATATATTATTAAATGGTGTCACAGGTACGGCCATGCAATCATTTTCTAAACAATTAACATTATCTGAAATTGCAGCAGTTATTACCTATCAGCGTAATGCATGGGGAAATAACACTGGGGATGTAGTTCAAGCGAAAGACATTCACGCTGTTGCCAATGGTAATTAGGAGTAGCAACAATGAGCACAGCAACTGATACTCTTGAACACGATGCGCACCATGATGACCATCATCACGGTCCTGCAAAGGGCATAAAGCGCTGGTTGTTCACAACCAATCACAAAGATATCGGAACGTTATATCTTTGGTTCTCATTTATTATGTTTTTAACTGGCGGGGCAATGGCCATGGTCATTCGCGCCGAATTGTTTCAGCCAGGTTTACAAATCGTTGATCCAAACTTCTTTAACCAGATGACAACAGTTCATGGCTTGGTGATGGTATTTGGTGCGGTGATGCCAGCGTTTACCGGCCTGGCAAATTGGTTAATTCCAATGATGATTGGCGCGCCAGATATGGCACTTCCACGTATGAATAACTGGAGCTTTTGGATCCTACCGTTTGCTTTTGCTATTTTGATTAGTTCACTGTTTTTACCAGGTGGTGGTCCAGCGTTTGGTTGGACGTTCTATGCGCCCTTGTCTACGACGTATAGTACCGACTCTACTGCATTGTTTGTATTTTCAGTTCACATTATGGGGATTTCATCCATTATGGGTGCCATCAATGTAGTTGTGACTATCTGGAATATGCGTGCACCTGGTATGACGTGGATGAAAATGCCAATGTTTGTTTGGACTTGGTTAATTACAGCTTTCTTGCTGATTGCGGTAATGCCCGTCTTAGCTGGTGTGGTGACCATGGTTCTAACCGATAAGTATTTTGGTACAAGCTTCTTTGATGCAGCTGGTGGTGGTGATCCAGTTATGTTCCAACACATCTTCTGGTTCTTTGGTCATCCTGAAGTATATATCATGATATTACCTGCATTCGGTATCATATCTCACATTATCCCAACGTTTGCGCGTAAACCACTGTTTGGTTACGCCTCTATGGTTTATGCAACGGCTTCTATTGCCTTGCTGTCTTTCATTGTATGGGCGCACCACATGTTTACCACCGGCATGCCAGTGGCAGCGGAAATGTTTTTCATGTTTGCCACCATGCTGATTTCAGTCCCTACAGGGGTGAAAGTGTTTAACTGGGTTGCCACGATGTGGCGCGGTTCAATGACCTTTGAAGTTCCCATGTTATTTGCCATTGCTTTTGTGGTGTTGTTTACGATAGGTGGATTATCAGGTTTGATGCTTGCGATTACACCAGTCGATTTCCAGTATCACGATACGTATTTTGTTGTGGCTCATTTCCACTATGTATTGGTATCGGGTGCCGTGTTCTCAATCATGGCAGCTGCCTATTACTGGTTACCAAAGTGGACCGGTGTCATGTTTGATACAACATTAGCAAAATGGCATTTCTGGTGCTCATTGATCTCAGTCAATTTACTGTTCTTCCCAATGCATTTTGTAGGCTTAGCTGGTATGCCACGTCGTATTCCTGACTATGCTTTGCAGTTTGCAGATTTTAACCAGTGGATCAGTGTTGGCGGTTTCGCGTTTGGTCTATCTCAGTTGATATTCTTAGCGCTATTGATCAAAGCGTGTCGTCATAAAGGTGAACCTGTATCAGACCAAGTATGGGATGGCGCAGAAGGTCTTGAGTGGGAAATCCCATCACCAGCACCATATCACACTTTTGATACACCACCAGTAGTTAAGTAATTGAGACGGATTCAGGAGCGGAGTTTATGAGTCAAGAACAAATACCCTCAACACCGGTGCAAGAGCAAAAAAACTCTCGCTTAGTGGTGAAGTTAGTGGGGATTGTCCTTGGTATGTTTGGTTTTGGTTTTGCGATGGTGCCCCTATATGACGTATTTTGCGATCTAACGGGTATCAATGGCAAAACCAATGAAACCGCTGCAGTCTATTCTGCTCCTATAATTGATAAAGAACGCGAAGTCACAATTGAGTTTATAACAAAAACAATGCGTGGGATGCCTTGGGCATTTGAAGCGAGTACGCAACGTATCAAGGTGCATCCTGGTGAGCTGTATACGGTTGAGTTTTATGTCCGAAATCCAGCCTCGCGAGATATTATTGGTCAAGCTATACCATCTGTATCACCTGGTACGGCAGCCTTGTATCTAAATAAAACAGAATGTTTTTGTTTCAATAACCAGCCCCTTTTATCAGGGGAAGAAGCATTCATGCCAATGCAGTTCTATATCGATCCTCAATTACCGAAAGATATCGAACAATTTACAGTGCAATATACTTTGTATGACGTCACCGAGGCGGCACAAGGCGTAGCTGAAGCACAAGCAGCTATGGGTTCAAAGTAAAGGAGAAAAAGAATGGCACAACAGCAAGAGTACGAAAAATATTACGTCCCAGAATCCAGTATATGGCCGATTGTTGGAGCAGTTGCACTGTTTCTCATTGCAGTGGGCGCGGCAAACTTTACGGTTGAAATGACCAAGGGTAAAGAAGGTTATGGTGGTTATATCCTTACCCTAGGTATCGTTACATTAATTGTCATGGTAACTGGCTGGTTCAAAAACCAAATCGATGAAAGCATGTCTGGCCTCTATTCCGCTCAATTAGGCCGATCTTACAGACAAGGTATGGCATGGTTCATATTTTCTGAAGTCATGTTCTTTGCCGCGTTTTTTGGCGCGCTATTTTATGCTCGTATGATTGCTATTCCTTGGCTTGGTGGTTCGTCGAACAATGCCATGACCAATGAAGTTCTCTGGCCTGGATTCCAAGCAATGTGGCCATTAGTACAGACTCCTGGTGGGACAGAAACAACGCCAATGGGGTGGTTTGGTTTGCCTTTGGTCAATACCATGATTTTGTTAGTGTCATCGGTTACTTTGCACTATGCACACGTAGGTTTGGAACAAAACAAACGCAAGCAATTAACTTGGTTGCTGGGTGTGACGATTTTACTTGGTGTCATATTCTTGGGCTTACAGGTTGAAGAATACATCTATGCATACACTGAACTAGGTTTGACGTTGGATTCAGGAATATATGGGAATACATTCTTCTTATTAACCGGATTTCACGGCATGCACGTGACATTAGGAACGGTGATCCTAATTGTATTGTTTTTCCGCGTGTTAAAAGGCCATTTTACTCCGGACGAACATTTTGCCTTCCAAGCGGGAAGCTGGTACTGGCATTTCGTTGATGTTGTCTGGGTCATGCTATTTATTTTTGTGTACATATTGTAACGATAAGACCATAAAAAAAGCAGCGCACTTGCGCTGCTTTTTTATCGAGTAAACAGGTTAATAAGGTCTTGGATTGGGTTCAATCAAACCCGTAGCAACAGCTAGTATAATGATCAAAAAAATGCCAACGGAAGTTAACACACGACGACCA